>JBKBVY010000225.1:0-5183 GCA_046289335.1 Roseateles sp. | reverse complement strand
GCCAGGCCGCGTAGTTCAGCCAGACGATGAGCGCCCAGGTCTCCTTGGGATCCCAGCTCCAGTAGCCGCCCCAGGCCTCGGCGGCCCAGAAGGCGCCCAGGATGGTCGCGATGGTGAAGAACGCAAAGCCCAGCGCGATGGCCTTGTACATCAGGTCGTCCAGCTGGGGCAGCTCGGGCAGGCGGGCGCTCAGCGGCCGGCGCAGCGCCACGCACAGTCCCAGGAAGACCGTCACGGCGGCGATCTTGCGCATCCAGGCGTCCAGGCCGGCGATGGTGTCGGGGGTCACATCGGCGCCCAGCCGCACGGCCGCGATGAGGGCGATGATGGCGGCGGGCACGCCCACCAGACCCACCAGCAGGCTGCGCGTGGTGGCGGTCTTCAGCAGATAGGCCAGCGCCACCATGGCCGCCAGCGCGAAGCAGCCGTAGCCGACGAAGTTGGCCGGCACGTGGATCTTCATCCACCAGCTCTGCAGCGCCGGCACCAGCGGCTGGATCTCGTGTGCGCCGCGCGCCACCGTATACCAGAGCAGGAAGCCCACCGCCGCGCTGACCACCAGCATCACGTAGGCGCCCAGCGACTTGGTCGCGAAGCGCTCCTCGTAGTACAGGTGGAACAGCGTGGTCATCCAGCAGAACAGCACGAAGACCTCGTAGAGGTTGCTGACCGGGATGTGGCCGATGTCGGGCGCGATCTGGTGGCTCTCGTACCAGCGCACCAGCGTGCCCACCAGCGCCATGAACACGCCGGCCCAGGCCAGCCTGGAGCCGGCAGCCTCGGCCACGCTGTGGCGGCCCGCGCCGGTGAAGAAGCCGCCCCAGTAGAACAGCGTGCTCATGAAGAACAGCAGGCTCATCCACAGGATGGCGCTCTGGCTGGACAGCATGTACTTCAGCAGGAAGACCTGCTCGCCCGCGGCCAGGTCGGCGCCGAAGGCATCGGGCTGGCGTGCGTACAGCGCGATGGCCGTCAGCGCCGCGGCGCCGGTGGCCAGGCTCAGCCAGCGCAGCGGCTTCCAGAACCAGCCCAGCGCGATCAGCGCCGGCAGCGAGCAGCCCAGGATGGCCTGCTCGTAGACGTCCATGGACGCGTGGTAGCGGTGGAAGGCGTAGCCGCCGCCGGCCAGCACCAGCAGCGCGAAGAGCCAGTCCAGCGCGCTGCGGCGCTGCATCGAGTGGCGGGGGGCCAGATCGAAGGTGGTGGTGTTCATGAGGGCTCCTTGGGCGCGCCAGTCGGCAGTATGGCCTGTTGAAGCTGGGCGAAGAGGGTGGCGTTGTCGGGCGACTCGCGCGTGCTGGACATGGCCATGCACACCTGCGAGCCCGCCGCGTCGGCGGCCGGCGCGATCCACACCCACAGCCGGCGCTCCTTGACATAGAGCATCGCAAAAACGCCCACGATGAGCAGGATGGCGCCCAGATAGACCAGCTTCTGCCCGGGGGCTCGCGCGACCTGGAACACGCTGGCCTGCACCTGCTCGAAGTGGTCTAGCCGCAGCAGCACCGGCGCCGGGTAGTACAGGCTGTCGGACAGCGACAGCACGGCCTGCGTCATGAAGGCCTGGGTGTTGGCGTCGACCGGGGCGGGCTTGAGCCCCGCGCGCTCGCGCGCCAGCTGGTGCAGCTCGAACAGGCTGCCGTTGAGGATGCGCAGCAGCACCTCGGACACGCGCGGGCGCTCGCTCTCGGGCACGTCGCGCTCGATGAACTGCGACAGCGCCGGCAGGCCGCCCTTGACCTCGTCGTCTGGCTTGGAAGCCGCGCCGGAGAACAGCGTCAGCGCGCGCTGCGCGGTGCTGAACAGCTGGTCCTGCATCTGCGGCTGGGCCGTGGGCGTGGCGGCGCGGGCATAGGCGCGCGCGGCGGCCTCGCGCAGCGCCGCATCGCCCAGCGCGGCGCGCAGGCGCAGCCAGCCGTCCAGGTTGCCGTTCTCGTCGGCGGGCATGCGCAGGTAGCGGAAGTTCTCGGCCGGGGTCTCGCGCACGCCGGCCAGGAAGACCTTGTGGCCGTCCAGCTCCACCGGCAGCATGTAGTTGTTGAATTCGCGCGCCTGGCCGGCGGCGTCGCGCAGCTTGTAGCTGAACGATGGCCCCACGTTCTGCAGCGTCTTGGCGCCGTCGCCCTTGGCGCCGCTGCCCAGGTGCTTGGTCAGCGTGTCGCGCAGGTCCACCTTGCGCACGTCGGCGCCGGAGGCATCGCCGCCGGCCATGTTCTCGACGTTGATGACGCGCAGGCCCTCCAGCTCCAGCGTCTGCTCGCCGAAAGGCAGCCGCGTGCCGATGCGGCCTTCGAAGGCGCGCGGCGCGCCGCCGTCCAGCGGCAGGGCGGTCAGCGCGAGCCGGCTGCCGCCGTCCTCGAAGCTGCTCTGGTAGAGCGCCAGGCCCTTGTGGATGACGGGTTCGTTGACCTTGACGACGGCCTCGCGGGTCGTCGCGCCGTCGTGGATGACGATGTCGCTGGCAAAGCTCTTGGGCATGCCGGTGGCGTAGTACTCGACGCTGAACTTCTTCAGCTCCACGTCGAAGGGCAGGTCTTGCAGCACCACGCCGCTGGGCAGGCTCAGCACCGCGATGCCCTGTCGCTGCCCCTCGGAGACCGACAGGTTGCCGCGGAAGCTGGGGTTGGTCGCGCTGAGCCGGTGCTCGGGCTTGATCTCGGCGACGAAGCCGGAGCCGGTGTAGAGCTGCTTGCCCTGCAGCCACATCGACAGGCGCACCATGGCGTTGCCGTCCAGCACGCCGCCGATGAGGATGAGCACGATGGACGAGTGCGCGGCGATGTAGCCCAGCTTGTTGGCCGCGCCGCGGCGTGCCGCGATCATGATGCCGTTGTCGCGCTGCTGCACGCGGGCGCGCCAGCCCTGTGCAGTCAGCAGGCCGCCGATGCGGGCCAGCGCGGCCTGCGGGTCGTCCGCCAGTGCCCCTGCAGCCTTGTGGTGGTGGGCTTGCAGCGACTGCTCGCGCACGCCTTCCTTGTAGCTCTTCAGGTCCGCAATGATCTTGGGCGTGTTGCGGGCGATGCATAGGCTGGTGGAGATCACCAGGAAGGCCAGGATGACCAGGAACCAGGGCGCGCTGTAGACCGTGTAAAGGCCCACCCGGTCGAACAGTTCCGCCCAGAACGGCCCGAACTGGTTCACGTAGTTGCCCATGGGCTCGCTCTGGCGCAGCACCGTGCCGATGACGGACGCGATGCAGATGACGCTGAGCAGCGCGATCGCGAAGCGCATGGACGCGAGCAGGTCCAGCAGTTCGCGGGCGATGGAGGGGCGCGGGGCGGAGGCGGACATCAGGGCTTCAAGAAAAAAGGCCGGTGGGGGTCACCGGCCTTGCTTCAGAGGCTTGCAGGAATTTCAGCGCAGGCCGGCGATGTAGTCGGAGACGGCCTTGATCTCCTTGTCGTTCATCTTGGCGGCGATGGCGGTCATCTGCGCCGAGTTGCCGCGGGCACCGCCGCGGAAGGCCACCATCTGGGCTTCCACGTAGTCGGCGTGCTGGCCGCCCAGGCGCGGATACTGGGCCGGCATGCCGGCGCCGTTGGGGCCGTGGCAGCCGGCGCAGGCCGGGACGCTGCGGTCGGCGATGCCGCCGCGGTAGATCTTCTCGCCCAGGGCCACGGTGTCCTTGTTCTTGGCAAAGCCGGGCTTGACGGTCTTGCTGGCATAGAAGGCGGCGACGTTGCGGATGTCTTCTTCCGACAGCGGCGCGGCCATGCCCTGCATGATGGCGTTCTTGCGCTTGCCGCTCTTGAACTCGTGCAGCTGCTTGGCCAGGTATTCGGGGTGTTGGCCGGCGAGGATGGGGTTGGCCGGCGAGCCGCGCGATCCATCGGCCGTATGGCAGGCCGCGCAGACCTGCGCGGCGATGGCGCCACCCTTGGCGAGGTCCGGCTTGGCCGGTGCTGCGGCGGGCTCGTTCGCATGAGCCGAGGCGGCCAGCATCAGACTCGACAGGAGGAGGGCGACAGTCTTCATGGATTTATGGGTTTCGTTGGGCGCAACCTTCAAATTTTACAATGCCGAATCACAGCGTCCGAACAGCCCATGACCAACGAAATCCCTGAGGCCCCGTCGGCCGAGCCCGTCACCGAGAAGCTCGCCCTGGCCTGGACGCACACCGCGCGCTTCCTGACGACCGCCAGCCAGCTGGTCCACCTGCCCGCCACCGAACTGCCCGAGATCGCCTTCGTGGGCCGTTCCAACGCGGGCAAGTCCACCGCCATCAACACGCTGGCGCAGCAGAAGCGCCTGGCCTTTGCGTCCAAGACGCCGGGCCGCACCCAGCACATCAACCTGTTCGAGCTGGGCCCCAAGGACGCGCCCGACGCCTTGTTCGCCGATCTGCCGGGCTACGGCTACGCGGCGGTCAACAAGTCCGCCAAGCTGCGCTGGCAGAAGGTGATGGCGGACTACCTGGCCGTGCGCCGCAGCCTGTCGGGCGTGGTGCTGATGGTCGATTCGCGCCTGGGTCTGACCGACCTGGACAAGCAGCTGCTGGAGTTCGTCGCCGCCCGGGTGGCCACCGGCGAGATCCGGCTGCTGGTGCTGCTGACCAAAGCCGACAAGCTCAACCGCAAGGAGGCCGACGCGGCGCTGCGCGCGACCGGCGAGTTCCTGGGCGGCCTGACGACCGAGAACTCCGACGTGTCGGTGACGCTGTTCTCGGCGCTGAAGAAGAGCGGTGTGGGCGATGTGGCGCTGGCGCTGCACGAGTGGACCCACGGCGCCGCCCCGGCGCCGGTCGAGGCGTCAGCCGCCGTCTAGATCACTCATCAGGGTGTCGACGGCGCGCTGGACGATGCTGTCGTCCTCCAGCGCCGTGATCAGGCCGTTGGCCAGCAAGGCCTCCAGCGCGCGGCGCGTCAGCGGCAGGCGTTCGTCGGCGTCGCGGCCCACGAACAGCACGAACTGGCGGCCTTCGCTGATCCAGGCGATCTGGGCGGTATGCCAGTCGCCCTGGATGAAGAGGTGGAACCAGCGGCCGATCTGCAGCCCGTCGATCCAGCGCTGCAGCGCGGCGCGCGCGTCGGGCGAGTCGTTCTCGTTGTAGAGCTGCACCGGCACGGTGGGCAGCTCGGCCCGGTCGACCTCGGTGCGCAGCCATTGCGAGGGCACCTGCGAGTCGCGCTCCTCCATGAGCTTGCGCACGATCTCGTCGGCCGTGGCGGGCGCGTCGGCGGTGC
>JBKBVY010000224.1:0-5226 GCA_046289335.1 Roseateles sp. | reverse complement strand
CAGCAGGTCGAGGCCGACAAGGCCGCCGGCCGCCTGCCGGAAGAAGACGCCAAGAAGTCCGACGACGACCTGAAGGCCGAATACAAGAAGATCGCCGAGCGTCGCGTGCGCCTGGGCCTGGTCGTCGCCGAGCTGGTGCGTGCCAACAACCTGCAGGCCAAGCCGGCCCAGCTGCAGGCGCACATCGAGGAGCTGTCGCAGAGCTACGAGAAGCCTGCCGAAGTGATGCGCTGGTACCTGAGCGACCGCGAGCGCATGGCCGAGGTGGAAGCCGTCGTCGTCGAGAACAACGTCACGGAGTTCGTGCTGGCCAAGGCCAAGGTGACGGACAAGGTGCTGCCGTTCGACGAGCTGATGGCCGCCGGCAACTGAGTGCCCACAAATCGAAGAAGGCGCCGCGCCGCGAGGCCCGGCGCCTTCTTTCTTGCATGTCCATAATCTGCCCCCATAACAGCGTCACCGAACCGTTTTCAAGGAACTGAATGAGCGCCCTCGACACCAGCAATCTCGGCCTCGTGCCCATGGTCATCGAACAGTCGGGTCGCGGCGAGCGGGCCTACGACATCTACTCGCGCCTGCTGCGCGAGCGCATCGTCTTCCTGGTGGGCCCCGTCAACGACGCGGTGGCCAACCTCGTCGTTGCCCAGCTGCTGTTCCTGGAGAGCGAGAACCCCGACAAGGAGATCTCGCTCTACATCAACAGCCCGGGCGGCAGCGTGTCGGCCGGCATGTCGATCTTCGACACCATGCAGTTCATCAAGCCCGAAGTCTCGACGCTGTGCATGGGCATGGCGGCCAGCATGGGCGCCTTCCTGCTGTCGGCCGGCGCCAAGGGCAAGCGGTTTGCGCTGCCCAATGCCAAGGTCATGATCCACCAGCCGCTGGGCGGCGCGCAGGGCCAGGCCACCGACATCGAGATCCACGCGCGTGAAATCCTGAAGACTCGCGAGACCTTGAACCGCATCCTGGCGGAGCGCACGGGCCAGACGCTGGAGAAAATCCAGTCCGACACCGAGCGCGACTACTTCATGTCCGCCGCCGAAGCCCAGGCCTACGGGCTGATCGACCAGGTGCTGGAGCACCGCCCCTGATCGGCGCGGGCTTGTCACAAGCCCCGCGATTCGCGACGGAATCGGGGCCCTTATCCCCACGAGGGCCCCGAGATCGTTTGGACTATCATCATTCGAGGCGTCACGCCCCGAACCCTTTCGTTTTTATCGAGCAGTTCTCATGGCCGACAAAAAAGGCAACTCCAGCGAGAAAGTTCTGTACTGCTCCTTCTGCGGCAAGAGCCAGCACGAGGTCAAGAAACTGATCGCCGGCCCGTCGGTCTTCATCTGCGACGAGTGCATCGAGCTGTGCAACGACATCGTCCGTGACGAGATTCCGGCGCCCGAGCCGACGGCTCGTGCCGGCAAGTCCGACCTGCCCACGCCCAGCGAGATCAAGTCCAGCCTGGATCAGTACGTGATCGGCCAGGACGTGGCCAAGCGCACGTTGGCGGTGGCCGTCTACAACCACTACAAGCGGCTGCGCCACATGAGCACGGCCAAGGATTCGGTGGAGCTGTCCAAGAGCAACATCCTGCTCATCGGCCCCACCGGCTCCGGCAAGACGCTGCTGGCCCAGACGCTGGCGCGCCTGCTGAACGTGCCGTTCGTGATCGCCGATGCGACGACGCTGACCGAAGCCGGCTACGTCGGCGAGGACGTCGAAAACATCATCCAGAAGCTGCTGCAGAACTGCAATTACGACGTCGAACGCGCGCAGCGCGGCATCGTCTACATCGACGAGATCGACAAGATCTCGCGCAAGGCCGACAACCCGTCCATCACGCGCGACGTGTCCGGTGAAGGCGTGCAGCAGGCGCTGCTCAAGCTCGTCGAGGGCACGATGGCCTCGGTGCCGCCGCAGGGCGGCCGCAAGCATCCCAACCAGGACTTCCTGCAGATCGACACGACCAACATCCTGTTCATCTGCGGCGGCGCGTTCGATGGCCTGGAGAAGGTCATCCAGAACCGCAGCGAGAAGTCGGGCATCGGCTTCGGCGCCACGGTGCGCAGCAAGAGCGAGAAGAAGGTCGGCGAGGTCTTCCGGGAGGTGGAGCCCGAAGACATCATCAAGTTCGGCCTCATCCCCGAGTTGGTGGGCCGCCTGCCGGTCGTCGCCACTTTGGGTGAGCTGACCGAGGACGCGCTGATCCAGATCCTCACCGAGCCCAAGAACGCGCTGGTCAAGCAGTACCAGCAGCTGTTCGAGATGGACGGCGTCGAGCTTGAGATCCGCAAGCCGGCGCTGGCCGCCATCGCCCGCAAGGCGCTGGCCCGCAAGACCGGCGCGCGGGGCCTGCGCTCCATCATGGAACAGTCGCTGATCGACACCATGTTCGACCTGCCCACGCTGGACGGCGTCGAGAAGGTCGTGCTGGACGAGCACAACATCGAGGACCCATCGGCGCGCCCCTTGCTGGTCTATCGCGAGCAGGCCAAGGCCAGTGCCTGAGACTCACTGAGCCCTCAACTTGCAATCGCCCCCTCAGGCCCGATATCGGTCTGAGAAAGAGAGGTCTTCATGTCCGGACATCCCATCCTCCCCGCCGACCCGATCACGCTGCCGCTGCTGCCGCTGCGTGACGTGGTCGTGTTTCCGCACATGGTCATCCCGCTGTTCGTCGGGCGTCCCAAGTCCATCAAGGCGCTGGAAGCCGCGATGGAAGCCGGCCGCCAGATCATGCTGGTCGCCCAGAAGGCCGCCGGCAAGGACGAACCCAAGCCCGAGGACATGTTCGGCGTCGGCTGCGTCTCCAGCATCCTGCAGATGCTCAAGCTGCCCGACGGCACCGTGAAGGTGCTGGTCGAGGGCCTGCAGCGCGCGACGACCAACAGCATCACCGAGCCCGGTGAGCACTTCGTGGCGGACGTGACCCCCATCCCGCCCGAGGCCGAGCATGCGCCCGAGGTCGAGGCCCTGCGCCGCGCCGTCACGCAGCAGTTCGACCAGTACGTCAAGCTCAACAAGAAGATCCCGCCGGAGATCCTCACGTCCATCGGCGGCATCGACGATCCCGGCCGTCTGGCCGACACCATCGCCGCCCACCTGCCGCTGAAGCTCGACGCCAAGCAGGCCGTGCTGGATCTGGCCGACGTCGCCAAGCGCCTGGAGAAGCTGCTCGACCTGCTGGAACACGAAGTCGACATCCTTCAGGTCGAGAAGCGCATCCGCGGCCGCGTCAAGCGCCAGATGGAGAAGAGCCAGCGCGAGTACTACCTGAACGAACAGGTCAAGGCCATCCAGAAGGAGCTCGGCGACGGCGAAGAAGGCGCCGACATGGAGGAGCTCGAAAAGAGGATCCTCGCCGCCAAGATGCCCAAGGAGGCGCGCAAGAAGGCCGACGCCGAGCTGAAGAAGCTCAAGCTGATGTCGCCCATGTCCGCCGAGGCGACCGTGGTGCGCAACTACATCGACACGCTGGTCAACCTGCCCTGGAGCAAGAAGACCAAGATCAAGCACGACCTCAAGAACGCCGAGGACGTGCTGAACGAAGACCACTACGGCCTGGAGAAGGTCAAGGACCGCATCCTCGAATATCTTGCGGTGCAACAGCGTGTCGACAAGGTCAAGGCGCCCATCCTGTGCCTGGTCGGCCCTCCGGGCGTCGGCAAGACCTCGCTCGGCCAGAGCGTGGCCCGCGCCACCGGCCGCAAGTTCGTCCGCATGGCGCTGGGCGGCGTGCGCGACGAAGCCGAGATCCGCGGCCACCGCCGCACCTACATCGGCTCCATGCCCGGCAAGGTGCTGCAGTCGCTGACCAAGGTCGGCACGCGCAACCCGCTGTTCCTGCTGGACGAGATCGACAAGCTGGGCATGGACTTCCGCGGCGACCCGTCGTCGGCACTGCTGGAGGTGCTGGACCCCGAGCAGAATCACACCTTCGGTGACCACTACATCGAGGTCGACTTCGACCTGTCCGATGTGATGTTCGTCGCCACGTCCAACTCGATGAACATTCCGCCGGCCCTGCTGGACCGCATGGAAGTCATCCGTCTGTCGGGCTATACCGAGGACGAGAAGGTCAACATCGCCCAGACCTACCTGCTGCCCAAGCAACGCAAGAACAATGGCGTGCTGGACGAGGAACTGGAGGTCACCGAGTCGGCCATTCGCGGCGTGATCCGCTATTACACGCGGGAAGCCGGCGTGCGGTCGCTGGAGCGCGAGATGTCCAAGATCTGCCGCAAGGTGGTCAAGGGCATCCAGCTCAAGACCTATGAAGGCAAGGTCGTCGTCACCGAGGACAACCTCAACGAGTTCCTGGGCGTGCGCAAGTACGACTTCGGCCGCGCCGAGAAGAAGAACCAGGTCGGCCAGGTCGTCGGCCTCGCATGGACCGAGGTGGGCGGCGATCTGCTGACCATCGAAGCCACTGCGATGCCAGGCAAGGGCAACATCATCCGCACCGGCTCGCTGGGCGACGTGATGAAGGAGTCCGTCGAGGCGGCGCGTACGGTGGTGCGCTCACGCGCCCGACGGCTGGGCATCAAGGACGAGGTGTTCGAGAAGCGCGATGTGCACGTCCACGTGCCCGATGGCGCCACGCCCAAGGACGGTCCGAGCGCAGGCGCCGCGATGACCACGGCCTTCGTGTCTGCGCTGACCGGGATTCCGGTGCGCGCCGACGTCGCGATGACCGGCGAGATCACGCTGCGCGGCGAGGTCACGGCCATCGGCGGGCTGAAGGAGAAGCTGCTCGCAGCTCACCGCGGCGGCATCAAGACGGTGCTGATCCCGGAAGAGAACGTCAAGGACCTGCAGGACATTCCGGAGAACGTGAAGAACCAGCTGGAGATCGTGCCGGTGCGCTGGATCGAGCGTGTGCTGGAGGTTGCTCTGGAGTCGGCGCCCACCCCGCTGCCGGAGGAGGAAGTGCCCGTCGCTGCCGCGAAGCCTGAGGACGCGGCGGCTGCTGGCACAGTGGTGCCGCATTGATTGCGCATGGCTTGTAATCCTCCGAAAAAACGGATTACAATGCCAGCTTCGCTAGATCGCAAGATTTGAGCGAAGCGACGCGGGAATAGCTCAGTTGGTAGAGCGCAACCTTGCCAAGGTTGAGGTCGCGAGTTCGAGCCTCGTTTCCCGCTCCAAATTTTCAGGAGGGAAGCCCCGGCTTCCCTTTTTCATCAAGATCGCACCAAACGATCTTGGCTGGGTTTACGGCGGCGCGATAGC
>JBKBVY010000223.1:0-5243 GCA_046289335.1 Roseateles sp. | reverse complement strand
GCTGCCGGCCTGATCGCGCTGGCCCACGGCGGCCAGCCCTGGCAGGACCTCAACCTGTTCAGCGCCGTGCTGGCCAACCAGGGCGGCCGCGCGCTCTACCTGGCCGTGCTGCGCGACCGCGAGCCCGCCGCGCTGCAGGGCCAGGCGCTGCGCGAGGTGCTGCTGACGTACAAGAAGCTGCGCCGTTATGTGGACCCGGCTTCCAACGGCCGCAGCTGGTCCGACACCACCGCGCTGCTGGCCAGCGGCCGCGCGGGCCTGCAGTTCATGGGCGACTGGGCCAAGGCCGAGTTCCTGCAGGCCGGCCAGCAGCCGGGCCGCGACTTCGGCTGCACGCCGGGCCTGTCGCGCGCGGCGCCCTACATCGTGGACGGCGACGTGCTGGTGTTCCCCAAGGCCCGCGACGACCGCGGCGCCCGCCCCGCGCAGCAACTGCTGGCCCGCGTGGCCACGTCCGCGCAGACGCAGCTGGCCTTCAGCGCCCGCAAGGGCTCGGTGCCGGTGCGCACCGACCTCGACACCCGCTCGCTGGACGCCTGCGCGCAAGTGGGCGCCGCCGCGCTGCGCGACGCCGGCCGGCTGGTGGCCAACACCGAGCGGCTGCTGCCGCCCGAGCAGCTGACGGCGCTGGAGCGCGCCATCAGCGACTACTGGAACCGGGACATCCCGGTGCAGACGGTGCAGCAGACCGTCGCCAAGATCTTGCAAGACCACAGGAGACTGCCTTGACCCGCGTTCACATCCAGGACCTCAGCATCCGCTTCGGCAACCACGACGTCATCAAGGGGCTGGACCTCGACGTGCACAGCGGCGAGTTCCTCGTGCTGCTGGGCCCGTCGGGCTGCGGCAAGAGCACGCTGCTGCACACCATCGCGGGGCTCAACCCGGTCAGCGGCGGCAGCATCCACATCGGCGAGCAGGACATGACCCGCGCCGAGCCCAGCCAGCGCGGCGTGGGCATGGTGTTCCAGAGCTATGCGCTGTACCCGACGATGACGGTGAAGGAGAACCTGGCCTTCCCGCTGAAGATGGCCAAGACGCCCAAGGCCGAGCTGGAAAAGCGCGTGGCCGCCGCGGCCGAGATGCTGCAGCTGGGCCCGCTGCTGGAGCGCCGGCCGGGCCAGCTCTCGGGCGGCCAGCGCCAGCGGGTGGCCATCGGCCGGGCCGTCGTGCGCGAGGCCAAGGTGCTGCTGCTGGACGAGCCGCTGTCCAACCTCGATGCCAAGCTGCGCACCGACCTGCGCCGCGAGCTGAAGACGCTGCACCAGCGCCTGGGCAACACCATGATCTACGTGACCCACGACCAGGTGGAGGCCATGACGCTGGCCACGCGCATCGTGGTCATGCACCAGGGCGTCATCCAGCAGATCGGCACGCCGGCCGAGGTCTACGAGCGGCCCAACAACCTGCGCGTGGCGGGCTTCGTCGGCTCGCCGGCCATCAACCGCATCGAGGGCCAGGTGGGCGACGGCGGCCGCTTCGTGGCGGCGGCGCTCACGCTGCCGCTGCCCGCCGCGCTGGCCGCGCGCCCGCAGGGCGAGGCGCTGACGCTGGCGGTGCGGCCCGAGAACGTGCGGCTGGGCGCCGACCAGCCCTTCGCCGCGCAGATCCAGCTGGTGGAACCGCTGGGCAACCAGCATGTGGTGTGGATGAACAGCGGCGGCGCCACCGTGTCGGCCGTGCTGCCGGGCCAGCCGGAGGTGGCGGACGGCGCGTCGGTGCGCTTCGGCTTCGACGCGGCCAAGACGCTGTGGTTCGACGCCGAGGGTCAGCGCATCGAGACCTGAGAGGCCGCCCGAACCTACCGCGCCGCCAGCGCGGCATTGAGAACAAAAACGGAACAGTCCGTTCCACGCTCTCGCTCTTTTGATACGCGGGTTGTCCCCGATGTGGACCCCGTGCGAGGCCCCAGAGGGAGCCCGCACGACGGGCCCTCATCGGTGGCCCGACCGTTCATCGAAAGACGAGACCATGAAGTACAAGACTTTTGCCCTCTCCGCGCTGGCCCTGGCGGCCAGCTCCGCCAGCTTCGCCCAGTCCTCGGTGCCCACCGGCACACAGGTGACGCTCTACGGCATCCTCGACGCCAATGTGCAGGTGCTGGACGGCGCCGCGCGCCAGACGCGCGTGCAGTCCGGCGGCCTGTCCGGCTCGCGCTTCGGCCTGCGCGGCAGCGAAGACCTCGGCGGCGGCCTCAAGGCCTTCTTCACGCTGGAGTCCGGCATCAACGTGGACGACGGCAGCTACGGCCAGAACGCGTTCTGGGGCCGCCAGGCCTTCGTGGGCCTGGGCACGCCCTACGGCAAGCTGTCGCTGGGCCGGCAGTACGGCAGCATCTACACGCTGACCAACGAGTTCAGCCAGTTCTCCAACGTCGGCAGCGGCGCCAGCACGGCCGTCATCGGCGGCTTCGGCGGCTATGAGCCGGTGCGCGGCGGCAACGGCTCGGCCGCGGCCAACGGCGGACCGGCCCGCGTCAACAACTCGGTGAAGCTGGAAAGCGCCAGCTACGGCGGCTTCAGCGCCGGTGCGCTGTGGAGCCTGGGCGAGGTGGTGGGCGGCACGACCGACAACCGCGTGGCCGACATCTACGGCCGCTATACCGGCCACGGCCTGGACGCCATGGTCTCGCTGGTGGACGACAAGGCCGATGCGCTCGGACAGCAGGTTCGCACCCTGTCCGCCGCCGCGGCCTACGACTGGAACAGCTTCCGCTTCAACGGCGGCGTGATGCGGGTGGACGACCGCAGCGCGGCCGACCGCGACGGCCAGGGCTACTGGCTGGGCGCCAGCTACCGGCTGGGCCAGCACCTGTTCAAGGGCCAGTACGTCGAGAGCAAGAACGACGGCGCGCTGGCGGACGGCAAGACCCAGGCCTTCGGCGTGGGCTACCAGTACGACCTGTCCAAGCGCACCGCGCTGTACAGCTCGCTGACCCGCTTCAAGAACGACGGCGTGGGCTATGTCAGCCGCGCGGCCGGCAGCATCCCGGCGGGCCTGACCAGCGCCAGCGACCGCAACCTGACCGAGTTCGTGGCCGGCATCCGCCACAGCTTCTGAGCGTCCTCGCGGACTCCCCGGTGCGCGGAACCTCCCGCCGCGCGCCTTTCGGCCCACCCCGCCCGGGGTGGGCTTTTTTTGCGTGCCCCGCGTCAGGGCCAGGCCAGCGCCGCCGCGCCGCGGAACTGCGGGCGGGCGAACAGATAGCCTTGCATCAGCGTGATGCCCAGGTCCAGCAGCGCATCGCGCTCGGCCACGGTCTCCACGCCCTCGGCAATGACGGTCACGCGCAGGTCGGCGCACAGCCGCACCAGGTGGTTGACGATGTGGCGGCGCGCCGGGTCGGCATCCAGGCCGCGGATCAGGTCCATGTCCAGCTTGATGAGGTCGGGCTGGAAGTCCGACAGCAGCTTGAGGCCCGCATAGCCGGCACCGAAGTCGTCGATGGCCGTCAGGAAGCCGATGCGCTGGTACTCGCGCAGGATGGACGCGAACCAGGGGCCGTCCTCCACCCGCTCGCCTTCGGTCACCTCGAAGAGGATGCGCTCGACCGGGAAGCCATGCGTGCGCGCCGCCTCCAGCGTGGTGCGGATGCAGATCTAGGGCCGGTAGATCGCATTGGGCAGGAAGTTGATGGACAGCCGCTCGGCCAAGCCCAGCTCCGCCGCGCCCTTGATGGCCTTGACGCGGCAGGCCTGATCGAAGCGGTAGCGGTTGGCCTCGTTGACCTGGGACAGCACCTGGCCGGCGGGCTCGCCCTCGGGCCCGCGCACCAGCGCCTCGTGCGCGTAGATGCGGCGCTGTGAGAGGTCCACGATGGGCTGGTAGGCGAAGTCGAACTGGAAGCCCAGGCGGTCACCCCGGGCGCAGGCGTCGCAGTCCTCCGGCGTGCCCTCGAAGGGCACGAAGCTGGATGCGGTGAATGATGAGGGCATGGCCTGTCTCCGACGACTGTTCTGTCGGCAGTCTCACCATGCTGCGCGGCGGAGGGCCAGCGGGCGTGCGTCACGGCGGGCATATTGCGCGCCCGCCCCGATTCAGCGGCCGCCGTTCCAGACCTTGAGCAGCTCGGGCGAACCCTGGGCGCGGATGCCGTTGTCCGCCAGGATGGCCTCGGTGGCCTCGGCCACCTCGGCGCGCGGCAGCACCAGCGTGTCCGAGCCCTCGCCCGAGAAGCTGAAGACGACGAACTCGCCGCTGGCGTCGCGCAGCAGCTCCACCAGGTGCTGCAGGTTCTTCACCGGGTTGTCGTTGACCTTCTCCACCACGCGCAACAGCGGGTTGGGATAGCCGCGCGAGATCTTGTGCGACAGCAGCGGCGAGGTGACGAACACCAGCTGCTGGCCGGGGAAGGCGGGGCGGTCGTTGAGCCGCGTGATCAGCGGGTTGCCGGTGCGCGCCACCAGCAGCAACTGGGCCGGCGTCGCGCTCAGCGCGCCCAGCCGGTCGGCGGTGGGCACGGAGAACACCAGCGGCCCGTAGATGAAGTAGGGCGGGAACTCGCCGTTCAGCGAGCCCGGGATCAGCAGGTCGGGCTGGGTGCGCAGCGGCACCTGCAGCGCCACGCTCTGGCCGTCGCGCAGCACGCGCACGCCCACGCGGCCCTGGCTGGCGAGCTTCTGCACCAGATAGGGATAGCGCACGCGCAGCTGCTCGCCCACGCGCACCATGCCTTCGTCGTCGATGGACACGTCGCCCACATGGGTCAGCAGGTCCCAGCGCTTGAAGGGGTTGCCGGGCTCGGCCGACGGCTCGCTGACGAGCACGCCGGTCGTGCCCTTGGGCACCTTGGCAAAGGCGCGCAGCGCGGCGTTCTGCAGCGGCTGCACGCTCTGGAACAGCGCTGGCTTGCCGTCGTAGCGGCCGTCGGCGATGTCGGTCAGGAAGAGGTCGATCTCCTCGTTGGGGATGATGTAGCCGATGTTGTCGCCGGCACCCAGGCGGGCGAAGGTCAGGCCGATCATCTCGTCGCCGGCCAGGGCCGGGCCGCCGCTGTTGCCGGGGTTGACGGCCGCATCGATCTGGATGCGCAGGCCGCTGGTGGGGAAGTTGTAGCCCACGAACTCGATGCGCGAGACGATGCCCTTGGTGATGGACAGGCCCGAGCCGCCGGTGGGGTAGCCGTAGGCCATGACGGCGTCCTTGACGGCCGGCAGGCGCGACGCGCGCTTGAGCGGCGGGCGGCTGTCGAAGAAGCTCTCGTCCTCCAGCTTCAGCACCGCCAGGTCGATGCCCGGCGCGAT
>JBKBVY010000222.1:0-5329 GCA_046289335.1 Roseateles sp. | reverse complement strand
CCGCGGCGGGCTGCGATGCGGCCAGCTGGGCCAGCTCGGCACCGCGATCCTCGCGGGGGCGCAAGGCCTCGCGGCTGCGCGACAAGGCTTCCACCACGGGGCCGGACGCGGCCGACAGCGCGGCGATGGCGGCCGTGGGCAGCGTGGGGTCGGTCGCCACGGTCCAGTGCTCGGGTCGGGCGCGTTCGACGGCGATCAGCGCGCGCGCCGACCGCTCGGGCGGCGCGGCCTCGGTCAGTTCCAGCAGGCGCGGCGCAGGTGCTGCGTCATCACCTTCTGCCGGCGGTGCGGCCTCGGCAGGCGCGTCGGCGGGCTCTGCCTCTGGCAGCAGTGGCGCGGCGGGCGGCGCGGGCGGGGCTGCGTCCAGCACCACGCGCAGCTCGACCGCTTCGCCGCGACGCTGCTGCCAGGGGAACTCCAGCCCCGGCAGGCCCAGGCCCTGGCCGAAGCTGAGACTGAGCAGCAGGCCGTGGGCCAGCAGCGAGGCCAGCAAGGCCGGCGGCAGCCGCCGGCCGCGCAGGGCGCGACTCAGGCGCACCGGTGCGTCTCCGTCTGCCTTGAGTCCATGGGGCTGGGCGTCATCGGCGGCATTGTCGATGCCCGGCCGCGGCGGGCCAGGCGGGCCAGCCCCCTCAAAGCCGGGACGCGACGGGCTCAGTCGGCGTTGTGGAACGGCCCATGCCCGGCCCAGCAGCCGTGCGCCGCGTGGGCCTCATCGCCCTGGTAGCCCATGCTGCGCAGCAGCGCGGCCAGCGGGTTGGCGGGCGGTGCGAAGCGCGGGTCCAGGGCCTTGTCCATGGTGTCGGCCAGGCCCAGCAGGTGAGCGCGCCGGGCGCGGTCGCCACGGGCAGCGGCCGCGGTGACGAGCGCCTTGAGCTCATGCAGCTCGGCGCGCACGCGGGCCTCGCCGTCGTCCTGGCCCAGCAGGCCGCCGCCGCCCAGGCGGGCGGTCAGCGTGTCCACGTAGTGGCGCTGCAGGCCGCGCCGCAGCGGCGGGATGTCGGCGCCGCCGGCCAGCTCGCCGAACACGTGGCGGCGCAGGTCGGCCAGCAGGTCGTCCAGCCGGTAGGCGGCCGTGCCGAGCTGGGCCTCCTGCTGCAGCAGACGCTGGGTGCGCTGCGGCGACAGCAGCAGGCGCAGCAGGCCGCGCTGGTAGACGCCCGGCGTCTGCAAGGCCTCGGACGCGCCCAGGCGCTGCACGATGCTGCCGTCCGGCAACCAGGCCGGCGTGGCCAGGCCCTGCTCGGCCAGGAACTTCACGGCCCGGGCCTGGCGGTCGCGCGGCACGGGCGTGGCGATGGCGCCGGGCTGGTCGTTGTGCTTGTTCTGCACGTCGTAGCCGCCCACGACGGCCACCACATGCGTCATCTCGCGCGCCCACTGCAGCCAGGTGCCGCGGTAGAGCCGCTCCAGCAGCCGGTCGTCGCGGCCGTCCTGCGGCACGACGTCGGGCAGCATCTTCATGACGCGCTGCAGGTTGCGCAGGCCCAGGCCGGTGGCGGCCACGGCGTCGGCATCGCCCACGGCCTCCAGGTTCTCGCCCACGTCGCCGCCCTCGGCGCGCGGCGCGCTGAAGCGCAGCCAGGGCGTGGCCAGTTGCTCGCGCGCCCACAGGTTGAGCTGCTGGCGCTCGTCCTCGGGCGTCTTGGCGCTGGGGATGGGCGTGTAGCCCCAGCGCGTGGCGAACACGTCGTAGGGCCCGATCTTGGGGATCAGCAGCGCGGGGTCCAGCCGGTCCTCGGGCTGGGCCACGTAGTTGAAGCGGCTGTAGTCCATCAGCGACGGCGTGTGGCCCATGGTCTTGAGCCATTGCGCATCGCGCAGCTTGGCCACCGGGTACAGCGAGCTGGACTTCATGTTGTGCGGGAAGCCCAGCGAATGCCCCACCTCGTGCGTGACCACCATGGTGACCAGCTCGCCGATCAGGTCGTCCGGCAGCGGCAGCTTGCGGGCGCGCGGGTCCAGCGGGCCGACCTGCGTGACGTACCAGTCCTGCTGAATCTGCAGGATGTTGTGGAACATCACGACGTTGGCGTTCAGGATCTCGCCGCTGCGCGGGTCGGCCAGGTGGGGGCCGTAGGCATTGGCGATGGGCGACGGCACCCAGCGGATGACGCTGTAGCGCACGTCCTCGGGGTCGAACTCGGGGTCTTTCTCGGCCGTGGGGTAGACGCGGGCCTGCACGGCGTTCTTGAAGCCGGCGGCCTCGAAGGCGGCGTTCCAGGCCTCGACGCCCTTCTTCACATACGGAACCAGCGCCGACGGCGTGGCCTTGTCGATGTACCAGACGATGGGCTTGACCGGCTCGCTGAGCGCGGCGGCGGGGTCCTTCTTTTCCAGTCGCCAGCGGGTGATGAGGCGCTCCTGGCGGGCCTCCTGCAGGCCGGCGCCGAAGTCGGTGCGGGCGATGCTGAAGAAGCCGACGCGGTCGTCCATCAGCCGCGGCATCATGGGCTCCTTGGGCAGCTGCACGATGTTGTAGGCGATGTTCAGCGACGCGGCGCGCGCCGCCTGCATGGGCGGCATCGCCGGCATGCCCGGTACCGCGGGCATGGGCATGGGCGAGATGCTGTAGGTCTGCACCGCGTCCACGCGGATGCTGCCGGGGAAGGCCTTGGTGCGCTCCACATAGCTGCGGCTGGCATCGGGCGAGCTGCGCACCATGGAGCGGGCGCTGAAGTCGCCCACCTCGGAGGTGAACAGCCGCGTGACCTCGATGACCGGCGCGCCGTCCTTGCCGAAGGCCTCCACCGGGAACACGGCCAGGATGGCGTCGCGCTGGGACTGCCGCACCGCATCGGCCAGCACATTGCCCGGCGAGGCGACGGCGCTGTGCGACACCAGCTGCAGCAGCACGCGGTTTTGCTGCTGCACGAAGCGCAGCACGTCCTGGTTCAGCGTGCGGCCCACGTGCTCCTGGCCGGCCGGCACGGCGGTGGCGTTGGCCACCATCAGCAGAGGCTGCTCCAGCAAGTCCTTGGGGACCTCGAAGTACAGCTTGTTCTTCAGGCTGTGGACGCGGAACAGGCCTTCCTGGGTCTTGGCGTCGGCGGTGATGACCTTGTCGAAGGGCTTGGGCTCGCCGGGGTCGGGCAGCGCCAGCGGGGGGCGCGGGGTCGCGGCCGGGGCCGATGCGGCCGGGGCTGGCGGGGTGGTCTGGGCCACGGCCGGGCCGGCGGCGAGCAGCAGGGTCAGCAGCGCCGGCATCAGGCCTCGGCGGGTCTTGTTCGTCATGGCATCCCTCGGGTTGAGCGCATCGCGGCGCGCGCAGCGCATGTTAGGGATGACCGCCGCCCTCCGGCCCGGGACGGGCAGCGATTATTCCCGCCGCTCCGGCCGCTGCGGGCGCTCACCAGGCCCTGAACCGCCCGGTGATGTGCAGCAGGTTCATGAACTGCAGCAGGCCGTCGTAGTAGCGCCACCGGCCGGTGGGCGGGTCCAGCGCCCACAGGGCGTTGACGAAGGGCGCGGCCTGGGCTTCGTCCACCAGCAGCGCGGCGACGGCATTGCAGGAGATCAGGCCCTTGGACGGTTCGTCGTTCAGCGGCCTGCCATCCAGCGTGTAGAGGTGGGGATAGGGCTGCTTCTGCGCGGCGAAGAAGTTCAGCAGCTTGTGGCTGAGGCCGTAGGCCGCCGGGTTCCTGCCCCACCAGGCCTGGTCCACGCTCCAGTTCACCGCCGTGCGGAAGGCGTCGTAGCGGAAGTCCTCATGGCCGTCCAGCACCTTGGGTCGGCCGTCGAAGTGGGCGTAGTCGGGCGTGAGACCCGTTCGCGGGTGGGCGGCCTTACTGAAGTAGGCGCGGCTGATGTCGGCGATCTCGCGCCAGCGCTGGCGGTCCTCGGCCTTGGCGGCGCGGCGGGCCCAGATCTCGTAGAAGGCCGGCAGGTGGTAGGACGGGTCGCTGAACTCGGCCGCGTCGCCCACCGGCACGAAGACCACCTGGCCGTGCCGGGGCGAGAACATCGAACGTGCGCCCTCCTTGATGCCGCCGTTCATCGTCTCCTTGTGCAGCATGGCGGTCAGGAGCTCCTGCGCCTGGGCGTTGTAGTCGTAGATGCCTGAGCCGTTGCCCCAGCGCGAAGCGGCCATCAGCAGCGCGGTGGCCATGTACTCCTCGCCGTCGGAGGCGGGCACGGCGTTCCTGCCGAAACCCGCACAGCCCTCGGGCTTGCACTGCCAGCGGAAGTAGCTCTGGCGCGGGCCGGAGCGGTAGCGCATGTGCGTCCAGGCCCAGTTCCACAGCGCGTCGAACTCCGCCTTGCGGCCCATCTGCACGGCCACCATCATCCCGTAGGACATGCCCTCGCTGCGCACGTCGTCATTGCCCACGTCCAGCACATAGGACGCCGGGCCGTCGGGCGTGGGCGCGGCGGGGTAGACGATGCGCTGGTCGGGGCCGCCCTCGAACAGCGACTGCCAGTAGCCGGCCAGCTTCCCGTCGATGTCGGCCTCGGTGATGTCGGGGCGCAACTCGCGCAGCAGGTTGCGGTACTGGCCGGTCTCGGCGGCGGCGGTGGTGGCCGGGGCGCTGCTGCGCAGGCCCGGCTGCAGCACCAGCCGCTGCAGCACGGCGTTGTCGTCCAGGCGCCAGACGCGGATGACATGCTTGCCCGCAGGCAACTGGACCGCGTCGGTCCGCAGCACGAAGCCGTTGTCGATGACGGCCTTGGACCAGTCCTTCTGCTCGCGCGTGTCGGCCGACGTGGCGGTGGGGATGAGGTTGAGCGTCAGCGTCTGCGGCGGGCGCTCGCCGATGGCCACGGCGATGCGGATGCCGCCCGCCTTGCGCACGTCGAGGGTGGGCGCCAAGTGCAGCTCCAGCGTCCAGGGGTGGGGCTGCTCGGTCTGCACCTCGTACTCCACCCTGACGTCGTCGGCCAGCGTGGTGGCCGCACGGCCCTGCGGCAACGCCAGCGCGGCGCCACGGTGCTGACCCAGGTTGGGGATGGCCGTCCAGGTCAGGCCCTTGGCGTTGTGGGCGCGGACGAACTGCGTCGCCTCGATGACCTGCGGCACCAACGGCCCGGTGGGCTCGATGTTCACCAGCTGCCGCTGCACCGCCGCAGCGTCCGCCGTGCCGGGCACGCGCTTGACGGCCGGCATGATGTTCTTGTCGGGCTGCTGCCAGGTGGTGTAGCCGATGTGGGTCTGCAGCATCATGCCGGCCCACTTGCCGCCCGCGATGGCGTGGTACTGGTCGCTGATGGCCTGGTCGCGCTTGAAGGCAGCCTCCGCCTGGTCGGCGAAGACGTTGGCGCGCGGGTCGTTCTTCGCGGCCAGCGCACGGTTCCAGGCCACCGCGTAGTACAGGCGGTAGAGGTTGGCCAG
>JBKBVY010000221.1:1496-5347 GCA_046289335.1 Roseateles sp. | reverse complement strand
CCTGCAGCTGACGGCGCTGGCCGGCGGCAACGAGCTGGGCTGGCTGCTGCGCGCGCTGATCCAGGAGCGCGCGGGCAAGTCGGGCGGCGCGCTCGCCACGCGGGCGCTGCAGGGGCTGGAAAAGCACTGCCCGCCCGGCGACATGCCGCGCGCCGTGGGCGAGGGCGAGTGCGACTTCCGCGCCGCCTGGGAGGCCTTGCGCATCGTTACCCGCGAGCAGTACGGCCAAGGCGTGTTCGTCGACGCCGAGGCCGGCGCGCGGCGCGGCGTGGCGCTGGCGCGTGCCGGCGGCGACCGCTACCTGGCGGCGCAGAGCCTGGGCATGCTGGCCGAGGTGCTGCAGGTGCAAGACCAGGCCGACGAGGCCCGCGCCGAGATCCGTGCCGCGCTGGCGGAGGCCGAGGGCGACACGCTGGCGCTGGCGCGCGTGCGCTTCTACGAGGCGGGGGTGGAGCGCCGCTCGCGCAACCTGGCCGGCGCCCGCGCCGCGCTGGAGGCCGCGCTGCAGCTGGCCGAGCAGGCCGGTGCGCCCCGGCTGGCCGCGCAGGCGCGCGCCAACCTCGTCGACGCCTACATGCACCAGGGCCAGCTGCAGCAGGCCCTGGCCGCCGGCCAGCAGGCGCTGCCGGTGCTGCAGCGCTTCCGCGACCGCGCCTATCTGCGCGGCCTGCACCACAACCTCGCGGTCACCTACATCAAGCTGCACCAGTTCGACGCCGCGCGCCAGCAGCTGGCCCGCGCCGCGACGCTGGGCCTGGACCCGAACGACCTGGTGCAGCGCGCCCGCGAGCTGCGCGAGCTGGGCGACACCTGGGCCGAGTCCGGCCAGTACAAGGAGGCGCTGGCGGCCTATCACCAGGAGCGCGAGCTGAACGCGCGCAGCAACGAGCGCAACCGCACCGCCGCGCTGGAGGAGCTGCGCCGCAAGTACGACAGCGCCGCCAAGCAGCGCAACCTGGACCTGCTCGCGCGCGACGGCCAGCTCAAGGACCAGCAGCTGGAGAACCGCCGCCTGGCCCAGCAGGTGGGCCTGGCGGTGGGGGCGCTGCTGCTGCTGTCGCTGGGGCTGATCGGCGTGACGCTGCTGCGCATGCGCCGGGCGCAGGCGCGGCTGACGGCCAACCAGCACCTGCTGCGCGCGCAGAGCGAGCGCGACCCGCTGACCGACCTGTCCAACCGCCGCCACTTCCTGGCCGTCATGGATGCCCGCGCCCGCGCGGCCGGCAGCGCCGGCTTCGAGGGCGCGCTGATGATGATCGACATCGATCACTTCAAGCATGTCAACGACCAGCACGGCCATGCCGCCGGCGACGCCGTCATCGCCGAGGTGGCACGCCGCATCCGCGCCGGCGTGCGCGACACCGACCTGGTCGCGCGCTGGGGCGGCGAGGAGTTCCTCGTGCATGCCGACGCGCTGGGCGCGGCCGATCTGGCGCAGACCGCCGAGCGGCTGCTGCGCAGCATCGCCAGCACGCCCATCGTGACGCCCGACGGCCCGCTGCGCATCACCGTGTCCATCGGCTTCGCGGCCTTCCCGCTGGGCGGCCGGGCGGGGCCGGCGCTGCGCCTGCACTGGGAGCAGGCCGTCAACTGGGCCGACATGGTGCTCTACAAGGCCAAGGCCGAGGGCCGCAACCGGGCGGTGGGCATCCTGGCGGTGGAGGCGGCCGACGCCGACGCGCTGGCCACCATCCTGCAGGACTTCGACGCCGCCTGCCTGAACGGCCAGGTGCGGCTCAGCGTGCTGGCGGGACCCGCATGATCTCCGGCCTCGTCGATCGCCGCGGCCTGCTGTGCTGGCTGGCGGCTGCACCCGCCATCGCGCAGCCGGGCCCGGGCGCCGGCGTCTGGCCGGCGCGGCCGGTGCGCATCGTGGTGCCCTATGCGGCCGGCGGCGCGGCCGACCTGGCCGCCCGGCTGCTGGCGCCGGAGCTGCAGCGCAGCCTCGGGCAGCCGGTGCAGGTCGAGAACCGCCCCGGCGCCGACGGCAACATCGGCGCCGCCGAGGTGGCCAGTGCCACCGACGGCCACACGCTGCTGATGGGCAGCGTGGGCACGCACGTCATCAACCCGCTGCTGTCGCGCCGCCTGCCCTACGACCCGGTGAAGGACTTCGCCCCGGCGGGCATCATCGTCACGGTGCCGCTGGTGCTGGTCGTCAACCCGGCCACGGCGCAGCGACAGGGCATACGCAGCCTGGGCGACCTGGTGCGCGTCGCGGCGCGGCAGCCGGGCCGGCTGCTGGTCGCATCGGGTGGCAACGGCACACCCACCCACCTGTCCGCCGAGCTGTTCAAGCGGCTGACCGGCACCTACATGCTGCACTTCCCCTACCGCAGCACGGTCTCGGCGCAGCAGGACGTCATCGCCGGCAACATGGACCTGATGTTCGACACCCTGCCCGGGGCGCTGCCGCAGATCCGCGCCGGGCGCCTGCAGGTGCTGGCGGTGGCCAGCCCGCACCGCGTGCGCGGCCTGCCGGACGTGCCGACCGTGGAGGAGGCCGGTGGCGCGGCGCTGAAGGGCTTCGAGGCCAGCGCCTGGCTGGGCCTGTTCGCGCCCAGCGGCCAGCCCGCCGAGCAGCTCGCGCGGCTGCAGCGCGACCTGACAGCCGTGCTGGCCGGCCCCCTGCGCGAGCGCCTGGCGGCGCGCGGCCTGTTTGCGCATGCCGGCAACGTCGCCGCCCTCATCGCCGCGGACACCGACAAGTGGGCCCGCGTGGTGAAGCTGGCCGGCATCCGGGTGGACCCGTGAGGTCCCACTGGCGTGCGGACCTGGTGGCCGGCGCGGTCGTCGCCGTGCTGCTCATCCCGCAGAGCCTGGCCTACGCGATGCTGGCCGGCCTGCCCGCACACGTGGGCCTGTATGCCAGCCTGCTGCCGCTGCTGGCCTATGCGGCCCTGGGCTCCAGCCCGGTGCTGGGCCTGGGGCCGGTGGCGGTGCTGGCGCTGATGATCGCGCAGGCGCTGGGCGGGCTGCCCGCCGGTGTGTCGGCCGAAGCCGGCGCCCTGGTGCTGGCGGCGGAGGTGGGCCTGCTGCTCGCGGCGGCGGCGCTGCTGCGGCTGGATGCGTTGTCCAGCCTGCTGTCGGTGCCGGCGCTGCGTGGCTTCGAGAACGGCGCCACGCTGATGATCGCGGCCAGCCAGCTGCCGGTGCTGCTGGGCAGCCAGGCCGCCGGCTTCACGCTGCCCGACCTGGCGCGCACGGCGCTGACCGGTGGCTGGGGGGTGGCCAGCGCCGCCTGGGGCGGGGCGGCCGTCGGGCTGCTGCTGCTGTCGCGGCGCAGCGGCTCGGCCACGCTCGTCAGGCTGGCGCCGCTGATCCTGCTGGTGGCGGCCATGGCACTGTCGGCGCTGACGCCGGCGGCGCGGGGCGTGGCCCAGGTCGGCGCGCTGCCGGCACTGGCCTTGCCGCTGGGCCTGCCGCCGCTGGATGCTGCCTTGTGGCTGCAGCTGCTGCCCAGCGCGGCGCTGGTGGCGCTGATGGCCTTCGTGTCCAGCTTCGCGGTGTCGGAGTCGCTGGCGCAGCGCCGCGGCGAGAAGCTGCTGCCGGCCGCGGAGCTGCGCGGGCTGGCGGCGGCCAACCTGGTGGCCTCGGTGAGCGGCGGCATGCCGGTGGCGGGCAGCTTCTCGCGCAGCATCCTGCTGCATGAGGCCGGCTCGCGCAGCCGCTGGAGCCTGGTCGCCGTCGCCGTGTTCATGGCGCTGGCCATGGTGCTGCTGACGGCGCCGCTGGCCCACCTGCCCAAGCCGGTGCTGGCGGCCACCATCGTCGTGGCGGTACTGGGCGGCTTCTCGCTGCGGTCCTATGCGCAGGCCTGGCGCTATGCGCCGGCCGAAGGGCTGCTGATG
>JBKBVY010000221.1:0-1486 GCA_046289335.1 Roseateles sp. | reverse complement strand
GGCGGCGGTGAGCGCCACCGTGCTGCTGTGGAGCGTGGGCGCCGCGCTGGCGCTGGGTGTGGCGGGCTCGGTGGCGCTGCTGATCCAGCGCACCGCCCGCCCGCATGTGGCGCGGCTGGGCCGGGTGCCGGGCACGCAGCACTACCGCAACGTGGAGCGCTATGCGGTGGAGTGCCAGCCCGGCGTGGTGGGCCTGCGCATCGACGAGAGCCTGGTGTTCACGAATGCGCGCGGCCTGGTGGACGCGGTGCTGGCCCGCGTGCGCGAGCACCGCGAGCGCGTCGGCCCGCCGACCCGCGTGCTGCTGCTGATGGCGCCGGTCAACCACATCGACGTGTCGGGCCTGACAGCGCTGCAGGACCTGCATGCCGCGCTGCAGGCCGAGGGGCTGCGGCTGGAGCTGTCCGAGGTCAAGGGCCCGGTGCTGGACCGGCTGCGCGCCGTCGGCTGGCTGGAGCGCCATGGCGTGCCGCTCTACCTCAGCCATCACGAAGGCATGCAGGCCCACGCGCATGACCTGAGGCCCAGCCAGGCCGACCATGACGCCCCCGGACAGCTGTAGCGCGGTTCTGCTACCGTCCGGCCCGATGAACGACAAAGAGACACTGCTGGGCATACGCCGCGGCATCGAGAAGGAAAGCCTGCGCACGCTGCCGGCGGGCGGGCTGGCGCTGACGCCGCATCCGCTCGCGCTGGGCTCGGCGTTGACGCATCCGCACATCACCACCGACTACAGCGAGTCCCAGCTGGAGCTCATCACCGGCGTGCATGCGGGCGTGGAAGACTGCCTGCGCGAGCTGACCGAGATCCACCAGGCCGTCTACCGCGCACTGGCCGACGAGCGGCTGTGGGTCAGCTCCATGCCCTGCGGCCTGCCGGCCGACGAGACCATTCCCATCGGCCGCTACGGCAGCAGCAACATCGGCCGCGCCAAAAGCGTCTACCGCATGGGCCTGGGCCAGCGCTACGGCCGGCGCATGCAGACCATCTCGGGCATCCACTACAACTGGTCGCTGCCGGGC
The DNA here is from genome assembly GCA_046289335.1 of Roseateles sp. GTDB lineage: Bacteria > Pseudomonadota > Gammaproteobacteria > Burkholderiales > Burkholderiaceae_C > Pelomonas. Next base: position 464 of record JBKBVY010000221.1, on the reverse strand, counting down.
GTGGACACGGCCGGCTACTTCGGCCTGATCCGCAACTTCCGCCGCGAGGGCTGGCTGCTGCTGTACCTGTTCGGCGCCAGCCCGGCGCTGTGCGACAGCTTCGTGCAGGACCGCGACCACGGCCTGCAGCGCCTGTCCGAGCACAGCCTGTACCTGCCGCACGCCACCTCGCTGCGCATGGGGCGGCTGGGCTACCAGAGCGATGCGCAGGCCAGCATCGCCGTCAGCTACAACTGTCTGGAAAGTTATGCCGCGTCGCTGCAGGCCGCGCTGAGCCGGCCTTACCCGCCTTACGAGGCCATCGGCGTGCAGACGCCCGGCGGCGACTACAACCAGCTCTCCACCAGCCTGCTGCAGATCGAGAACGAGTTCTACAGCACCATCCGCGCCAAGCGCGTGATCCGCCCCGGCGAGCGGCCGCTGCATGCGCTGCGCGAGCGCGGCGTGGAGTACGTCGAGGTGCG
>JBKBVY010000220.1:0-5355 GCA_046289335.1 Roseateles sp. | reverse complement strand
GCCAGGGCAAGCTGGCTGAGGCCGAGGCCGCGCTGCGCGAGTCGCTCGCCCGCGTGCGCAACAACGGCTGGGCGCTGGCCGAGGTCTACCAGCGCCAGGGCCATGCGGCGGCCGAGCAGAGCGCTCGCCAGGCGTTGAGCAAGGCTTGGTTCGGCGCGGAGGGCGGGCCCGACCTCACCAAGCTCTAGCCCCGGGGCTTCTTGGGACAATGGCGGCCATGAGCCTGACCGCCTACATGGACGACCTCGGCCGCGCCGCCCGCGCCGCCGCAACGACGATGGCCGCCGCCTCCACGGCTGCCAAGAACGCCGCGCTGCTGGCCCTGGCCCGCCGCCTGCGCGAGGCCGGCCCGGCGCTGGCCGAGGCCAATGCCCGCGACCTGGCTGGCTCCGCCGAGCTGAGCGGCCCGCTGCGCGACCGCCTCAAGCTCGATGCCAAGACCCTGGCCACCGTGGCCGAGGGCTGCGAGCAGATCGCCGCCATGCCCGACCCCATCGGCGAGATCACCGGCGTGAAGCGCCGCCCCAGCGGCATCAGCGTGGGGCAGATGCGCGTGCCGCTGGGCGTGTTCGGCATGATCTACGAGAGCCGCCCCAACGTGACCATCGAGGCTGCCTCGCTGGCCATCAAGAGCGGCAACGCCTGCATCCTGCGCGGCGGCTCCGAGGCCATCCACTCCAACCTGGCGCTGGCCGAGCTGGTGGCCGCGTCGCTGGAGGAGGCCGGCCTGCCGCGTGCCGCGGTGCAGCTGGTCAACACGACAGACCGCGCCGCCGTGGGCCTGCTGATCTCGCGGCCGCAATGGGTGGACGTCATCATCCCGCGCGGCGGCAAGGGCCTGATCGAGCGCATCTCGGCGGAGGCCAAGGTGCCCGTCATCAAGCACCTGGACGGCAACTGCCACAGCTATGTCGACGAGTTCGTCGACCTGGACCTGGCCGTCAAGGTGGTGGACAACGCCAAGACGCAGAAGTACAGCCCCTGCAACGCGACCGAATCGCTGCTGGTGCATGCGGCGCAGGCGGCGGCCTTCCTGCCGCGCATCGCGGCGGTGTTCGCGGCCAAGGGCGTGGAGATGCGCGGCTGCGAGCGCACCCGCGCGCTGCTGCCGGCGGCCGTGCCGGCGACCGAGGACGACTGGTCCACCGAATACCTCGCGCCCATCATCAGCATCAAGGTGGTGGACTCGCTGGACGAGGCCATCTCGCACATCAACCGCTACGGCTCGCATCACACGGATGCGATCCTCACCACGAATCACGTCAACGCCATGCGGTTTTTGCGCGAGGTGGACTCGGCGAGCGTGATGGTCAATGCCAGCACGCGGTTTGCGGATGGCTTCGAGTACGGCCTGGGCGCCGAGATCGGCATCTCCACCGACAAGTTCCACGCCCGCGGGCCGGTGGGGCTGGAGGGGCTGACGTCGATGAAGTGGGTGGTGTTGGGGCAGGGGGAAGTGCGCGCCTGAGCGCACCCGGGACGACGGCCGGCACATGCGGCCGGTCCTTGCCTCGTTCATGATGGCCGCATGCAACGACGTGCCCCGTCCATGAAGAAACCGCTGCTTCTTGCCCTGCTGTGCGCCGCCATCGGCGCCAGCGCCCAGCCGCTGCCCACGGTCAGCCTGCCGTCCGACGTGGACCGCGTGCTGCAGGACTACGCCCGTGCCTGGGCGGCCAACGACACGGCCGCGCTGGCGCGGCTGTTCGCGCCCGATGGCATGGCGCTGCCCAGCGGCCAGCCGCCGGCGCAAGGGGCCGAGCGCATCCGCCAGGCCTATTCGCAAGGCGCCGGCATGCCGCTGCACCTGCGACCCATCGCCTACGGCAGCTCGGGCGAGCTGGCCTATGTGATCGGCGGCTTCGGCGCCCGGGCGGACCAGCCGGACTTCGGCAAGTTCACGCTGGTGCTGCGGCGTGGCGCCGACGGCCGCTGGCTCATCGTGTCGGACATGGACAACGCCAACATGCCGATGCGACCCGCGCCGCCCGCACCGCCGGCCGCGCCGCGTCCGCCGGGCGGCTGAATCTTCAGCGCAGTCCGCTGACGTTGGCGTCCTTGGGCGCGCTGATCAGGTACTCCGCCGTGAAGCGCTGGCTGGCGCCGGCCGCCAGCGGCTGCTCCCACAGCACCAGCCCGGGCTGCTGGCGCCAGGCCTGGGTCGTGGGCGCGGGGCTGAACTGGGCCTGCACCTTGATGTCCTCGTGCTGCGACACCGGCGCCGCTTCCACCAGCTGCAGCGTGACCGCGTTCGCATGGCGGTTCTCGACGACGTAGCCGCGCGAGTAGCGGTGCTCGGCGCGCACGCCGATGAAGCCGGTGTTGCCGGCGTTCTTCTGCTCGGGCTCCACCTGCACGCGCAGGCCGTCGTCGCGGCCGAAGGGCAGCTCCAGGCGCTCCTCGCCGGCGGCGACGTTGAGCTGGCTGCTGCCCACCAGCGCGCCGTCGCGCAGCAACTGCACCGTGCCGCGCGGCCAGCTGCCGCCCGGGCGGGGCAGGTCGGCCACCAGGTAGGCCGCGGCCTCGGCCTGCGGCTGCACGCGGGCGATCAGCCGGGCCTGCCATTGCTCGCTGCCCAGCGTCAGGCTGGCGCGCTGCGTGCCGCTGGCGATGTTGACGCGCAGCGGCAGCGTGAACTCGGTGGCGTGCGCGCCCTGGAACATGCTGAGGTCGAAGCGCTCCAGCGGCGCCTCGGCAGCGCGAGAGCCGCTCACGACGACTTGCTGGGCCGCTATGGCCGGGGCCGGCGACGGCGGCGCGTAGGCGCGCATCTCGGCCTGCTGCGGCAGTGGCTTGACGATGTCCAGCGGCCAGGGCCGCGGCAGGCCCACGCCAACGCGCTGCGCGGCCTGCGCGGTGGACAGGCGCAGCTTCACGTCGGTCCAGTCCTCGCCGCTCTGCTGCGACACCTGGGCCAGCCGCTCCAGGCCGACCGCACCGCTGGCGGTGTCCAGCAGCGCGCGGTAGCTGGGCGCCCAGCCGGCCTGGGTGATGCGGTAGCTGAGCTTGAGCTCGGCCTCGCGCGCGGTGGACAGCCGCACGCGCAGGCTGCGCCATTGCGGGTTGGCGCTGGCCAGCCGGTCGCGCTCGCCCTGCAGCGGCGCCAGCTGCCGGTCCAGCTCCTCCTGCTGGCGGCGCAGCTGGGCCTGGCGGGTCAGCGCGTCCTGCGCGGTCCTGCGGATGCTGTCGGCCGTGGCGGCGATGCCGGCGGCCGGCGTGCCGCGCGCTTCGCCGGAGCCCAGCGCCTTCAGATAGCCCAGGCCGGTGTCCAGCGCGCCCAGCTCGGCAGCGATGGCGTCGCGGCGGGCTTCGAGCTTGCGGATGTCCTCGTCAAGCGGGCCCTTGCCGCACTCGGGCACGCGCTCGCGCGGCAGCGTCTCGATCTGCACCGGCCCGAGGTTGACGCCGGCCGGCGTGCTGAGCTGCAGCGAGTCGGGATCGAAGCGCGCCGTCAGGCAGTGCAGCACCAGCTCCCGCGCGCCGGCCGCCACCGTGGCCTGCCGCGTGACCTGGGCGCCGCCGGGGTAGACCAGCACCTCGTCGATGCGGCTTGCCGCAGGGGATTGGGCCTGGACGGTGGCCGGCAGCAGGCAGGCAAGCAGGAGCGTGGGGCGCATGGCAGGACCGGGAAGCAGGATGGGGCACAAAGGTAGCATCCCGCCCATGACCGACTCCCGCAAAGCCCTGGTGCTGTTCTCCGGTGGGCAAGACTCCACCACCTGCCTGGCCTGGGCGCTGGACCGCTATGCCCAGGTCGAGACGCTGGGCTTCGACTACGGCCAGCGCCACCGCATCGAGCTGGACTGCCGCGGCACCGTGCGCGACGAGATCGCCAGGCTGCGCCCCGACTGGGCTGCGAAGCTGGGCGACGACCACCTGCTGGACCTCTCCCTGCTGGGCCAGATCAGCGACACCGCTTTGACCCGTGAGCGCGCCATCGAACTGCAGGCCAATGGGCTGCCCAACACCTTCGTGCCGGGGCGCAACCTGCTGTTCCTGACCTTCGCCGCCACGCTGGCCTACCGCCGTGGCGCATCGGTGCTGGTGGGCGGCATGTGCGAGACCGATTTTTCCGGCTACCCCGACTGCCGCGACAACACGATGAAGGCGCTGCAGGTCGCGCTCAGCCTGGGCCTGGACGCGCCGATGACGCTGGACACGCCGCTGATGTTCATCGACAAGGCCGCGACGTGGCGGCTGACCGAGCAGCTGGGCGGCCAGGCGCTGGTGGACCTGGTGGTGGAGCACACCCACACCTGCTACCTCGGCGAGCGCGGCCAACGCCATGACTGGGGCCATGGCTGCGGCCACTGCCCGGCGTGCGCGCTGCGCGCGAAGGGGTTTGCGGCTTATCGGGCAGAGCGGGCCGAGCGCCGGGCCGCCCCAAGCCGGCCCGCCGTCCCCCTGGGGGACCGGCCGGCGTACCCGCCGGCCGAGGGGCAGTCATGACGCCGGCGTGCGCGCTGCGGGCCCGCGGCTTTGCGCAGTACAAGGCCGCGGCATGAGCCTGTGGCAGTGGCTGGGCGGCGCTGCGGCGGCGCTGCTGTTCTTCTGGGGCGTGGGCGCCTACAACCGGCTGATGGCGCTGCGCAATGCCATCGGCGACGCCTATGCGCAGCTGGACACCCATCTGCGCGAGCGCAGCGAGCTGTGCGACCGACTGCTGGCCGTCGTGGCGCCGCGGCTGCCCAGCGAGCAGGCCACCTTCGACGCGCTGGCCCATGCGCAGTCCGAGTCGCAGGCGGCGGCGCAGGCCGTGCGCGGCAAGCCCTGGTCGCCTGACCCCATCGGCAGCCTGGCGGTGGCCAGCGCGCTGCATGCGGCGGCGCTGACGCGGCTATCGTCGCTGCTGGACCATCAGCCCGAGCTGCGCAGCGAGCCCGACATCGACGCGCTGGTCAGCGAACTCAAGCTGGTGGAGCGCCAGCGGGCCTTTGCGCGCCAGGTCTTCAACCAGGCCGTGGGCCAGTACAACACCGCGTTGCAGCAGTTCCCGACCCGGCTGCTGGCCCACCTCTACGGCTTCAGCGAGGCGCGCTCGCTGTGATCAGCCTTCGGCGTCAGCTGACGGCGATGGCGCCCGACGCGCACATCTCCTTGAACAGCGCCGCCATCGCGGTGCCGCTCATCGCGTAGGGGTCCAGCCGGCCGGTCTCGGAGTACTTCAGCACCAGCGCCGGGTTCAGCCGGTGCAGGTTGACCTGGCCCATGGTCCAGCCCGGAAACTCGCGCTCGGCGATCTCCTCGTAGCCCAGCAGGATGACGTCGCGGTGGCGGCGGTCCTGCACGATGTGCTTGTAGCGGGCATTGACCGCATCGCGGCCGCCCTCCAGCACCTGCACGAACACGCCGTCG
>JBKBVY010000219.1:0-5368 GCA_046289335.1 Roseateles sp. | reverse complement strand
CCTTCCAGCAGAAGTTGTGCCAGTAGCAGACGGCCGGGCGCAGGTGCTCGGCCAGGGTCTTGCCCAGCACGACGCGGTTGGCGTCGTACCAGCGGTAGGCCAGGGGGTTGGTGGATTGCGGGCCTTCGTAGGTGACGACGGGGAGATCGGAATAGGCGGTGCTCATGGCGGGTCCTTGACTGGCGGAGAAGTGGTGAGTGAAGAGCGTCAGGCGGCCGGCGCGGCGCCCGCCTGCTGGCGGCGCCGGGCGAGTTCGTCGGCGATCTGGAGGGTGGTCTGCTTGTCCAGCTTGTTGGCCAGCAGCGAGATGCAGCAGGCGGCGAACAGCAGGCCCACGACGATGCTGGACATCACGCGGTAGCCCTCGATGGCGTTGGGCGCCGTGGGCATCTGCGTGTCGTAGCCGAAGAAGCCGGCCAGCATCCACAGGAAGCTGGCCGAGCCCAGCGCCAGGCCGGCCTTCAGCGAGAAGCCGATGGTGGCGAACACCATGCCGGTGAAGCGGCGGCCGGTCTGCCATTCGGAGTAGTCGGCCGCGTCGGCGTACATGGACCACATCACCGCGACGGTGGGCGCGTAGACCGCGGCGCTGAGGATCTGCAGGCCCAGCATGGCCCAGACGGCGTCCGGCGGCAGCAGGTACATCGCGAAGGCGGTCAGCGTGCACAGGCCGAAGCACCACACGCCGATGGCGCGGCGGCCATAACGCGCCGACAGGCCGGTGGACAGCATGATGACGATGATGGTCGTCGCGGTGCCGGCCATGTTGATGATGCTGTTGAACACGTCGGCCACGTTGGAGCTGGCGAGCTGGTCGCGCGTGCCGTGCACGATGTAGCCCAGCCAGTCGGCCAGGCTGCCGGTGCTGCCGGGCTCGGGCGTCGTCAGCCCGATGGCGGCGAGGAAGTCGAACATCGCCGCCTTGTCGGCGTAGTGGTGGTAGTAGTTGTAGTGCGCGCCGCCGCGCAGCGCCAGCATGCCGAAGTGGAAGACGGTGTAGGCCACCAGCGCGATCCACGGGCCGTTCCTCAGCAGGTCCAGGAAATCCTGCTTGGGCGAGGAGTGCGTCTCGGTGATGGGCTGGATGCGCTCTTTGGTCGTGAAGAAGGTGACCAGGAACAACACCAGGCAGGCGACGGCCCAGAGGGTCATGGTGACCTGCCAGCCGTGGGCGCGGTCGGCGCCTTGCGCGAACTTGGCCACCAGCGGCAGCGTCAGGCCGCCCACCGCGAACTGCGCGACGTTGACCGACACGAAGCGGTAGGAGTTCAGCTTGGTGCGCTCGTTCAGGTCACCCGTCATGACGCCGCTCATGGCCGAGTAGGGCATGTTGTTCATGCTGTACAGCGTCATCAGCAGCGTGTTGGTGATGCCTGCATACGCGATGACCATGCCGGTGCTCCAGCCCCAGCTCGGGTCCGGCGCGGTGTAGGCCAGCACCATGACGACGGCCCAGGGCACCGAGGTCCACAGCACCCAGGGGCGGAACTTGCCCCAGCGCGTGTTGGTGCGGTCGGCCAGCACACCCATGACGGGATCGAACACGGCATCCCACAGCCGCGGCCACAACAGGATGGCAGCCGCCGTGTTGGCCGACAGGCCGAACACGTCCGTGTAGAAGTTCAGCTGGAACAGGATCATCGACATGAAGACCAGGTTGGCCGCGGCGTCGCCGCAGCTGTATCCGGCCTTCTCGATGAAGGAGAGTCGCTGGTGGGTGCTCATGCTTGTCTCGTGTCGTTCTTGTTGTGGCCGGCAGTCTGCGCTGCTCAGGTCTTGGCTTCGTAGGAGAGATAGTCGAAGTCCGCATGCTTGCGCGTGCCGGCCAGGTCCTGGCACGCGATGCCGACGAAGTTGCCGGTGAAGCCGAAGCTGCTGGCAAAGCCGTTCACGAAGCGGGTCGCGAACTCGTCGCTGAGCATGGCCGTGTCCAGCGCCGGGCCCACCGCCTGCCAGGCATCGTCGCCCTGGCGGAAGTAGAAGCGGTAGTGGTCGTGGCTGAACTCCACGGCCAGATCCACCGGGCCGGGCCGTAGCGGCAGCGGCTCGCTGGCGGCGGCGATGGCCGCGTCGCGGTTGACATAGAGGCAGACGACGCGCTCGCGGCTGTCCAGGTCGCGCGTCACATGCAGGTAGGCGTGGTTGCGCGTGTTGTAGTAGGCGACCAGCCCGGCCATCTGGTGGAAGTTGTCGGGTTCGAAGTCCACCCGCGTCTCGATGCGGCAATTGAAGTGCTGCTGGCGGCGCGCGACCAGGCTCTGGTCGAACAGGCTCATCAGCGACTCGCGCCCCACCAGGCGCAGGTGGCCGGGCCGTGCGGTGAGCGAAGCCCAGCGGTCGTCGATGGGCTTGCGCAGCGAGTTCAGATGGCCGCTGAGCACGGGGCTGTCGAAGTCGTCGCGGGCGGGCTCGGCCGGGAAGGGGTGCGGCGGCAGGTCGGGCGGCGCGATCTTCAGGCTGGGTTGCTGGCCACCCACCACCTCGGGCCAGTCGTCGTCGCGCCAGCGCAGGCGCTGCAGCGCGGTCTCGCGGCCCAGCGGACAGTGCAGGCCGGCATAGCCGCCTGCCGGGTTCTGCCTGGCGGCGTTGGGGCCGCTCCATTCCAGTGGCCGGCCGCACAGGTGGGCCATGAACCACTCGCCACTGGCGGTCTCGACCCAGCTGGCATGGCCGCTGCGATGCAGGCCGTCCGTCTTCTTCTGCCAGGCGGTCAGCAGCGGGTTGCCGGGCAGCGTCTCGTAGGGGCCGTCGATGTGGCGCGAGCGGGCCAGCGTCACGGCGTGCTCGTAGTACGTGCCGCCCTCGGCGGTGAGCAGGTAGTACCAACCGTTGCGGCGATACAGGTGCGGGCCTTCGACGACGCCCAGCTCGGTGCCGGCGTAGATGTTCTTGACCGGGCCCACCAGCTGGCGCGCCCCGTGGTCGTACTCCTGCAGCAGGATGCCGTTGAAGTGGTTCTTGCCGGGCTTGTGCGTCCACTGCTGGTTCAGCAGCCAGTGGCGGCCATCTTCGTCATGGAACAGGCTGGGGTCGAAGCCCGAGCTGTTCAGGTAGATGGGCTCGCTCCACGGGCCGTCGATGCTGGGCGCGGTGACGAGGTAGTTGTGCGTGTCCTTGAAAGCGCCGATGGTGGAGCGCACGTCGGTGTAGATCAGCCAGAAGTGGCCGCCCGCATAGCTCAGGCAGGGCGCCCAGACGCCGGCAGAGTCGGGGTGGCCGGTCAGGTCCAACTGGCTGGTGCGCGTGAGGGCGTAGCTGTGGTGGCGCCAGTGGACGAGATCCTTGGAGTGATGGATGCGCACGCCCGGCCACCATTCAAACGTGGAGGTGGCGATGTAGTAGTCATCGCCGTCTGCACCGGGGACGCGGCAGATGGAGGGGTCGGCATGGAAGCCCGGCAGGATGGGGTTGGTGATCATCGTCAGGGGTGCAGGGTAGCGAGGGACGCAGGCCGGCCGTGGGCGCGGCCGGCATAGGTGAGCAGGGCGCCGATCAGGGCCAGGCCCGCGGCGGCGGTCAGCGCCTGGGCGGCGCCGGAGAACTTGGCCGCCGCCACGCAGGCGGCCCAGTTGTCGGTGATCAGCCAGACCAGCACCCCGCCCAGCAGCGCCAGCGCGCCGCCGGCGGTCAGCAGGCCGGCATGGCGGCGGCTCAGGTCCGGGCCGGCGTCCACGTCCACCCGCTCGAAGCGGCCGTGGAACCACAGCCAGAAGATGGCCAGGCTGCTCAGGTGCATGACGCCGGCGTAGACGAAGGCCCATTGCTGGGTGCCGGTCCATTGCACGGTCAGCGCGGTCAGCAGCGCGATGAACATGCCCCCGATGCCGCCCGCCGTCGCGCCCAGGCCGATGACGGCGCCGGACACCTTGGTCGGGAACAGGTCGGTGGCGGAGGTCAGCAGGTTGGCCGACCAGGCCTGGTGGCAGGCCGTGGCCAGCGCGATCAGCGCCACGCAGGCGGCGAAGCTCTCGGTCCAGTAGGCCAGCATGCTGGCCGGCATGCAGGCGGCGAACAGGCCCATGGTCAGCATGCGGGCCTTGCCGACCGGCCAGCCGCGCTGGTTGAGGTGGCCGGACAGCCACCCGCCCAGGATGGAGCCCACGCTGGAGCCCAGGTAGATCAGCGCGACGAGGCCGGCGCTCTTCAGCGGGTTCTGGCCGCGCTCGCGCTCCAGGTAGGAGGGCAGCCAGAACAGGAAGAACCACCACACCGGGTCGGTCAGCAGCTTGGCCAGCAGAAAGGGCCAGATCTCGCGGTAGCGCAGCAGCGCGGTCCAGGGCAGGCGCAGCGTCTCGGTGGCGGGCGGCTGGCCGGCGCGGATGTGGGCCAGCTCGGCCGCGGACAGCTGCGGATGCCGCTCCGGCGCGTGAAAGCCCCGCTGCCAGAACACCAGCCACAGCAGGCCTGCCGCGCCGATGGCGACGAAGGCCGCCTGCCAGCCCAAGCTCAGCGCCAGCCACACGGTGATCGGCGACGCAATGATGCCCAGGGCCGTGCCGCTGTTGAACAGGCCGGTGGCCAGCGCGCGCTCCTGCTGCGGGAACCACATCGCCACGGCCTTGATGGCGGCCGGGAAATGCGCCGCCTCGGCCATGCCCAGCAGGAAGCGCACGATGACGAGGCCCAGCACCGTCGCCACCAGGCCGTGTGCCGCCGAGGCCAGCGACCACAGGACCAGCGCTACGCCCAAGCTGCGCTTGACGCCGAAGCGGTCGATGGCCGTGCCGATCAGCGGCGGGAAGGCCGCATAGGCCGCCGTGAAGGCGAAGGTGATCCAGCCGTAGTCGGCATCGGTCAGCGCCAGGCCGCCGGCCTCCAGCGGCTGCTGCAGGCTGGTCTTGAGCACCGACAGCGCATTGCGGTCGATGTAGTTGATGGTGGTGGCGACGAACAGCAGCGCGCAGATCCACCAGCGCTGGCGGCCCACGGCCGCGGCGGCCCCCGTCACGCGGCCCGCCCGGTACGATTGGTAGCGCTAGCGAATCCGGCGCGGGTAAACCCCTGTCGCGGCTGCGGCATGCCAGGGCTTGCTGACGCGGTGTGATTCAAGAATTCGTCTCCGTGGATGAATGTCGCCCACCAGCCGGCCAGTGGTTGTTATCAGGCTCAAATGTAGCGCTACCATTCTCCCTCGCGCAAGCCGGGAAATCGCGCAGGCCGGCAGACCACGAGGAGACGGGATGAAGTTCACGGGCACATGGAGGGCCGGGCTGGCGGCGCTGTCGCTGGCGCTGCTGCCGCTGGCGGCGCTGGCCGACGCGATCGTCTTCAGCCGCGACCTCGTCTCCGAGCCGGCCAACATCCTGCACCCCGAAGAGTTCGCCGCCCGCGCCAAGGGCCTCGAAAGCCTGGGCCTTGAGGTCGAAAT
>JBKBVY010000218.1:0-5382 GCA_046289335.1 Roseateles sp. | reverse complement strand
GCGGCCGGCGCCTTGGCCCGCAGCGCGGCGCGGGCGGCCCAGGCCAGCGCCTCGTCGCTCCAGGCCAGCTCGGGCGCCAGCGCCCGGGCGCGCTCGAAGGCCGCAGGCGCGTCGTCCTGCAGCCGCAGCGCCGACTGCCGGCCGATCTGCACCCACAGCCAGGCCTGCAAGTCCTTGGGCAGGCCGCCCCACTTGCCACGCAGCAGGTCGGCGGCCTGGTCAGGATCGTTGGCGGCCACGCGGGCCAGCGCCAGCGTGGTCAGCTCGGCCTCGGCGCGCGGGCTGGTGCGGGCCTTGCGGGTGAGATACCGGCCGGCGTTGTCCTGCAGCTCGGCCAGCTTCTGGTTCAGCGCCTTGTTGTCCAGCAGCGCGACGGCCTGGCGCACGGCCAGCGCACGGCCCTGTTCCTGGGCCTGGCGGGCGCGGGCCCACAGCGTGTCGGGCTTGAACGTGCCGGCCTCCACCATGGCCTTGGCCAGCGCGCGGCAGCCCTCGTCGGCGTCGCGCTGCGCGAACCAGGCGCTGCGTGCGGCATCGTGGCTGACCTTGCCGCCGCCGGCCTGTTCGGCCAGCAACGCGTAGCAGACCACCTCGCGGTCGTCGCGCATCTGGTAGCCGGCATGGTTGCGGCGGAAGTTGGCCCAGTCGCGGCGCCGGCCCAGCTCCAGCAGCCAGTCGTTGCGCAGCCGGTCTTCCACGTAGCTGGCCGGGTAGCGGGCGTAGAAGGCGTCCATCTCGCCCTGGCTGACCGTGTTGAGCCGCGCGTTCAGCTCGAAGTACTCGACCCAGCCGGCCAGCGGATGGGCCTGGGCGCGGGCGCTGTCGCTGAGCAGGGCCAGCCGGGCGCGGTCGCGCTTGGCCCAGGCCTCGCGGGCCTGCACGGCCAGGTCGTTGCGCGCCGGCTCCGGCGCCGCCTGCGCCCCCAGCGCCAAGGCCACCAGGGCCACCGCCATCACTTGCCCACCCATACGACGCATGCCTGTTGTTACTGCTACTGCCACGCGAAGCAATTTAACCCGCCTTGCGTTCCAATGCGGGCCGATCTGCCAAGCCCGACGCCATGACCGCCACGCCCGTCGACCGTTCCACCCTGCGCCGCCAGCTGCTGGCCGCGCGCCGCGATTTCGCCGCCACGCCGGCCTTCGCCACCGCCCAGCAGGCCGTGCGCCAGGCGCTGGCCACGCTGCTGGAGCAGCTGGAGCCCGAGCTGCTGGGCGTGTATTGGCCGCTGGGCGGCGAGTTCGACGTCGGCGCGCTGCCCTGGGCGCGCGCGTTGCCGTTTGCGCGCCGCGAGCCGGCGCAGATGCTGTTCCGCCGCTGGGACGGCGCCGCGCCCACGGTGCAGGACGACTGCGGCATCGCGACGGCCAGCGGCGCCGTGGCCGTGCCCGACGTGGTGCTGGTGCCCTGCGTGGGTTTCACGCGCGAGGGCTACCGGCTGGGTTACGGTGGCGGCTATTTCGACCGCTGGCTGGCCCAGCATCCGGGCGTGACCAGCGTGGGTGTGGCATGGTCGGGGGGCGAGGCGCAGTTTGCGGTTGAGGCGCATGACCAGCCGCTGACGCTCATCCTCACCGAACGCGAACTGATCGCCCCTGACTGAAAGGAACCCCACACGATGCATGACGGCATGACGCTGATCTCCACGCTGGCCGCCGCCTTCGGCCTGGCCCTGGTGCTGGGCCTGGTGGCGCAATGGGCGCGGCTGCCGGCGCTGGTGGGCTATCTGCTGGCCGGCGTGCTGATCGGGCCGCACACGCCCGGCTTCGTCGGCGACCTGCATCTGGCGCAGCAGCTCGCGGAGGTGGGCGTGATGCTGCTGATGTTCGGCGTGGGGCTGCACTTCTCGGTGGGCGACCTGATGTCGGTCAAGGGCATCGCGCTGCCGGGCGCCATCGTGCAGATGGCCGCCGCCACCGGCATGGGCGCGGCGCTGGCCCATCTGTGGTGGGGCTGGGACCTGGCGGCCGCGCTGGTGTTCGGCCTGGCGCTGTCGGTGGCCAGCACCGTGGTGCTGCTGCGCGCGCTGGAGTCGCGCGAGCTGCTGCACACCGGCAACGGCCGCATCGCGGTGGGCTGGCTGGTGGTGGAAGACCTGGCCATGGTGCTGGCCCTGGTGCTGCTGCCGGTGCTGGGTCGCGGCAGCGAGGGCGGCGGCGAGCTGGCCTGGACCATCGCCAAGACGCTCATTGCCGTGGCCGGCTTCGTCGCCGTGATGCTGGTGGCGGGCCGGCGCCTGCTGCCCTGGCTGCTGTGGCAGGTCAACCGCACCGGCTCGCGCGAGCTGTTCACGCTGGCCACCGTGGCCGCGGCCGTGGGCCTGGCCGTGGGGGCGGCGGCCCTGTTCGGCGTCAGCGTCGCTTTAGGCGCCTTCTTCGCCGGCCTGGTGCTGCGCGAGTCGGCCTTCAGCGAGCGCGCGGCGCACGAGAGCCTGCCGCTGCGCGACGCGTTCGCGGTGCTGTTCTTCGTCGCCGTGGGCATGTTGTTCGACCCCAAGGTGCTGATCGAGCAGCCGCTGGCCGTGCTGGCGACGGTGGCGGTCATCCTGGTGGGCAAGACGGTGGCTGCGGCCGCGCTGGTGCTGCTGCTGAAGTACCCGCTGTCCACCGCGCTGACGGTGGCGGTCAGCCTGGCACAGATCGGCGAGTTCAGCTTCATCCTGCTGGGCCTGGGCCAGAGCCTGAACCTGGTGCCGCCCGAGGCGGCCAGCCTGGTGGTGGCTGGCGCCATCGTGTCGATCGCGCTGAACCCGCTGCTGTTCTCCGGCGTGGAGCCGCTGCGGCGCTGGGTGCTGGCCCGCTCGCGCTGGGCGCGCCGGCTGGAGGCGCGCGACGACCCGCTGGCCGAGCTGCCGGCCGACACGCCGCAGGCCGCGCTGGCCGGGCAGATCGTGCTGGTGGGCCATGGCCGCCTGGGCGCGGCGCTGCACGAGGAGCTGGGCGAGCGGCCGCTGGTGGTCATCGACCGCGACCGCGACGTCATCGAGAAGCTGCGCGCCGCCGGCCAGGCGGCCGTGCTGGGTGAGGCGGCCGAGGCCATGACGCTGGTGCAGGCCCACATCGCCCAGGCGGCCTGGCTGGTCGTCGCGGTCAGCGACGCGCGCGACGTGCCCACCATGCTGGAGCTGGCCCGGCAGCTCAACCCCGGGCTGCGCTGCGCCGTGGTCGCGCACACCGACGAGGAGGCGCAGTGGCTCGCCGATGCGGGCGTGGACCATGTGCTGCGCCCGCAGCGCGCGCTGGCCCAGGCGCTGGCGGCAGTGCTCAGACTGCGGCCAGCTGCTCCCGCGTGATGGCGGCCTGCTGCCGCACCCAGTCCGCAAACGCCTGCACCTCGGGGCGTGAGGCGGCGCCGGGGGCGGGCACCAGCCAGTAGGCATAGGGGCTGGTCAGCCGGCCGGCCGGGCCGAAGGGCTCCAGCAGCTCGCCGCGCTGCAGGTGCTCGTGCACCAGCGGCAGCCGGGCCAGCGCCACCCCCTGGCCGGCCAGCGCGGCCTGCACCTGCTGGTAGGTGAAGTTGAAATACATCCAGCGCAGCGGCTGCAGGTCGGGCTGCTGCTGGCGGGTCAGCCAGTGGCGCCAGGACAGGAACTCGGCGCTGGGCCGGGGGTCGTCCTCCTCGGTCAGCGCATGGGCGGCCAGGTCGGCCGGGCGGCGCAGCGCCGGCAGCCGGCCGTTGCGGGTGGACTCGGCATACCAGGGGCTGACAACGGGCGACACCGTCTCCTCGAACATCAGCTCGCCCGGTGCCGTCAGGGACGTACCGGCCACGTAGCGCAGCGCCAGGTCGTGCTCGCCGTCCTCCAGGTCGGCCACCACGTCCTGCGCGGAGACGCGGATGTCGATGTCGGCATGGTGCTTCTGGAACTCGCACAGCCGCGGGATCAGCCACAGCGATGCGAAGGACGCAAACGTCGTCACGTTGACGACGCGCCGGCCGCGGGTGCGGCGGATCTGGCGCACGGTCTGGTCCAGCTTGGAGAGCACCGCCACCGCCGTGGGCAGCAGCTGCGCGCCGTCGCTCGACAGCTCCACCTTGCGCGTGCCGCGCAGGAACAGCACGCAGCCGATCTCCTCCTCCAGCGACTGGATCTGGCGGCTGACGGCCGACTGCGTGAGGTTGAGCTCCTCGGCCGCCGCGCGGAAGGACAGCAGCCGCGCCACCGCCTCGAAGGCGCGCAGCGGGCCGATGGACAGGGGGCGCTGGCGTATCGGCTGATTCATGCGCAGATGGTATCAATCGCTGCATGAGGATTCATTGGACCGCCCTGGGGTGCATTAGGAGAATCCCGGACATCAACCCAGGAGAGACATCATGAAAGATGCGCAATCCACTTGGCACCTGGCCGGCGGCCGGGCCCTGACCCTGAGCGGCGGCGCCGAGGCGCGCCGCCTGGCCGTGCGCTGCGGCCGTGTGTGGCTGACGCTGTCCGGCACGGCCGACGCGCCCGCGCAGGACCAGTGGCTGGAGGCCGGCCAGTCCGTCGCGCTGGCGCCGGGCCAGACGGCGGTGCTGGAGGGCTGGCCCGCGGCCGACTTCGAGCTGCTGGTGCCGCCCGCCTCAGCGCCGGCCACGGGCCGCCGGCTGCTGGGTCGCCGCCTGCTTGGCGCCGCGCGCTGAAGCTGGCCTGAGCTTGGCGTTGGCGGCGCGCAGCGCGGCCTCCAGCGCCAGCCGTGCCCAGGGCTGCATCAGCGCCGGCGACTCCAGCGCCTCCTCGGGTGCGCGGAAATAGCCGGTCATGACGCGCTCGCCGTGCCGGGTGGCATAGCGGAAGGGCACGCAGCCGGCGGCCACGAAGCGCTCGCGTGTGCGGTCGTCGGCCTTCAGGTAGAACTGGCCGTCGGCGATCAGGGCCATGAACAGCCCGTCCACGTAGAAGCCGCGCCCGCCGAACATGCGGCGCACGCGCACCGGGCCCAGCGGCGCGAGCAGCTCGGTGCAGAGGTCGGTGAACGGGTCGCTGACGGTCATGCGGGCAAATGTAAGCTCGGGCTCCATGGATGCGAACGACCGCGCCGCGCTGCGGCACAAGCTCATCGCCCAGCGCCTGGCGCTGCCCCACCGGCTGGAACTGGCGGCCGAGCTGCAGGAGGTGTTGCGCGTGTGGCTGCTGCGCCGCAAGGAAACCACCATCGGCGCCTACTGGCCCATCAACGGCGAGTTCGACCCGCTGCCGGCGCTCTACCGCTGGAGCGAGGACCATCCGGAGCGCCGCATCGGCCTGCCGGTGGTCGACAAGCAGCACGGCACGCTGCGCTTTCATGTCTGGTATCCCGGCTGCCCGATGGAGGAAGACGCCTTCCACATCCCCAAGCCCAAGGGCACCGAGGAATTCCAGCCCCAGCTGATGCTGGTGCCCTGCCTGGGCTTCGGGCCCTGCGG
>JBKBVY010000217.1:0-5481 GCA_046289335.1 Roseateles sp. | reverse complement strand
GCCAGCGCAGGAAGTCGACGATGTTCTTGGCATCGGCGGCGGCCAGCGCGTGGGTCACGTCGGTCGCGCCGCGCAGCTCCACGGTGACCGACAGGCAGGCCTGCGGGATGGGGAAGCGCTCGCCGAAGCGTGCCCGCCACTTCCACCAGACCTGCGAGCAGGCCTCGTCGAAGGGGTGGTCGCCCGAGTCCTGGGCCAGCAGCGTCACGCGCGCGCCCAGGAAGCGTGCCAGTGGCTCGCAGTCGGGCCAGCAGGGCGTCTCGGTATAGAGGTGCATGACGGCCTGGGCGTCGCAGTGCAGGTCCAGCACGATGTCGGCATCGCAGGACAGGCCCAGCAGCGTGCGGCGCAGCGACTGCAGCTCGGTGTCGGCGGGCGTCGCGTCCACGGCCGCCTTCAGCGCCCGGCGCAGCAGCGCCACGTTGGCGGCGGCGTCGGCCCCCAGCTGCGGCTCGACGGCGGCGGCCACGGCCTCGGTCGGGTCGGGGTAGTGGCGGTTGAAGTTCTCGCCCGACATCAGCTCGAAGCGGCCCATGTGGGCATGCAGCAGGAACTGGCTCAGGCCGACGGGATTGGCCATGGGCACCAGCACGATCTCGCCGGGGATCTGGCCGGCGGCGTCCAGCGCGTCCAGCTGCTGGCGCAGGTGGTGGGCGACCAGCATGCCGGGCAGCTCGTCGCCGTGCAGCGAGGCCTGGATATAGGCCTTGGGCCCGCCGGGCCGGCCGTAGTGCAGGGAGACGAGTTCGCGCTGCGTGCCGGGGGCGGGGGAGCGCAGGGGATGGCGGACGATGTGCATGGTCAGCGGGCCATGAGGGGCTTGAGCCAGCGGTTCTCGGCCCAGCGGAACAGGCCCACCAGGGCCAGCGTGAGCACGAAGTAGAAGACGCCGGCCGTGATGAAGGCCTCGAAGGGCAGGTAGTACTTGGCGTTGACCGCGCGGGCTGCGCCGGTCAGGTCCAGCAGCGTGACGACGCTGGCCAGCGAGGTGCCGTGCAGCATGAAGATGGCCTCGTTGCCATAGGCCGGCAGCGCGCGGCGCAGGGCGGCGGGCAGCACGATGCGGCGCAGCATCAGGCCGCGGCCCATGCCCAGCGCCTTGGCGGCCTCGATCTCGCCGGCCGGCAGCGCGCGGATGCTGCCGGCGATAATCTCGGTCGTGTAGGCGGCCGTGTTCAGCGTGAAGGTCAGCCAGGCGCAGAAGGTGGCCGACGACAGCCAGGGCCAGGCCCAGCTCTCGCGCACCGCGTCGAACTGCGCCAGGCCGTAGTAGATGAGGAAGAGCTGCACCAGCATGGGCGTGCCGCGGAACACGTAGGTGTAGACCCAGACCGCGCGCGACGCGAGGCCCCGCGACACGGTGCGCACCAGCGCCAGCGGCAGCGCCAGCGCCAGGCCGCAGGCCAGCGACAGCACAAGCAGCCTCAGCGTGACGCCCAGGCCCTCCAGGTACATGGGCAGGTTCTCGACGATGGCGTCGAAGTTCATGGTGCACCCCTCGCGCTGCGCGCTTGCCGGGCCGAGACGGCCAGTCGTTCGCCAGGCTCGCGATGCCCACAGGGCATCGCAAGTCCGGGCTCACCCCCGCCAAGCGGGGGCTGGGCGCCTTCGGGCGGCCGTGCGGCGCTCACAGCCTTCCCTCCTTCACGCCGATGGCCAGGCGCTTCTGCGCCCAGGCGAAACCCAGCTCGGACAGGCTGGTGAACAGCAGGTAGATCAGCGCCACGGCCAGGTAGAAGCTGAAGGGTTCGCGCGTGGTGCCGGCGGCCTGCTGGCCCCGCGTCATCAGGTCGGACAGGCCGATGACCGAGACGATGGCCGTGCTCTTGATCAGCACCAGCCAGTTGTTGGACAGCGCCGGCAGCACGTGGCGCAGCATCTGCGGCAGCGTGATGCGCACCAGCACCTGGCGCGAGCTCATGCCGAAGGCCAGGCCGGCCTCGCGCTGGCCCGGTGGCACGGCCAGGAAGGCGCCGCGGAAGGCCTCGGTCAGGTAGGCGCCGAAGATGAAGCCGATGGTCAGCACGCCCGCGACGAAGGGGTCGATGTCGATGTAGTCCTCATGGCCCAGCATGGGGGCGACGGTGTTCACCGCCAGCTGGCCGCCGTAGAAGATCAGCAGCATCAGCAGCAGGTCGGGCACGCCGCGGATCAGCGTCGTGTAGTTGGCGGCCAGCGCCTGCGCGACGCGCGAGCGCGACAGCTTGGCCAGCGCGCCCACCAGGCCCAGCGCGGCGGCGATGGCCAGCGACGACAAGGCCACGCCCAGCGTGACGGCGGCGCCTTCGAGCAGGCTGGGGAGGAATCCGTGCAACAGCATGGCTAGCGGGGGGTGACGAGGTCGAGGCTGAAGTAGCGGTCGTTCAAGGCCTTGAGCGCGCCGCCGGCCCGCAGCGCAGCCAGCGCCGCGTCGACGCTGCGGCCCAGCGTCGCGGCGTCGCCTTTGCGCAGGCCCACGGCGATGCCTTGGCCGTAGAAGCGCTCCTCGCGGCCGAAGTCGGGGCCGGCCAGCACGAAGCCGCGGCCCTCGGTACGGTTCAGGAAGCCGAACTGCGCGATGACCGCATCCACCAGCGTGGCATCCAGCCGCCCGGCCCGCAGGTCCAGGAAGACCTGGTCCTGAGTGGCGTAGCGCAGCAGCTGGCTGTCCTTGAAGCGTTCCGTGAGGAAGCGCTCATGCAGCGTGCCGCGTTCCACGCCGATGCGCCGGCCCTTCATGCCGGCCGGTGACATGTCTAGCCGCGCATCGCTGCGCGTGACCATGCGTACCGGCGAGTAGTAGTAGGGCGTCGAGAACGCGATGCGCTGCTGGCGCTCCGGCGTGACCGACATGGACGCCATGATGGCGTCGATCTTGCGGCTCAGCAGCGCCGGCACCAGGCCGTCGAAATCCAGGATGACCGGCTCGCACTGGCGCGCCAGCCGCGTGCACAGCGCCTGCGCCAGATCGACCTCGAAGCCCTTGAGCTGGCCGTCGCTGCCCACCTCGCTGAACGGCGCATAGCCCACCGCGAAGCCGATGCGCAGCCGCTGCGGCGGCTGGGCCGCGGCGGTCGCCGCGGCCAGCGGGATCGCGGCCAGAGCGGTGCGGCGTCGCATCACTTCCGGTTCGGCGCGATGTCGTAGTCGAAGTACTTGTCGGCCAGCTTCTTGAACGTGCCGTTGGCCTGCAGCGCGTCGATGGCGGCATTGAACTTCTTGCCCAGCGTGGCCTCGTCGGCGCGGCGCATGCCCACGCCGGTGCCGACGCCGAACACCTTGTCGTCGACGATGGGGCCGCCCACGAAGGCGAAGCCCTTGCCCTCGGGCTTCTTCAGGAAGCCGAAGTCGGCGGCCGGCGCGTCCATCAGCGTGGCGTCGATGCGGCCGCTCTTCAGGTCCAGGAAGACCTGATCCTGGGTGCCGTAGCGCACGATCTCGCTCTGCTTGAAGTTCGCCGCCGCATAGGTCTCGTGCGTGGTGCCGCGCTGCACGCCGATCTTCTTGCCCTTCAGCCCGGCCGCGGTGGCCTCCAGCTTGGCGCCGGCCTTGGCCACCAGGCGGGCCGGCGTCGTGTAGTAGGGCTTGGAGAAGGCGATGACCTTCCGGCGCTCGTCGGTGATGGACACGCTGGCGAAGATGGCGTCCACCTTGCGCGACTGCAGCGCCGGGATCAGGCCGTCGAACTCCTGCTGCACCAGCGTGCACTGCGCCTTCATCTCGGCGCAATAGGCCTGCAGCAGCTCGATCTCGAAGCCCTTCAACTTGCCGTCGGGGCCGATCTCGGAGAAGGGCGGGTAGGCGCCCTCGACGCCGATGCGCAGCTTCTTCCATTCGGGAGCCTGGGCGGCCGCAACGCCGCTGGCGGCCAGCAGCGCCAGGGCAAGGAGACGAGTCTTCATGGGTGTCCTTCGTGAGGAGGGTTCTTGACTTGGGGTAGCCAGTCGCGCAAGGCCGCAAGCGTAGCAGCCGGGTCTTCCTCCTGTGGCACATGGCCGAGGCCGGGAAAGGTGACCAGGCGGCTGCCGGGGATGGCCTGGTGGAAGGCCTGGCCCCAGCGCGGCGGGATCAGCCGGTCCTTGGCGCCCCACAGGATCAGCGTGGGCACGCGGATCTCGCCCAGCCGCTCGACCGGGCCCGGCGCGAGCTGGTCCATGCGCTGCATCAGCGCGACACGGTTGCCGGCCCGCAGGCTGAGCTCGTAGTAGCGCTCCACCAGCGCGGTGCTGACGCGCGACGGATCGCCATAGACATCGCGCACGCTGTTCTCGACCGCGCGGCGCGGCAGCACCCAGCGCATGCCCTCGCGCAGAACCGGGATGCGGGCGATGCGAAAGCCCAGCGGCACCGACTCGGGCTGGAAGTCGTGGCCCGCGGCATCCACCAGCACCAGGCCGGCCACGCGGCCGGGGTCGGCCAGCGCCAGCTGCCAGGCGACGGCGCCGCCCAGCGAGTTGCCGGCCACGATGACGCGGCCCACGCCCAGCCGCGACAGCAGCTGTCGCACGAAGGCCACGTAACGGACGTCGCGGTAGTCGCCGTCGGCGCGCGGGCCGGTCAGGCCGAAGCCGGGCAGGTCCATGCTGATGACGCGGCGCGTGCGGGCCAGCTCGTTGGCCCAGCCTTCCCAGGTGTGCAGGCTGGCGCTGGTGCCGTGGATCAGCACCAGCGGCAGCGGATCGCTGGCGGGGCCCTGGTCGCGGTAGTGCACCAGCTGGCCGTCCAGCTCCAGGAAGTCCGACGGCGGCGGCGCCCAGCGCGGCAGCAGGCTGTCCAGCGAGCGGTCGGGCGCCTTGGCGACCGCAAAGCCCAGCGCCGCCAGCATCAGCAGGATGCCCAGCGCCTTCAGCGCGATGTCGCCGAATCGCGTCATCTTCAGCCGATGGGCTTCAGGTCAGGGGCCAGCGACTCGCGCTCGTCGAACACGAAACAGCCGCCGTGGTAATGCTTGCCGCCGGTGTCCTCGAAATACTTCAGGATGCCGCCGTCCAGCTGCCAGGCGGTCAGGCCCTGGGCCTGCAGCACCATGGCGGCCTTCTCGCAGCGGATGCCGCCGGTGCAGTAGCTGACGACGGTCTTGCCGGCCAGTTCGTCCCGGTGGGCGGCCAGTGCGGTGGGGAAGTCGCTGAACTTCTGCAGCCGCCAGTCGATGGCGCCGAAGTCCACCTCGAAGCCGTTGCGCGTGTCCAGCATGACGACCTCGCGGCCGTCGTCGTCATGGCCCTGGTCCAGCCAGCGCGCCAGCGTGGCGGGCGGCAGCGCCGGCGCGCGCGGCGCATGGTCGGGCCGCACGGTGGGCTGGTTCATGCGGATGATCTCCGGCTTGACCTTGACCTTCAGCCGCTTGAAAGGCTGGGTTTCGCTCCAGCTCTGCTTGGGCGCCAGCGCCGCGAAGCGCGGGTCGGCACGCAGTTCGTCCACCCAGGCGTTCACCGCATCGGCCGGCCCGGCGAGGAAGAGGTTGATGCCTTCCTCGGCGATCAGCACCGTGCCCTTCAGGCC
>JBKBVY010000021.1:0-24842 GCA_046289335.1 Roseateles sp. | reverse complement strand
GAATCGGTATGCGCGTGTCGGGTCCAGCGTCAGCGTGTCTTGGGCGTCCCAGCCGCCGCCCTGCTCGCCGTCGCCGGTCTGCTCTTTGCAGTACCAGACCGTGTCGTTGCCACCGCGAGGGCCCGGGATGCCGAGGTCCGCTCCGCCGGCGGGCGCGGTGTTGACGAGTCGGTTGTATTCGCCGTTTGGCGCCCAAGGGATTGAGGCGTCCTGCTTCCACCAGCCGACGTTGATCAAGTTGCTCTGCGCAATCGGCGTGGATATCTCCACCGTCTTCACGTTGGACGCCTTCTGACCCTGCCGCCCCAGCGCATCAAAGGGACGAACCTCCACAAGGTAGTTGCCCGCGGTTGCCACCGTCCAGCCCGAATAGCTCGACGTGCGCGTGAGCCCCAGGTATTGCAGCGCCTGCCCAACAGGCGCCGCCCACACCTGCGCGTGGTCAAAAGACCCGACCACGTTAAAGGTCACGGTCAGCTGGGTCTGCGCGTCATAGGTGAGTGCCAGACGGTCCTGCGTGACCTGCACGTTCGAGGCGGCCAGGGCCACCGCGGCCGGCGGAGCAGGCGAAGCCATGTAGGCACCCGTGTTGACATAGTCCCAGAACTCGTCGCCCACCGGTACTGCGGTGACGCGGGCACCACTGAGGTTGCTGAAGGGCTCGATACCGGTTACCAGCAGATGCTGCCCAGGGTCCGCCTTGAAGTCGAATATCCACAGCGTGTCGTGTGCCGGGTTGGCGGGCGAGTTGCCGGGCAGCGGCACGCCGCTGGGCCACGCGTCCATCAGTGTCAGGGTGTCGGTCTCCGCTGTCACTGGCGCCACGGCCAGCACCTGGTAGCTTGTGGAGCCGGGCAGCCGCAGGCCGACATACCATGCGGTGGCGCCCAGGGCCGGCTTCACCGGCTCGTCCAGTTGGAGCGTCACCACGCCACCCACCTCTGCAACCGCGCGCAGCCGGCCGCCCTGGCCCCAGGCCGTCAGGTCGTGGCTCAGCGCAATGCGCGAGAAGCGCCGGAACGTCAGCGCCTCCAGGTCCATCTCCCACGTCACCGATTTGCGCTGGTAGATGCTCTGCGCCATCGTGAAACGTGCCTGGCGCAGCGCACCCGCCTCGGTGGTGATGCCAATGGGTGCCATGCGCGCCGTGTCGCGCGGCACACCGCTGACGTCGGGAGCCTGAACGCGCAGGCTCCGCTGCACATACCCGGCGTCGCGGTCAAGCCAGCTGATCTCCAACTCCTCAGCCAGGGCGCGCGTGGCGTAGTCCACGCGGAAGCTGCCCTTCTTGATGTTGGCCATGTTCACCACGGCCTCCAAGGGTTGGTCTTCATGCACGTACAGCACCGACAGCTTGCCGTTCGGCCACCCGATGGTGCCTTGACCCGCCGCAGCCATGGCGTTCAGCACGTCCTCGCAGCTCATCGGCTGGTCCAGCCAGGCATCGAACCGGTAGCCACCAGCCGCGCAGTGCAGCGTGAAGGCTTTCAGCCCTTCGATGTCGATCTGGCTATCAGGCAGGCCGAGGCCTGCCTGCAGTCGCCCGTCGTCGTCAAACAGCCCGCGAGCGAACTGCAGGATCTGCGCGCCTGGATTGCTGGTCTCCTGGTACACCCAGGCGGAACCGGTCCACACCGCCGTCGGCTGCGCCGTGGCCAGCCAGTTCACCGCGTCCAGCGCGCCGTTGATCTGGCCACCCGCTTTGATGGAGATCCCCACCTGCGGGTAGCGGGAATAGTTGCCGTTGTCGCGCTGGTAGCTCCGCAGCGTGCCCCATTCGACGCCGTTGGCCTCGCGCGTGCTGGAGACGTTTGCCGTCAACTTGCGCATGCGCACGTCGTACTGGCCTGGCGCTAGACCCTTGACCTCGAAGGTTCGGCGCAGCGGCGAGGTCTTGTAGGAGGTCAGCGTCTTGCCCGCGGTGCTGCCAAAGAACGGCAGCCACGAGCCGCTAGTGCCGGTCTGCCGGTACTGCACCTCGATGACGACGTCGGCCCGAGCCATGGAGCCGTCATCGTTAACTTTGTAAAGGCTCGCGCCCACATCCACCGCAAGCGCCACGGCGCCAGCTGATGAAGTGCGCGTCACGTAGCCGCCTCCGTCCAGCGTGCCGCCGGCAATAGAGTCCACGTTGGACCAGTCCGTCAGCTGCTCGGTTGAGCCCGGGAAGCCACTCCTCGATACCGTCACGTCGGTGTAGGAAGTGATGTCCGTCGAGCCGATGCGCAGCTCGTCAACGCGGCCGCAGTTGATGCCGGCGTGCAGGCGCACGTACTGGTATTGATCGTCGCCGTTGAACCAGGTGTAGGGGTCGGTCGCGTAGTCCGGCACCACACGGAGCTGGCCGAATATCACCGGCAACGGCTCGTAGGGCCGCTTCGCGTTGCGGCCGCCGGAGACCGAGTAGGTCTGAGATACCGTCTGTGCTTCGAAGCTGGGCATCCTGGGCCGCGGCGGGGCCAGCAGCTTGTTGACAACCATCGCGCCAAGCATCATCGCGCCAGCGTTGACCACGAGCGCCGCGAAGCCGGCCGACATGCCCAGTGCGCCGGCCAGACCACCCACACCGGAGGCTGCGATCGCCCCGGCCGACATGCCAGCCTGGGCGCCAACACCCATCGCCGCCAGGCCGCCGCCCATCGTCACCCAGGCCACGAACACAACGGCCACCAGCGTGAGCACCTGCCGTCCCGCCACCCTGCGGCACTCCACCAACTGGCCGTGCCGCGGTCGTGTGCGGCTCCACATCAGGCGCGACACCTGCGCCCCGCCGATGCTCACGACCCACTCGCCGTGTGCAAGGTCGACCTCGTGCCGTTCCAGGAACTGCACCAGCGTCTCGCCCGGCCGCAACTCGGCCGCACGCAGCACCTGGCGCCCTTCCAGCGTCAGGGGGTGCGGACTGATGACCAGGCCGGTCTCGGTGGGCGCGCTCATCGGTGCTTTCCGTGGCCGATGTGATACGCGCTGCAGAAGCGGCAGCGATACACGTCAAGCCGACCCTGGTAGCCCTTTCGGGCATGCAGTGCCTTGATGACCGCAGCAGCCGCAGCGGCACTGGCATGGCGCACCTTGCGTTCACAGCTGCGGCGGCGCAGTCGTCGTTTGCTGGCCATCAGCGCGTCTCCTGCAGCAGCCGGAAAAAGCCCACGCGGCGCAGGCCGTGCAGCCGCACGTCCGTCTCGCGCTGCAGCACACTGCGGCCGTTGGCGGGCAGGTGCAGCAGCCACAACTCGCCGCGCTCCACGAACACCGTACCGAGGTGAAAGTGCACGCCGCCGTCGGCATCGTCCTGTTCGTACATGGCCACGTCGCCCGTCAGCGGATCGTCCACGCGCTCGGCCAGCTCCGCCGTCAGCCGCCCCAGCACCGCTGCCTGGCCGCGCCGCCCGAGCGGATAGGCCGTGGGCAGCGTGATCAGCCGACCGAACAGCTCGGCCTGCGTGAGCATCACGAAGTGGCCGCATACGAATCGGTCCGGCACGTAGGCCAGGTCCACCAGCGCCGCAGCATCTCGGGCGCGAACTGCAGGAGCGGTGCGCGCGCTCATCCTGCAAACAGCCCCGGCGAGTTCATGGGGTCGTAGCGCATCTTCACGGCCGGCGCGCGCAGCGCGTCGTCGTTACCCACCGTAGCCGTCACCATGGCCGTGGTGGCCGATACACCGCTGAACGGCACGCTGAAGGTCAGTTCGGTCACCGTAGGCGTGGCGCGGCTCACCAGAGTGAAGGTGGCCAGCAGCGCACCGCCTGGCGGCAGCTTCTCCAGCTCGCGCGACAACAGCCCCTGCACGTTGTCGATCTCGATCTGCCCCCGCTGCGGCTCACCCGCCACCGACCGCGGCAACTTGAACCGAAACGGCAGCCCCACCCACGTCTGGCCGCTGATCACCCAATCCCGCGTGTCGTTCACGACATAGGCCGTCTCGATGCTCGGGTGCTCCAGCTTCACCAGCACCAGCAGGCCGGCCGGGTCATGCACACGCTGCAACTGCTCGCGCGTCGCGGCGGTCACCATGTGGACCTCCAGTACTCGATCTTCAAACTGCGGCTGCTCGCCTCCAGCGTGCGCTGCACGAACTTCAGCGGCCCCAACTGGCCGTTCACCACGCGCGCCTGCACCACCGTGCCGGTGAGCGGGTGCGTCCAGTCGAACCAGGCCTGGCCAGCGTCGATGTCGTCGAAGAACCAGGCCTCGAAAGCCGCCGCCTGCGCCTTCGTGTCGTGGTGCACCGTCAGCTGCACCTCCACGCGAGCATCACTGGCCACGCGGCGCTGCTTCGGAATGCCGCGCTCCATCTCGCTGCGCTCCACCACCGATTCCGGCGCGAGCGACAGGTCTTGCCAGTCGTACTTGACGTTCGGAAAGGCAGCCATCGCTTCAGCTCGACATGCTCGGCTGCAAGCCGTAGCGGCTCTGGATGGCGCCGGCCAGCGGCCCCACGCCGCTCGACACATTCGCCGCCACGGCCGACTCCACAGCCTCCAGCAGGATGTCCATGCCACCGTCCGCGCGCTGCGAGCTGGTGGCCTTCAGCGGCGTGCCGCTGTTGTTGACCAGGTTCACTTCCATCTTCATGTTCACGACAGGCGCCGCGGCCTGGCTGCCCACGGGTGCCAGCTGCCGCATCTGCGCCGGCGTCAACACGCTTTCGCCGCGCTGCAGGATGGCGCGGTACTCGTCGCTCTTCAGGCCGGTGTGGAAGCGCGGTGCGTTGGCCCAGCCGTCCGCTGGGGCCATGCGCTTGGTCAGGTTGTCGGTGCCCACCACGCCACCGCCGTGCACAACGTCCGCTGGCACCTGACCGCTACCCCCCAAGCTGCCGCCAGAGCTGCTGCCCGAGGGGCCGAACATGTAGTTCGCCGCCTGCGTGAACAGACCCACCAGCTGCTGCCTCACATAGATGCGCACCAGGTCCGCGATCACCGCCTCCGCGAACTCCCGAAAGTTCAGCTTTCCGGTCATCGCAAACTTCACGACGGCGTCCTCCATCTTCAAGAAGGCGTTGCTGAACAGCTGCTCCGTCTGCCCGGCCACGTCGCGTGCCCGGTCGGCGTAGTTCTCCAGCGCCCGTTGCATGCCGAGCGAGCCGTCCATCTGTGCTGCTTGCAGCTCGCGCTGGTAGCCCACTTCGGCCTCCAGCGCGCGCTTGTAGAACTCCCGCAGCACCGCCAGCCGCTGCTGGTACTCGGTCTCGGTCAGCTGGCTCGTGCGGCGCTCCGCGTCGAGCTGGTTGCGCGCCTGGATGTAGCGGTCATCGATGGCGTTCTGCCGCCCCGCCAGCGCCCGGGCCTCGTCGCCCCGACCCAGCGTGGCAAGCTCGCGCGTGTGTTGCCGCTCTCGCGCCGCCTCGTTCTCGGTGAGCTGTGCCGTGTACTGCTGCAGCGCCAGGCTCATCTGCCGAATGCCGGCGGCCTCTTGCGCGTTGGCGATCACCGTGTCCGCCGCCGCCTTGGCGCGGATGCGCGCGATCTCCGCCTGGTTGGACGCCACCTGCTGGTCCCGCTGGACGCGCTCCGCCCCCAGCGCCTGCTGCTGCGACAGCACCCGGTTCTCCTGCTCCAGCGCGCTCACCTGGGCCTGCGCATTGGCGGCAATCAGCGCCCGCTTGGCCTCCCAGTAGGTGGCCTCGTCCAGCAGGCTGCCCGCGCGCTGCTGCTCGATGATGCGGTCCGCGTCTGCATAGGCGCCGGTCATGCCGGCCAGCTCGTCCTTGATACGCGCCAGCCGCGCCGAGGTCATGGCCTTGCGCTCCTCGTCGACGCGCTTCTCGTTCTCCACCGTCGTGTTCACCCGGGCGCGCTCGGCCGCTTCTGCCTCGGCTGCGCGACGCTCCAGGCGCAGCTTCTCCTGCAGTTCGGACTGCCGTTGGCGCAGCGCCTCCCGCGCTGCGTCGTTCGACCGTTCGCCGTTCACCGGCGCCGCGTTGCCGAACATTGCGCGCGCCATCGCGTCATCCGCGGCGCCCTGGGCCCGCTTGCTGTCCAGCGCCTTGAGCTGCGCATTCACCGCGTCAAGCTCCATCTGCGTGGTGTTCTGGCGGCCAATCCCCAGCATCGCGTCCCAGGCCCGGCCGGCCTCGGTCTTGATGGCGATCCAGCCCCGCTCGATCAGGCCCTGACTCTTCTGCAGCTCCTTCATGCGGGCATCCGCCGCCTCGTTGAAGGTCTTCTGCGCCAGCTCGCCGGCTTCCTGCACCCGGCCCTGGCGCTCCAGCGCCTTGATCTGCTCGTACACCGCCAGCGTCAGGTAGCCATACTGCTTGTTCAGCTCGATGGTCTTCTGCAGTGGCGCCCGTCCCAGCTCCTCGAAGTTCTTCACGGTCGTGGCCACGGCCACGCCCACCTGTTCTTCCATGCGTTGCGCGGTGATCGTGAACGCCTGCAGGTTGCGGTCGGCCACCTGACCGGTGCCAACCAGCTGGTTGAGCACATCGGCGGCGCCGCGCTGCGTGCCGATCACCTGCGCGACGGCCTGCGACATGGCCGTCAGCCGGCTCGTGGTGGTGCCTGCCGCGTTGCCGCTCATCAAGATCGCGCGCTCGTAGGCCCGCGACTGCTCCTGCCCCTGGTACCAAGCCAGCGTCACCGCGCCCAGCACCGCAGCCAGGCCGCCCGCCGCCAGCGCCACCGGGCTGATCGCCGCGCGCAATGCCGTGAACGCAGGCCCAATGCCGCCGAACGAGTCCTTGATCTGCCCACCCTGCTGAATCGCCACCATCCACACCGGCATGCCTGCCGCCAGGCTGGTCGTGATGTCGGTGATCTGTGCCGGCAGCATGCGCATGGCTGCTGCGGTCTGGCCGGCTGTCACGCCAGCCTTACCCAGCGTGGCCTCGTACCGCGCAATCAGGCTCTCCGCCTCCGGCCCGATGCCCAGCTGCCGCGCCTGGTACCGCAGCGCGTCGCCGCTGCTCTTGCCCTGCAGCTCCAGCTGGTCCTGCAGGCCACGGATGAAGGCCTGCTGCGCCGCCTCGGCACTGCGGCGGGCCTGGGCGGCTTCGCGCTGGGCCTGGGCCTCCTCGCGCGCTGCCTCGGCCGCGGCCTCCTGTGCCAGGCGCTGCGCCTTGAGCTGCTGGATCAACGGTGCCGCCTGGTCGGTCACGCCGGCCTGCGCGGCCCGGTAGCGCAGCACCTCCTCGGTGCTCTTGCCGTACAGCGCCACCTGCTCGCGCAGCGTGTCCAAGAACGCCTTGCGCTGGGCCGTGGCCGTCGTCACCGCGTTCACCGCCTCGCGCTCGGCCGTGGCCGCAGTGCGCACCGCGGAGCCAACCCCTTCCACCCCGCGCACATAGGCCTGCGTGTTGCGGTCCGCCTGGCGGAACGCGTCCGCCAGGCCGCTGGCATCAGCGGTCAGGCGTGTTCGCAGTTCCAGGTCGTTGTTCATGGCGTCTTGGTGAGCCGAGAGTTCAGGTAGGCGATGGCGCCGCGTTCAATGGCCTGCAGCTGGTCGAAGAGTTCCTGCCCGCGGCCGGCCAGCCCCAGCCGCTCCTCCACTGCCGCCAGCCCGGCGTAGTTGAGGCCGATGTAAACCAGCCCTCCCACCGCTGCAGTGGCATGCCACTGGGTTCGCATGCCGCCAAACAACCGCATCGCATCCACATGCCAGGCCCATGGCACAAAGGTCTCGTCGGCTGGGGTGTCGGGGCGCCGCTGGCGGTCGATATCGGCCTGGCTCACACCCAGCTGCCGCAGGCTCGCGTCCGGGTCAGCGGCGGGCGCTGTGTCGGCCGCGGCCGGCGTCATCAGCCATGCGCCGGCCGCGCGGAGTTTTTTTCCTGTGCATCCCACAGGCCTTCGTAGTAGCGCATCTGCATCGCGCCGCCCACGCCGGGCCAATCGAACAGCTCTTCGAGACCTTCGGCCAGCGAGGCGAAGCTGCCGTCCGCCTTCAGGCCGCGCAGCTCCACATTGATGGCCGTCACCTTCACGTCCGCCACCACCTCGCGCAAAAAGCCCGCATAGCCGCTCTTGTCAGCGGCCACGCGGGCCTCGATGTCCTTGGTCTCGGACACCCGCTTGGCTTTGTAGGTCACCTCCAGGCTGCCCTGGATGGCAGCGGTGGCAACCAGCACGGTCAGCGTGAACAGGGGAGCGGAGTCGGTCTTCATGATGTTGGCCTCGGGGTTGGGTAAGCGGGGGTGGGCGGGCGGGAGGTTCATCCCCTTAGCGGCCGCGAGCGCACATGCGTCGTGGCCGACCTTCCCGTAATCAGCGGACGGTGATCACCAACTCGTCGTTGCCGGCGTTCGGGTTCAGCACCAGCGAGCCGCGCAGCATCTGGATGCCGCCGTCGTCGTCGAACGCGGGCGAGGTGATCTGCACCTTGGGGCAGGCAATCTCCACGATGTTCCCGGCCGTCTTGCCGTGCGCGATGCTCAGCGGGGCCAGCGTGGCGTTGCGGATCGTGGTCCACCAGTCCTTCGTGGCCACCTTGTTGGCCTCGATGCGCACCGAGCCCTCGGGCTGCCGGTCGGCGTACCGCACGCCCTCGAAGTTCGCCAGGTTGCGATAGACGATCTGCGTCTTCATGTCCAGCGTCACCTGGCTCATCACCGCCGCCACGCCGTGGATGCTGAAGTCCGTGTTGGCCTTGTTCATCGCCACCGGCACCTGGTCGGTGTAGGTGATGCTGCCGGGCAGCGCCGCATCGGTCACCGCCACATACATGCCCGTGAAGCTGAAGCGGAACGAGGGGATCGCGCCGTTGTTCAAGTTCACGGCCACCGAGCCCATCGTGAACAAGCTCTTGTAGAGCACGCCGCCGATGTTGGTGTACAGCGTGAGCGACTTGAACTGGTCGCTGATCGGGCTGTACGCCGCCGAGGTGCTGGCCACCAGCACTTCCTGGAAGCCGCAGCCCACCAGCAGCGGGCCGTACTGCGGCGCCGTGCCGGCGGCGCCGGCCCCGGCGATCTCCACATCGAACTCGGTGCGTGTGTAGCCCGACACCATGATCTGCTGCGTGTTGCCCAGGTAGGGCTGCGCCGTCTGGCGCTTCACCATTTGCACTTCCAGCGGCGTGATGGACAGGTTGGCCACCTTGATCGCATTGGCCGTTGCCGTGGGCACCGCGTCCGTGCCCGAGGTGGTCTCGATCTTGGCCAGGACGGCGTGGTTGCGGATGAGGATCGGGTCCGGCATGTCTGCTCTCCGGTTTTAAAAGTAGGCGTAGGTGGTCAGCTCAAGCTGGGTGGCGTGGCACAGCACGCCGGCAAACATCACGGGCGCGCTGCCGATCACCTGGCAGCCGCTCGGCTGGCCCAGCGGCGGCGGCTCGGCCACGCCGCCAAGCCGCGGGTCATCACGAAACCGCGTGCGCAGCTGCTCCACCACGCCGTCCCACTCGATGCCGGAGCCCGGGTAGTTCAGCGCCATGAAGCCCTGCAGCTTCCAGGTGTGCGCGTTCACGTTGCGGCCCAGGCTCGGCTGCAGCTCGCGCGTGCGCACGCGCACGACGAACCAGCCGCGCAGCTGCTTCTCGCCCGTGGGGTCTTCCCACAGGTATGCCGCCTGAAACGCCGCCTGCGTCTTGGCGAACGGCTCCTCGGGGTGGATCACGCCGGCCGCAGGCAGGCCCTCCATGAGTGCCACGATGGCCTGGCGGTGGGTGGCGACCGCGTTGGTCATTGCCGCGCCGCCTCGCGCACCTTGCGCTCCACGTCATCCACCGACTCGCCCACCGTGATGGCCTCGCCTGTGTCCAGGACGATGCGGGTGGCAGACCCCCAGTTGGAGCTGCTGCGCTCCCAGCGGACGATGCGCTCGACCATCACGACGTGGTCGGTGCTCTCGGACAGATGCTGGAACCGAACGGGCGTCATGCCTGCCCCCCGATCCGCTGCAGCGCGCGCTTCACGGCGTCGCCGATCTCGCCGCGGATGGTCTCGTGGCCGTCGGCCAGCGCGAAGTGCGCCATGCCATAGCCCGGCGTGCCCACGCGGCCGATCTTGCGCTGGATGGCCAGCGCCGCCGCCTCGGCCTCGTCGTCCTGCAGGCCCAGCTTCACTTCCGCCCAGGTGATCAGCGGCTCCAGCGGCGGGTGGTGCGGCTTGGTGCCCAGCTCCACCGGCACCGCATACGGCAGCGGCGAGCTGACGGTGCCGAACACCGCGTCCAGCATCTGCATCACGTCCACGCGGCCGATGAACGAGCGGCGCAGCGTGCCCATGGCGGTGGGCGTGCCCTCCTGCGTCTCGCGCAGCAGGTAGGCCACGGCCGAGCCCATGCCCTTCTCCAGCTCATCCAGCAGCACCTGCGGCGCGCGCACGAAGGCGGCCGACAGGGCCGCCCCAGTGCTCACGTCCAGCGTGATCTGCATGTCAGGCCCCGAGCGACGTGTGGCGGCCGCGGCGGTGGCCGTCGCCGGCCGGCGTCACCACGGTGCCGGCGGGCTTGCCGCTGGCCTTGGCGTCCGGGTCGGGCAGGCCCAGCTCGGTGCGGTACTGCGCCAGCCAGTCCTTGGCCCGGCGCGCCAGGTCGCCGCTCTGAGACGACTGGTTGGTGTTCGCCGCGCTGATCGTGGCGTCCCGGTCGTGGCCGGCGCGCGTGGCCGCCTGGCGGCACAGCTCGGCCGCTGCCCAGCACGCCACCGCGTTCTCGTGCGCCGCCGGCACCGTGCTGGCGTCGCTGGCATGCGTGGTCGTGAAGTGGAGTCGCACCGGCGTGGCCGTGGGCAGGCTGCGCTCCTGCAGCACGATGCGCACCGCGCCGCCCCACGGCCGCGCGGGTGCGGCGGCCAGCGTCTGCATGGGCGCCTCGCCGACCGGGTATTCCACGGCGGTCAGTTTGGACACACCCTCCACCCACTCCGGCGGCACCGGCACCTGGTCGCCGTCGGCCGTGGTATCGGCCGTCAGCTCGCGGGGCTTGTCGGTGCTGTAGTGCACCAGGGCCTGGGCCACGACACGGCTGACCAGGTCGGTGCTGACCAGGTCGCCCAGCGCATCGCTGCGCAGCTTGTCGTGGACGAGTTGGATGATGGTGGCGAGGGACATGACGGCTCCGGTGATTGGCCCCGTCTTTCCGGGGTGTCAGAACCTGTTGGCCGGTGTTCACCGCACTCTTTGATGTGGCTCAGTCGCAAAGCCCCCGTGTTGCTCTCGAACACGAGAAAAGAGAGACCCTTACATTCGCTGATCGGAGCTGCGTCTCAAGGGCCCAGAAGTGCCTCCGCTCCGCAAGCACCGGCCCGCGGCACTTGCGGCGCGCGGCATGCGCGCCTTTAAAAAAGGCCGGGACAGGAGCCCCCTCAAGTCCCGGCCAAGGTGGCAGTCGTCAGCCCGCCACCACCGCCTTGGTGACGGCCTTCCAGCCGTCTACCAGGACATTGCCGCCGTAGGTGTGGCGGACCTTGTAGGAGATGACGTCGTTGGTGAACACCTGGCCCGCCGTGGGGCTGTCCTGCACCAGCAGTTCCGGCTCCTCGTTGCCGTCCAGGAAGCCGATCTCGATCACCGGCATGTCTTCCATCGCGGCCTGCATCACCCAGTCGGTGGCATCGGTCCAGGTCACCACCGGGATGACCTCGGGCGCGAAGTCCTGGATGAACGTCTTGTCGTTGTTGGTCGAGCGGTTGTAGAGGTTGACCGCCGTCTCCTGCAGGTCCAGCGGCACCAGTTGCAGCGCAGGTGGGATGCCCATGCGGTTGCCGGTGTCCCGGCCCGTCTGCTTCATCATGGCCAGCCGGTGCGCCCCCACCTCGGTGGCAGACAGGGCGCCGGTGAACAGGTTGCCGCGCGAGGCGTGGAACAGCGTCGTGCCGTCGTACAGCGCCGGGTTGGTCACGTAGAAGTTGAAGACGAAGGCGTACAGCGTCCGCTGGGCCGCACGACCCGTCTCCACCGGCAGGCGGCGCATCGCCGACACGTCGTCGTTCTTGATCATCTCCAGCGTGACCTGCACCAGGCCGCCGCGCTTGGCCACGGCGTAGGTGCTCTTGTCGTCGCTCGGATCGCTCAGCGCGTTGTAGTTGCCGCGCTCGGCCACGATGGGCAGATTGCCGAAGCCACCCATCTGCGTGCGCTCCTGCACGCGGAAGTCGTTCACCGGCGTCACGCTGGCCACCTTGCGCCACGCCGTCCAGGCCACGGCGTCACGGTAGGCCGTCTGCAGGCGGCGGGTGATGGCGTTGCCCAGCACGTCCGCGAAGGTGTCCGTACCGATGCTCTCGGTCAGCCGCACACGGTCCACACGGCCGGTCACGTCACGGTCGCCCGTGATCTCGGCGTAGCACTCCTTGATGGAGCGCACGTTGCGGTGGTCCTTGTGCGTCGGATCGAAGAACGCCGCCAGCATGCCGTTGATCGTCTCGACACGGTCCTCCAGCACCACCCGCGGGAAGCCACCATTCGGCCGCCCGCTCTCGGTGAAGCGCGCCAGGTACTCGCGCTCGGCAGTGATGGCCTGGTCCACCTGCGCCTCGGTGAACCGCTCGCGATCCCGGAAGTCCGCCAGCAGCTTGTCCTTCGCCGCCTGCGGCAGCGTGCTGGCCGTGATGGCCGCCGTGGCATGCAGCCTGGCCTGGTACTGCGCCAGCTCGGCGCGGGTCAGCGGCGCGTCGTTGTCGCGGGCCTCGGTCACGCGGGTGACCGCGCAGATGGACTGGCTGGATGCCTACGACGAGTTCATGTTCGACCAGGTCGAACGCGCTGGCGACCTCGACGCGTTCATCTGGGACGTGAAGCTGACCGGCGCCACGCCCGAGGACGTGAAGGCGCGCGCGAAGGACATCAAGCGGCCTGGCCGCGGCAGCGTGCGGGTGCACAACGAACAGGAGGAGTGGACGGCCCAGGCGCCCAGCCTGAACGCGGTCGACCGGGCCGAGAGCGCGCGCATGTTCCGCAACCACGCGCTGGGCGGCGCCACGGTGCCGGAGCATTGGTATGGCGGCGGCGGTGATGTGAACCGCGCGTCGGCCGCCGAGATGGGCGACCCGTTCTTCAAGGTGGCCACGATGCGGCAGACCACCTGGAAGCACATCCTGCAGGAGCTGGGCCGCTACGTGCTGTATGCCGCGGCCAAGGCGCGCGGCGAGACGCCGGACTGGGCGGACCGCGAGCGCTGGGGCGTGGCCGTGAAGTTCCCCGAGATGGTGACGCGGGACGTGGCCAAGATCGCCGCGGCGCTGCAGGCCTGCGTCGCGGCGGTGAGCACGGCCATCAACGGGCGGCTGATCAGCCGCGAGACGGGGCTGCAGATCATTGCCGTGGCCGCGCGCCGGCTGGAGGTGGACATCGACCCCGCCGACGAGCTGGCCAAGGTGGAGGCCGAGGCACCGGCCGCCAGCCAGGGTGCCGAGCCCGGCGCAGCCCAGCTGGGCGTGCCGCCGGACCTGGAGGACGCCGAGGATGGCAACCCGGCCGAGTGAGCCCCGCACCGCCGGCCAGGCGGCCAGGCAGGCCCTGGCGGCTGCCATGCGGGCCCGCGTGGCGCTGTGGGCCAACACCGACGCTGAGCTGGGCCGGCTGATCGAGCAGGCGCTGCTGGCCATCGTGGCCCAGCTCGCCCGCGCGCCGACCGACTACCAGCAGTGGGTGCTGCCGCGCCTGGCCGAGGGCGTGCAGCGGGTGGGCACCGAGCTGGCAGCGCAGCTGGGCACGCGGGCGGCGGACGGCCTGCGCCAGGCCTGGCTGCTGGGCGAGCGCGCGGTGACCCAGCCGCTGGCGGCGGCGGCGCCGTTTGAGCTGCGCCAGGCGCCGCTGGCCATGCTGCCGGCGCCGGACCTGCGCCAGCTGCGCGCGCTGCAGGCGGTGAACACCGACCGCATCACCGGCGCCACGGCCGAGATGGTGCAGCGCGTGAACCACGAGCTGGGCATGGTGACGCTGGGCGTTCAGTCGCCGCACGAGGCCATGCAGGCGGTGCAGCAGGTGCTGCCGGACCGCACGAAGAGCGAGGTGCGCGGCATCGTGACCAGCAACCTTGGCACGGCGTTCAACACGGCCGCCTTCGAGGCGCTGCGGGCCCAGGCAGGGCGCGACCCGGCCATCAAGAAGCAGTGGCGGCGCAGCGGCAAGCTGCACAGCCGCTGGAACCACGACCTGGCGGACGGTCAGGTCCAGGCCGTGGACGAGCCGTTCGTGCTGCAGGCGGGCAACGGCAAGGGCACGGTGAGCCTGATGTATCCGGCCGACCCGGCAGCGCCGGTGGGCGAGGTGATCCATTGCGGATGCGTGGCACTGCCCTGGAAGGAGGGCTGGAAGATGCGGGTGCCCAAGGCCCAGGCGTTCACCGACGCGGAGAAGGCGGCGCGCAAGGACGCGGCGGCGCGGCGGGATGGGAAGCGGCTGCCGGCGACGGGCCGCAAACCGGGCCGGAAAACTGGCTGATGGCGGCGCGGCGTTTTGGGCGCATCACCCCCCGTTTGGCTACGGGGGCCCCACCTTTTCCGGCGAGGCCTATTAAACCCCTGTTAAATCGCCTCGGCGGGGCATCGCGGGGCCTCAGGGAGCCTGCGGGTTGCGCTCGGGGGGCCGGCCGTGCTCACGGACGAGGTGGATGAGGGGGTCGAGTTCGTCCTTCAGCGACAGCAGGTCGCGGCCGAAATGCTCGAACATGGCGCCGACCTCGTCGGTCTTGAGCGCGGCCAGGCTCATGCGGCCGGGATCGCCGCAGGTGGTCAGCGACCCGATGGCGTTGAGCGTGAGGCCGAGGCGCTGCAACTCGTCGGCCACGAGCGTGAGCCGCTGGGCCGCAGTGGCCAGTGCTCCTGATTCAGACATGGCGCCCCCTGATGACCTGGCGCCGCCGTCCCTCTGCCAAAGCTCCCATGCTGGGGCTCCTCCGTTGGCTGCACTTCAATCCCTGCCAGGGCCCGCCAGGTGGTGGCGGACACCTGACGGGTTGGCGTGCCGGGGACTCCGCGCGAGGCAGATTTCCGGTGGCCTTGCGGCCCCCGTCAGGGCCGCCATTGAGCGGGCCTGACGCGACGTAGCCGCATCCGGAAACGGGATGTCTCTCTGGTGCGGCGACCGTCGTGCCGCGGAGTCCTCCGGGACGCCAATCCCGGCCCCCTAGTTTTAGTAGGGGTTCCCGAGTGTATGCATGTTTTAAATCGGCTCCGCGCAGTTGGGCTATGCAGTCGCGGGGGTCTCGGGCAGACTGTCGGGGCCCGGCGCTGGTGCCGGTCTGAACCAGCGCAGAGTTATCGCGCCAGGTGCCGCTCGGCACAGTGCATTCCGTCCCTCAACGGAGTGCACATGAGCAACGCCACCAACAAGCCGACCGACAAGGTCACCGCCGAGAAGCTCGCCGCTGACCTGGCGCTGGCCCAGGCTGCCGCCCAGCAGGCCGCCCAGGCGCTGGCCGCCGCCGAGGCCGCCGCGGCCAAGGCCGCAGCTGACCGCCAGGCGGCCGAAGCTGCCGCCGCCAAGGCCGCCACCGACCGCGCCGCCGCTGAAGCCGCCGCCACACAGGCCGCCGCAGACCGTGCGGCCGCCGAGGGAGCGCTGCTGCCGCTGGAGCGGGGCCAGGTGCTGCAAGGCGGCATCCAGCCGGTGCTGGCCAGCACGACCGAGGTCGCTGCGCTGACGGTGGAGGACGTGATCCGCCGCGTGAAGCGACGCGTGGTGCACGAGGACAAGGGCCAGACGCGCACGACCGAGCACCCGCTGCAGGCCAGCGAGGTGCTGGCGTTCAAGGACCACGGCACGCACGTCGTCGTGGTGACGACGGACGGCCAGAAGTTCAGCGACAAGGCCGAGGCCTGAGGCCTGACCGACCATGACGCTGAAGCTCATCCCGCCTGGCCAGGGCTTCGAGCGCCTGGCCGAGGCCCAGACCAGCGACTACGGCTCGCTGATCGACCTGGTGCAGCGCGCACTGCGCGACAAGTGCCAGGCCACGCCGACGCTGGCGAACTACTACCCGTCGATCACCGGCATCTGGCATGACCGGGTGGTGGCGAGCATCGCCGGCCGCTTTCAGGAGTGGCCCTACTCGGTGGACGCCGAGAACCGGGTGCAGATCGGCGAGCCGCGCGAGGTGGTGCTGGCCTACACGCCGGTGCGCGAGGCGGCCGGCAGTGGCCAGGCCGACGCCGAAGCCACCTTCCGCGAGGCGGCGGACGGCTCGATGGAAGTGACCATCGTGCGCTCGGGCGTGAGCGCCAACAACAACTACTACGCCGACGCGGTGTTGCGCGAGGCCGCGCCGCTGTTCGAAGGGGTGCGGGTGTTCGTGAAGAGCGACGCCGAGCACATCAAGGGCGGCGGCAAGGACGTGCGCAACCTGATCGGGGGCATCTACGGGGTGCGCTTCGTGGAGGGCGCCAGCGCCGACACCGGCTGCCTGGTGGGCACGTTCCGGCCCATCGACCCGGCCGACCCCGCCGTCACCAAGATGACCGAGGCGGTGAAGCGCGGCCTGGCGGGGCTGATGGGCCTGTCGCTGGACGCCGATGCCAAGACCGCCAAGCGCAAGCGCGGCAGCACCACGGTGCGCGAGGCGCAGAAGTTCCTGCGGGTCCACAGCGTGGACCTGATCGTCGAGCCAGGCGCGGGTGGCAGCCTGGACCGGCTGACCGAAGCCGCCGACCCGACCGACTTTTCCCAACCTGGAGCTGACATGCTCAAGAAGCACATGATCCTGGCCCTCGCGGCCATCTCTGCGACCGCTGCGGCCCAGCTGGATGCCGACAAGGCGACCGACGCGCAGGTCACGACTAAGCTGACCGAGGCCTGCGCCTCGGCCGGCCTGGACCTGGCCGCGGTGCTGACGGCCGCCAGCGCCGAGAGCGAGGACGCGGTGACCGCGGGCGTGAAGCGCCTGGTGGAAGCCAAGGCCAGGTCGCTGCGGCCGCGACGGCCGGCGGCGTACTTGTTCACCGCGAAGTAGAAGCAGTCCCCCGAGGTGTACGTGGCCCGCAGCGCCCGCGCCTCGGCGGCAAACAGCTCATCGTCTTCGCCCCGCACGATCACCCGGAACTGGCGGAACTTGCCGGCCTGGTCCTTCACCGTGCGCACGCCGATCTCTTGCGACGCGTTGCCCGGGTCCATGATCACAGTCTCGATGAGCGACGGGTCCAGGTAGCCAAGCCGCACATGCCCGTTCAGCTCGTTCACGTAGGTGGGCCAGCACTGCTCGCCGAACAGCGCCAGCTCGCGCATGAACGTCGGCAGCTTCAGGTCCATCTTGTTGATGGGGTCATCCCAGAACGCGTCCAGCAGCGCCTGGTGCGCCGGGTCTTCACAGGTCAGCCGCACGCCCTCGGCCACCAGGTAGGCCACCGGCAGCTCGATCAGCCGGTTGGCCAGCAGGTTGCTCTCCCACAGAAAGGCGGCCAGCTTCTGCATCTGCGCCTGGCTGAGGCTGGACAGATCGCGTCGGGATACCCCGCTCAGCGAGCGGTAGCCCTTGTCTTCGTCGTCAAACGTGCCGGCCGCCTCGCGCACGGGCGCGGGCGAGGGATCTGGTGTGGCCGCCTTGCGCCGGGCGGCGGGCACGTCGGCCCAGTCCACGAGGTCGATGTGTAGGTTCATGGTCAGTCTCGGGTGCGGTTGCGGTGCATGGCACCGAAGGCCTGGCGGCGTGCCGAGCGGCCGGCGCGGCGTCGTGAGCTGCGGTCGGTCTCGTCGTCACGGTCTCCGTCAACGGACTCACCGGCCGACTGGCCCCCCCTCACGGCCAGCTTCCAGAGCATCTCCAGGGCATCGGGGCCGTCGTCGTGGTCGGCCTTCGGGAAGTGGCGCAGCTGGTCAATCAGCGTGGTCAGCCGGGTGTGCAGCAGGATCTGGCCGTTGGCCACGAACGGCTGCAGCGACTCGATCCGGCCAGTCTTGTCGTGGTGGGGCTTCACCGGGAAAGCCGGCACAGGAATGCCGGCCTTGGCGCTTCGCTTGAGCAACTCGGTGCGCAGGAACTCCTGGAACTGCACCGATTCAAACGCCCAGCCCAGGCAGTCGTACTCGGCCTGCAGCTCGATGATGTCGCTGATGATCCGGTCCGGCGTGCGCTTCTTGATCTTGGCCTCAATTACCTGCAGCACGCCCAGCACCCGCTGGTAGCCGCCCACCAGCAGAGCACTGGGGTCGCGCTTGTTGCCCGCCAGACCCAGGCTCGGGTCACACGCCCCGTACAGCGCCCACTCGTCCAGCCGGTTCACCCAGAACTGGATGACGCCCGCGAACGGCGCGTCCTCGCCGCTGATCGGATCGTTCTGCTGCTCGCTGTCGAAGGCCTCGTGCCCGTCGCGCGCGCGCTTGATCATCAGCTTGACCAGCGGGCGCACCGACGGCCAGCTCACGATGGCGCCTTCGTCCATGGCCTTCTGGTTGGCGCGGTAGAACACCATGGCCGCGGCCAGGCCGGCGTCGGGCGTGTCGCCCGTCAACAGCAGGTGCTCGAACTGGTCCCACAGGTCCATGTGCGCCGGCCACTGCAGGATGGCCTTCAGCACCTTGGCGTGCCACATCGGGTGCTTCAGGAAGCGGCTCAGCACGCTGTCGTAGTGCAGCACCGTGCCCACCAGGATCGCGTCCATGCTGTCGTCCACCGGGCCCAGGCTCAGCACCGCCTTGGTGACGTAGCGCTGCAGCTTGTCTCGCTGCGCGGGCGTGGCCGAGTTCTCGTCGTTCTCGATGTCGTCCAGGATGGCCAGGTCGGGCCGGTACGGGCCATGCCGGCGGCCCCGCACCCGCTTGCCCACGCCGAAGCTCTCCACCTTCACGTCGTTGGCCGTGATGATGCAGCCCACCCGCCACACGCGGCCCTGGCCGCACATCTCCGGGAAGTCACTCGCCAGGCGCTGGTTCACTTCCAGCTCCGCCTTCACCGCCTCCAGCATCTCGGCCGCCTGCTCGAAGGCGTCCATGAAGATCAGCGCGTAGTGCTTGAGCTTTCGCGCGATGCAGTACAGCAGAAAGATCAGCGAGATCTTGGTGCTCTTGGCCTCGCCCCGCGGTGCCGCGATGGCATCGCGCTGACCCGTCTCGGCGTTCACGATCTCGGGCAGCCGCTTGTGCAGGTACTTGTGCAGCGCCGACGGCTCCGATTTGCCGTAGTGGGGGAAGTAAGTGCGGTCGAAGTAGGCGTAGCCGTGGATGTCGTCGCACACCAGGCGGCGCCGCTCGGCGATGGCCTCGGGCGTGATGTCCCAGCCATCCATGTTCGCGTCCACCTGGGCGCGCAGCTTCTCGGCCAGCGCGGCCAGGCCGTCGATGAAGTCCTTCGAGGCCTTGGCCATGATCAGCCGTAGGCTTTCGCCAGCTCTTCGCCGAACGGCTCCAGCAGCTCAAGCAGCGCGGGCACCGTGGACGGGTAGCGCTGCTGCGCAAAGCCGGCCATCTTCGGCCCGCACTTCGACGTGGACGCACTGCACCGCATCTGCGTCGCGCGCGAGCTGGACTACCGAGGGAAGGCCTCACCATGAGCCGCGGCGCCCACCCCTTCGACGGCCTGCTCGGCGTCAAGCTGGGCCGCAAGCCCAAGCCCGCTGAGCGAGCCACCATCGTCGTCAACGGCCGCAAGGTGAAGACGGTCTCCGATATCGCCTCGGCGGCACCCGAGCCCGAGGACGCCGAAGCTATCGCCAGCGAGCTGCGCCGCGCGCGCAACCGCGCCCGCTACCAGGCCGACCGCCAGAACCCCGAGGCCATGGCCAAGCGCAAGGCCTGGTACGAGGCCAACCGCGACAAGGTCCGGGCCTACAAGAAGCAGTGGGACGAGAAGAACAAGGACCGCTGCCGCGCCGCGCAGAACGCCTGGGCCAAGCGCGACTACGTCGCCGACCCCGACAAGCATCGCCAGCGCCAGCGCGCCTACTACCAACGCAACCGCGAAAAGATCCTCGCCAAGCTGAAGGAGAAGCGGGATGCGGCCAAGGCGGCGCGTGCAGAGAAGGAGGACTGACATGCCCTTCTACCGCATCAACGGCTTGATGGTGCACCTGAACATGGGCCGCAAGAAGGCGCCGCCTCCCTGCTGCGGCCGAATCTCTCTACGAGGCATCGACGCCCGTTGCATGGCGATCAGCCAGTACCTGTGCGACGCCGAGCTGTCCGACGGCAAGACCTGCGATGCGCCGTTGTGCGACCAGCACGCCAAGCAGACCGGCAAGGACCGCCATGGACGACACGCGGCGTCGCGTGTTCTGCAACAGCCTCGGCGACTGGCTAGACAACCAGGTGCCAATCGCCACCTTCGTGGACTTCCTGGACCTCGTGCGCGTCACCGACAGGCTGTTGTGGCTGCTGCTGTCCAAACGCATTGGGGCTCTCAAGTTTCGTCTCGCTCAGGCACTCAGCTTCGTGCAGGATTGCCACGACCGCCGCGACCTGGCGCACTGGATCGTCAACTGGCTAGACGGTGATCACCCGCCGACGAACGTGCTTGTCGGTGCCACCGTGGTGGATCAGGCCGAAGCGGACCGCGACATCCCGAAGCTGCTGGCGGTGCCAGCGGCCGCTCGCTTCCTGAGCGTGGAACCCATGCTCGGGCCCATCAGCTTCGAGGGCATGTTTGCCAGTGCTGTCCTCAACGATGGCACCAACGTCCTGGAGGCGCTCGACTGGGTCATTTGCGGTGGCGAGAGCGGCGCCCAGGCCAGGCCGATGCACCCAGACTGGGCCCGCAGCTTGCGCGACCAGTGCGAGTCGGCCGGCGTGCCGTTCCTTTTCAAGCAGTGGGGCGAGTGGGCAGAGGAAGACACAGGCCTGCCACAACCGCTGGTTGCGCGCGAGGGCGATCCCGAGTTCGATGCAGAGATGGCACGCCATGACGGCTTCATCAGCCTCGCCGGCCACTTCGTCCTTGACCCCGACCAGATGGCGGACGGCGTGCCGTATCGCGGCCTGGTGCGCCCTGGCAAGAAGGGCGCCGGCCGCCTACTGGACGGCATCGAGCACAACGGCTTTCCTGAGCTGCTGCGATGAACCGGCAACACCGCCTGATCGTCCACCCGGCTTTCGTCAACTTCAAGCCAAGCGAGTCTCGTCATGGCCAACTGTGAATG
The DNA here is from genome assembly GCA_046289335.1 of Roseateles sp. Lineage (GTDB taxonomy): Bacteria > Pseudomonadota > Gammaproteobacteria > Burkholderiales > Burkholderiaceae_C > Pelomonas. The sequence continues at coordinate 3,893 of JBKBVY010000021.1, read as the reverse complement.
CACCGCGCGATGCGGTGACGATCCTGACGTCATCGCGCGACGCCGCCTGGGTTGTCAGACCTACCGCGCACGCCGCAACCCTGACCACCTGGGCGCGCTGCTGGAGGCAGCGTTGGTGCAGGTCAATGCACTCGTCGATCTGCTGGACCGCATGGAGCCGGAGGTGCCCGACGAGCTGCGTGCCAGCGACGAAGAGTGGATCGACATCAAGGCCAAAGCGAAGCAGTTCCTGGAACAGGTGGAGTAACCATGTCCACTGATCGCCGCCGCCACATCGCCGCCATCCATGCCGCCGCCACCCAGCTCGGCATGGACACCGCCGACAAGAACCCGGCCAGCGACTACCGCACCATGCTGCAGGCGGTCGGCGGCGCCTCGTCCACCACGGCGATGGACGAGGCCGCCCTGGCCCGCGTCGTCAAGCACCTGATGCGCACGCTCAACCCCGGTGGCAGCCAGGCCAAGCCCAAGGACGGTTGGCACGCCGAGAAGATGCGCAAGCTGTGGGCCGAGCTGGGCAAGCTCGGCGCGCTGCGAGACCCCAGCGACGAGGGCCTGCGCCAGTTCGTGCAAGCCCAGGTCGGCGTCAGCGCGCTGCGCTTCCTGAACACGGCGCAGGGCAACCGCATCGTGGAGACGCTCAAGGCCTGGGCGGCCCGGGAGCGTGCCAAGGCATGAGCGAGCAGGCCGAACTCGACATCGAGCTGCTGGAGCCGCTGCTGCGCGAGTTCGTGGCCTTGATCGGCCTCGCCCTCACCATGCGCATCGTCGAGCGCTGGGGCGGCTTGCCGCTCTACATCGCCGCCAACCCCAAGCCCGACGGCGAGCTGGCCCGCCTGGTCGGCCTGGAGGCCGCTGTGGTCCTCGGTCGCGCCTATCCCGGCAACCGTCTGGCCATCCCGAAGGCCGGCGCCGCGCTACGCGCGATCCGTGATCGACGCATCCGCGCCGACCACGCCCACCTGTCCATCCGCCAGCTCGTCGAGGCCTACCGCCTGGGCGAGCGCCAGATCTGCAAGATCCTCGCCGCCGAGCCGGCCGACGCCGGCCCGGGGCTGTTCGACTGAGGTTGTCCACAGCCTCGCCGCCCGGATTTAAAGCCGGCGGTCCTGCTCTTTAAACCCGCTGCAGCAACGTCCGACCTCGCGCAAGGTCGGACGTTCGATTCCCGGGGCCGGACCCGAACCTAAGTCGGCGTCACGCCTGGGAAACGGGGAGGTCGGACGGTCGATGAACGTCCGACCTCGCACCGTCCGACCTCGGAGCCCCACGACGAGCGCGCTTCCGTGGACTGCCACCAGCTCTCGGCCGAGGCGCTCTCCCCAGGGAAACCGGCCCCAAGAGGCCGTGGCCGGCCCGGTAGCACGCCCGACCCATCCTGACCCGGATTCGCCTCACGGCGACCCATTTCCGGGCCTCACAGACCGATTCGTTGCAAAAGCGGCGCCGCGCTCAATCCACAGCTAAGTCCGCGTCCCGACTCGCTTTTCGGGGCGCGATTTTTTCGGCCGGCCCTGCAAAACCGGTCACCTCCCCACAGAACCGAGGACGGCACGCCGCATTGGGGGCGATGAGGTTCGAACATCGGCCCTCTCCCGCCTCAATGGCACAGGTTGTGTGCCGAGCAGGGCGGGTGAGCCCCAGAACATCAGCGGGGCGCGGCGCTGCTCGGGCGGCGCGATTGCGCGCGGCGTGCCGTGGAAGTGGGTGCCGTCGCCGATGGATTCGCCATGGTCGGAGGTGAAGACCACCAGCGCCTTGCGGTCGCGCAGCCGGCTCAGCAGCTCGGACAGCACATGGTCGCCGTACAGCACGGAGTTGTCGTAGGCATTCACCAGCTCCTGCTTGCTGCACCGGTCGTCGGCATCGAGGCACTCGGGCGTCCAGCGTGCGAACTGGCGTGGATAGCGCTGGCTGTAGAGGAAGTGCGAACCCTTCTTGTGCAGCACGATCAGGTGCCGCCCATCCGGGTGGCGGCGCAGCGAGGCCTCGACCTCGGGCAGCAGCAGCTCGTCGTACACGGCCCGCGGGGCGTCGTCGGCGCCGGCGACGATGATCTCCCGCATCTTGTAGAAGTCGGGGCCCACCCGGTGGTAGAAGCCGACCTCGCTCTGCATGGCGAACAGCTCGATGCTGAACCCCAGCTCGCGGAAGACGCTGAAGACCATCTCTTCGTTGATGCGGTCGGTCTTGAAGCCGTCGCCCGTCACGACACCCTCCGGCCGCACGAACATGCAGGCCAGCGAGAGCCGGGTGGAGGTGTCGCAGGACTCGGCGCGGAACGCGACCAGGTCGCGCTCGCGGCCGAGCCTTGGCGTGGTATCCCGCCCGTAGCCCAGCAGCGCCAGGTGGTCATGCGGCGTCGTTTCGCCGATCACCAGCACCACGGTGACGTCGTCGAGCGAGGCCTTCTCGCGGTAGTCGAAGCGCTCCGCAGGGTCGGTCAGCCGGCCGTCGCGCAGCGCCACGGTCGTGCGGTTGGCCACGGTCATGCCGACCCCGGACAGTCAGTTGGTGGGCACGTAGCGGTGCGCGACCATGCCCGAGACGCTGACGGCCGGTCTGCCCTCGGGATGCAGCTCGGCCTGGTGCCGCACGGCGGCATGGCTTGCAAATGTCAGACCCAGCGCGGCCGAGAACACGGCGAGACGCCCGCCCCACACGCGGCGGGCCTGCGGGCCGGGGCCTTGGCGGCGCAGGCACAGGCGCCACCAGGCGACGAGCGGCGCGACGCCGAGGGCGAGCACCCACAGCAACAGCTCGTGCCCCAGCTTCTCGCGCGACAGCGCCTGGTCGCTGGCCATCACGGCCTGCACGATGCCGTAGCCGATGACGACGTCGTAGCGCACCATGTAGAAGCTGGCGGCGGCCGACAGCAGCACCATGGCGCCGCCGGCCGAGATCAGGGCGACGCGACCCAGGCAGGCCACCAGCAGCGTGAGCAGCAGGCAGGCACCGAGCACCAGGCCCGGCTCGGCCGCGACGGTGATCCAGGCTGCAGCGGCGGCGCCGTCGGTCAGCATCGATTGCAGCCGCTCCCAAAGCTCGGGCGCGTTGAGGCACAAGGCCTGGTAGAGCGCGAGCAGCACGGGCGCGTGCAGGGGCACAGGCGTAAGGCCCGTCGTCTGGGAGGGGGAGGAAGGGCTCATCGTCTTGCAGGGCGGCGCGGCCAGCACCAACGGCGGGCGCATGCTACCGAGCCCGGCGCCCGGGTTGCACGGCGCTGCCAAATTGCCCTGACGGCCCGACCGGCTGACCTTTGCCAGGGTTCTGGCCGCCGCCGGATACTCGCCGGCCTCACCAAGGAGACCCTGCCCATGAAGAACTGGCTCATCGCCTCGCTCAGCCTCACCGCCGCGTTCACCGCACAGGCCCAGGCCGCCGACCCGCTGAAGGCCGCCATCGCGGCGGAGCACCGCAGCGTCGGCAACGTGGCCCGCGACGTCTGGCGTCACCCCTATGAGACGCTGAGCTTCTTCGGCATCCAGCCCACCCACACGGTGGTGGAGCTCTCGCCCGGCCCGGGCGGCTGGTACACCGAGATCCTGGCGCCGTATCTGCGCGAGGGGGGGCAGCTGATCGCCGCGGCCGACGACCCGACCTCGTCCTCGCAGTACAGCCAGCGCAGCGCCGCCCGCTTCAAGGCCAAGATGGACTCGCTGGGCGTCTACGGCAAGGTCAAGGTGACGGTGTTCGATGCCGCCACCGGCAAGCTGGACTTCGCGCCCGCCGGCAGCGCCGATGCGGTGCTGACCTTCCGCAACGTGCACAACTGGATGTCGCACGGCCCGGAGAAGACGCAGGCGGTGTTCGATGCCGCCTTCAAGGCACTCAAGCCGGGCGGCGTGCTGGGCGTGGTGGAGCACCGGCTGCCGGCCTCGCGCACCCAGGAC
>JBKBVY010000216.1:0-5496 GCA_046289335.1 Roseateles sp. | reverse complement strand
AAGACCACGCTGCTGCGCCTGCTGCTGGGGCTGGAGGTGCCGGCCGAGGGCACGGTGAAGATCTTCGGCCACCCGCTGGGCCGCTGCGCCGTGCGCGACCTGGAGCGCGTGCGCTACCGCTGGGGCGTGCTGTTCCAGCATGGTGCGCTGTTCTCGGCGCTCAGCGTGTTCGACAACATCGCGCTGCCGCTGCGCGAACTGAGGAGCGTGCCGCCCGACCTGGTCAAGCCGCTGGTCATGCTCAAGCTGGCCCAGGTGGGCCTCAAGCCCGAGGATGCCGACAAGCAGCCCGCGCAGCTGTCGGGCGGCATGGTCAAGCGCGTGTCGCTGGCGCGCGCCCTCATCCTGGATCCGCAGCTGCTGTTCCTGGACGAGCCCACCGCCGGCCTGGACCCGGACAGCGCCAAGCAGTTCGTCAAGCTGCTGCGGCGGCTGCGCCAGGAGCTGGGCCTCACGGTGGTCATGGTCACGCACGATGTGGACACCCTGTTCGCCGTCGCCGACCGCGTGGCCGTGCTGGCCGACCAGCACATCATCGCCAGCGGCCCGCTGGCCGACGTCGTTCGCCTGCCGCACCCCTTCGTGCGCAACTTCTTCCTGGGCCATGTGGAGCGCTGCGCCGAGGAAGACCTGCGGCGCTTCCGTCTGAGCCTGGACGACACCAGCGACGACGGCGGCGTCCCCGCGGTGTTGAGAGAAGAAACCACCCCTTGAAGTCATGGAAAACAAAGCCCACGCCATCGCCGCCGGCCTGTTCGCATTGCTGCTGGGCCTGGCCCTGGCCGCCAGCGTCGCCTGGTTCCAGGGCGACCGCACCGAGCGCACGCACTACACCGTCGTGTCGCGCAGCGGCGTGCCTGGCCTCAACCTGAAGGCGCCCGTCAAGCTGCGCGGCGTGGAGGTGGGTTATGTCGACAGCATCGGCTTCGACCCGCAGGACCCGCGGCAGATCCTGGTGGGCATCGCCGTCGACGCGGCGGCGCCCGTGTCCGCCACCACGCATGCGCAGCTGGGCCTGCAAGGCGTCACCGGCCTGTCCTTCGTCAGCCTGGAAGAGGCCGACGCCAGCGCGCCGCTGCAGCGGGCCACGCCCGGCGCCCGCATCGCCCTCCAGCCCACGCTGCTGGACCGCCTGGCCGAGAGCGGCCCGCTGCTGCTGGCCGGCTTTGCCGAGACGGCCGAGCGGCTCAACGCGCTGCTCAGCGACGCCAACCGCACGCAGCTCACCCAGTCGCTCGTGAAGCTGGAGCAGGCCGCCAGCGACACCAGCCGGCTGATGGCCGCGCTGCAGCCCGCGGCGCGCGAGCTGCCCGGCCTGATGAACAGCGCCGACACCAGCGCCCAGCGCGCCGGCAGTGCGCTGCGCGAGATCGAGTCGCTGGCCGCCGACGCCCGGGGGCTGACGCAGCAACTGCAGACCCGCCTGGCCGTGCTGGACCAGCTGGGCGGCGCGGCGGCCCAGCTGCAGGCCAGCACCCGCAGCCTGGAGCTGGCCCTGGTGGGCGACACCGCACCGCGCAGCCGGCCGCTGGTGGCCGACCTGTCCGCCGCCAGCCGCAGCGTGGAGCGTGCCGCGCAAGACCTGGGCGAGCAGCCGCAAAGCCTGCTGTTCGGCCGCGGCGCCCCGCCGCCCGGTCCGGGCGAACCGGGCTTTGACCAGCGGCTGAAGGGCGGTGCCCGATGACCCGCGCCGCCGCCCTGCTCGCCGCGCTGGTGCTGTCGGCCTGCTCGCTCGCGCCCACCCAGCCGCCCAAGACCGTCTACGACCTGGGCCCCGGCGCGGCCGCCACCACCGGCGGGCCGCTGGCCTGGCGCATCGCCGACGTGACCGCCCCGCCCTGGCTGGCCGGCACGGGCATCGCCTACCGGCTCGGCTTCCAGCAGCCCCAGCAGCTGGCACATTACCGCGACAGCCTGTGGGCCGCCCCGCCCGCCGCGCTGCTGACCCAGCGGCTGCGCCAGCACCTCGCCGGCCAGCCCGGCTGCGCGGGCCAGGCCCCGGCGCTGCTGGCGGTGCACCTGGACCTGTTTGAGCAGCAGTTCAGCAGCGCCACGGACAGCCGCGCCGTGCTGCGCCTGCAGGCCACGCTGTGGCCCGCCGCAGGCACGGCCCGACAGCAGACCTGGACGCTGCAGCGCCCCGCCGCACCCGATGCGGCCGGCGCCGTGCGCGCGCTGGCCCAGGCGGTGGACGACTGGCTGCCGCTGCTGGACGGCTGGCTGGCCTCCGGCGCCTGTCAACGCTGAAGCCCGGCGCCGCGAAGGCCCGACCGGGGGCTCTCATGACCAAAGGCAGCGCCGCCCGGCTCGCCCATGATGTCCGGCCATGCGTGCGCTCATCGTCGCCCGGCCGGACAGCCCGGCCTGCAACCTCGCCCGGCGCCTGATCGACAGCGCCGCGCTGCGCGTGCTGGGCCAGGCCCACAGCGCCGGCGAGGCGCTGGCCATGACGCTGGCGCTGCAGCCCGAGTTGTTGCTGCTGGACCCGGGCCTCAAGCCCGTCGGCGCGGCCGAGCTGGCTGCCTCGCTGCACGACCCCGCCCCCAAGCTGGTCTGGCTGACCCATGACGTGGTGCGGCGCTGCGTGGCCGCGGGCGATCCGCAGCGCGTCAACGCCGCGCTGCTGAGCCTGCCGCGGCGCCGCCTGGGCGTGGAGGTGCAGCGCCTGCTGGTGCTGGCGGACGGCCACATCGGCCTGCTGGACCTGGCCGACATCCGCTGGCTGGCGCTGCCCGACGGCCGCCATCCCGCGCTGCTGCTGCACAGCTTCGGCGCGCAACACCTGCTGCAGCGCCGCCTGACCGAGCTGCTGGACGACCTGCCGCCCGGCCGCCTGCTGCGCTGCCAGACCCGCGTGGCCGTCGCGCCCGCGCATGTGCTGGAGGCCCTGCCGCACGACAACGGCCGCGCCACGCTGCTGCTGGACAACGGCACCCGGCTGGCCTGCGGCCCGCAGTACTGGCCCGCGCTGCAGGCCGCGCTGCGCGAGCAGGCCACCGCCGTGGCCCCGGCCGACCACCCGGCCACGCCCAGCCGCTGGAGCGCGCCGTGGCGGCTGGACTGCGAGCTGCCCCGGGAGGGTGGCGGCTGATGCGCCGCTACAGCGGCAGCTCGTAGACCGTCGCCCCCGCCCGTTCGGCCGCCGTGTGCCCGGCCAGCGCGCGGTCCCATTCGGCGCCGCCGGCGCCGGCGCTGGCCGCTGCCGTCTTGATCAGCTCGGCCACTTCCTCGCTGCCGGCATCGAACTCGGCCACCTGGCTGCGGTCCGCAACGAACAGCCGGGCCAGCGCGCCGCCGGGCGAGCCGATGACCACCAGGTAGCGCGTGACCTGCCGATGCGCATGCTGGGCATGCCGCGGCGGCACCTCATGTCCGAATCCATGGTTCATCGCAGCCTCCTCGTCCGGGCGGACCGGCGCCCGGCCGTTGTCGCTAGCGTACCCCTTGCCGTCGCCGCCAGGCCGTGCCCGCAAACGCGCAGCGCGTTGCGCGAAGCGGCTGGCCTGGGTAAACCCATGTGCGCGGCACGGGTCGGCTGCGGTATTGTTATTGAACCACCGTTTCATTTTTCATTTCCGTGAATTCCTCTTCCCCGGCCACGGGCCGTCCGGTGTCCATCGCCGCCCTGGGTGAATGCATGCTGGAGCTGCAGGGCCAAGCCTTCGGCCAGCTGCGCCAGAGCTTCGGCGGCGACACGCTGAACACCGCCGTCTACCTGTCCCGCTGCGGCGGCCGGCAGCTGCGGGTGCACTACGCCACCGCGCTGGGCGACGACAGCCTGAGCAGCGGGATGCTGGAGCGCTGGGCCGCCGAGGGCGTGGCCACCGGCCTGGTGCAGCGCCTGCCCGGGCGGCTGCCGGGGCTGTACCTGATCGAGCTGGACGCCGGTGGCGAGCGACGCTTCCACTACTGGCGCGGCCAGGCGGCGGCGCGCTCCTACTTCGACAGCGCCGCCACGGCGCTGGAGGAACAGGCCGATGCGCTGGACGCGCTGTACCTGTCGGGCATCAGCCTGGCCATCCTGCCGCAGGCCGGCCGCGAGCGCGTGCTGGCGCTGATGGCGCGCATGCGTGCCGCCGGCAAGCTGGTGGCCTTCGACAACAACTACCGCCCGCGCCTGTGGGACTCGGTGGCCGACGCGCGCTACTGGTATGGCCGTGCCTTCGCGGCGGCCGGCGTCGCGCTGATCACGGCCGACGACCACCAGGCCTTGCACGGCCTGCCGGACCTGGCCTCGGCCGTCAGCGCCGCCCAGGCCTTGCCGGTGGCCGAGGTGGCCATCAAGCGCGGCGCCCTGCCCACCGTGGTGGGCGGCGACGGCCACTGGCAGGAGGTCGCCACCGAGGCCGTGCCGCGCGTGGTGGACACCACGGCCGCCGGCGACAGCTTCGCGGCCGGCTATCTGAGCCGGCGGCTGCGCGGCGTGGCCGCCCCCGAAGCCGCGGCCTTCGGCAACCGGCTGGCGGCGCGCGTCATCCAGCATCCCGGCGCGCTGATCCCGCGCGAAGCCATGCAAGACCTGATGGGCTGAACCATGCGACTGCGCTGGCTGCTGGCTCCCGCCCTGCTCTGCTTCGCCGGCCTGGGCCATGCCCAGGGCGGCACCGCGCCGCTGCACCCGGCCACCTACGTCCACGCCGGCTGGGCCCAGACCACCGGCGGCCAGGGCGGCCGGATCCTGCGCGTGACGACGCTGGCCGCCGACGGCCCCGGCAGCCTGAAGGCGGCGCTGGACACGCCGGGGCCGCGCATCGTCGTGTTCGAGGTGGGCGGCGTCATCGACATGGGCGGCGCCAGCTACAAGCTGCGCGAGGGCCGCGTGACCATCGCCGGCCAGACGGCGCCCGACCCCGGCATCACGCTGGTGCGCGGCGAGCTGGACATCGCCGCCGCCGACGTCATCGTGCAACACCTGAGCATCCGCCCCGGCGCCTACGGGCGGCCCAAGCGCAGCGGCCGCGACCAGGACGGCATCACCACCTCCGACGGCGCACGCCGCGTCATCGTGGACCACTGCAGCTTCTCCTGGGCCACGGACGAGAACCTCTCCATCGGCGGCTCGCGCTTCAAGGGCGCCACGCCGGATGACTGGCGCGAGAACACCTCGCACGCCATCACCTACAGCCACAACCTCATCTACGAGGGCCTGGGCGAGTCGGTGCACCCGAAGGGCGAGCACAGCAAGGGCACGCTGGTGCACGACAACGCCAACCGCATCCTGCTGCTGGGCAACGTCTACGCCTCCAACCGCGAGCGCAACGCGCTGTTCAAGGGCGGCGCGCAGGCGGCCATGGTCAACAACCTGATCTACAACCCCGGCAGCAAGGCGGTCCACTACAACCTCATCGCGCATGAGTGGGTGGGGCGGCCCTACCAGGTGGGCAAGCTCACGCTGGTGGGCAATGTCTACCGCGCCGGCCCCGGCACGGTGGAACGGCTGCCGCTGTTCACGCTGGGCGGCGTCGGCGATGTGCAACTGTTCGAGCAGGACAACCT
>JBKBVY010000215.1:0-5585 GCA_046289335.1 Roseateles sp. | reverse complement strand
CATGCGCACGGTGCTGGCCAGCGTGAAGCCGGCGGATTCGGGCAGCTTCTTCAACTACGACGGCCAGCGGCTGGCGTGGTGAGCTGCGGCGCGCTGTCCAGCGCCCGAAACGGGGACAAGGCGCGCCGCGCGCTGCGCTAAGGTCGGGCTTTAGGCATCGGCCTTGCTTGCATGAGCGGGTGCATGCCAACGTGCCCAACGTCGGGCCTCAGGACCATCCATGGACACCCTTGCTGTTGAAGACCTGTCGACCACCGCGCTGATCAGCGTCGGAGAAACCTGCGAGCGCCTGGTTCGCTTCACCCGCGAAGACATCGCCAGGTTCGCCCAGCTGACCGGCGACACCAATCCGCTGCACCATGACGTGCAGGCCGCACAGCGCGCGCGCCACGGCGAGATCATCGCCAGCGGCCAGCAGACCACGGCCCTGATGATCGGCCTGGCCGCCAGCCATTTCTCGCGCCACGACGACGGCCAGCAGCGCGAGCTGCTGTGCCTGAACTTCAACTTCGCCTTCAAGGCGCCGGTGTTCGCCGAGCAGGAGCTGGTGCTGAGCTGGCGGGTCGCGAGCATCGAATGGAATGCCAAGCTGGGCGGCTGGCTGGCCCATGTGGACGGTCGCGCCACGGTGCGGCATTCGCCGCCCAGCGTGGTGGGGCGGGGCACGCTGCTGGTCAAGGACGGCCGGGGCTGACAAGGCGCGCAAGCCCCCGCCTGACGGGGACAATGGCTCACCTTCATCACAGGTCGAGCCCATGCTTCTTACCGAAGACCATCTGGCCGTACAGGACGCCATCCGCGCCTTCGTGCAGGCTGAGATCGCCCCCCATGCCGCCGCTTGGGACAAGCAACACCACTTTCCCGCCGAACAGCTCAAGGGCCTGGCGGCCCTGGGCTGCTATGGCGTGGCCGTGCCCACCGAATGGGACGGCGCCGGCCTGGACTACCTGGCCCTGGCCGTCATCCTGGAGGAGATCGCCGCGGGTGACGGCGGCACCAGCACGGTGGTCAGCGTCAACAACTGTCCGGTCTGCTCCATCCTGATGGCCTTCGGCAACGACGACCAGAAGGAACGTTTCCTGAAACCGCTGGCCCGCGGTGACATGCTGGGCGCCTTCTGCCTGACCGAGCCCCACGTGGGCTCCGAGGCCGGCGGCCTGCGCACCACCGCCACCCGGGACGGCGACGACTATGTGCTGAACGGCGTCAAGCAGTTCATCACCAGCGGCAAGCATGGCGATGTGGCCATCGTCATGGCCGTGACGGACAAGGCCGCCGGCAAGAAGGGCATCAGCGCCTTCCTCGTGCCCACCCGCACGCCCGGCTACCAGGTGGCGCGGGTGGAGGAGAAGCTGGGCCAGCACAGCAGCGACACGGCGCAGATCGTGTTCGAGAACTGCCGCGTACCGGCCGCCAACCGGCTGGGCGACGAAGGCCAGGGGCTGAAGATCGCGCTGTCGGGCCTGGAGGGCGGGCGCATCGGCATCGCGTCGCAGTCCGTGGGCATGGCCCGCGCGGCCTTCGAGGCGGCGCTGCGCTACAGCCGTGACCGCGTCACCTTCGGCCAGCCCATCTTCGAGCACCAGGCGGTGCAGTTCAAGCTGGCCGAGATGGCCACGCAGATCGAGGCCGCGCGCCAGCTGATCTGGCATGCGGCGGCCCTGAAGGACGCCGGCCGGCCCTGCCTGAAGGAGGCCGCCATGGCCAAGCTGTTCGCCAGCGAGATGGCCGAGCGGGTCTGCTCCGAGGCCATCCAGATCCACGGCGGCTACGGCTACCTGAGCGACTTCCCGGTCGAGCGCATCTACCGCGACGTGCGGGTCTGCCAGATCTACGAAGGCACCAGTGAGGTGCAGAAGATCCTGATCGGGCGGGCGCTGGCGGCGGGCTGAGGGTCAGCCCGCCGGGTGGGGCATGCCGCGGCCCTCCCGGGCCCGCGCCAGCGCTCGCTGCGCGCTGGCGGCGGCGCCCAGCTGTTCGCGCAGGTAGTCGGCCAGCACGGGTTGCTGGCTGAAGGCGGCGTTGAAGCGGAGGTGCGGGTCGGGGGCACCGTCCGCGGCGAAGGTGGCACCGCGCACCAGCAGGATGCCGCTGCGGAAGGCATCCCGCACCACCCCGTCCACATCGACCCCCGGCGGCAGCTGGCCCCACAGGAACATCCCGCCTTCGCCGGGCTGTTCCAGCATCACGCCGGCATCGCGCAGCTGCCGGGTGGCGGTGCCCCGGGCCAGAGCCAGGCGTTGCTGCAGCCGGTCCAGGTGCTTGCGCCAGCGGCCGGCGGCCAGCACTTCCAGCAGCACGCACTCGTTCAGCGTGGCCGTGGTCAGCACCGAGACGATCTTCTCGCGCATCAGGCGCTTCACGAGCGCCGGCTCGGCCGCCAGATAGCCCAGCCGCAGTGCCGGGCTCATGGCCTTGCAGAAGCTGGAGTAGTAGATGACGCCGTCCAGCCCCGACAGCTGGGCCAGCCGGGTGGGGACGCCGGGGTGGAAATGGCCTTGCACGTCGTCCTCGGCGATGAGCACGTCGTGGCGCTGGGCCAGCATCAGCACGCGGTGCAGGTTGGCGGCCGTGCTGCCCCAGCCGGTGGGGTTGTGCAGCACGCTCTGGATGAACAGCAGCCGCGGGCGGTGCTGCGCGAAGGCCTCCTCCAGCGCGTCCAGCGCGATGCCATCCGGTCGGCGCGGCACGGGCACGATGTTCACCCCCGCCTGGCGCAGCCGGTCGAACAGCAGGAAGTAGCCCGGCGTCTTGACCGCGACGCTGTCGCCCGGGCGCAGCAGGGCGCGGCAGATCAGGTCGATGGCCTGGGTGCCGCCGTAGGTCGTCAGCACCCGGCCGGCATCCACGGCCATGCCCTGGGCGCGCATCAGCGTGGCAATATGTTCGCGCAGCTCGGGCAGGCCCTGGGGCGGGCAGCGGGTGGCCATGCCGGCGCTGGCCTGGGCCAGGCCGCGCTGCACGGCGGCGGCGGGCACCGCGTCCTCCAGCCAGGCGGCCGGCAGCGCACCGCTGCTGGCCAGCAGCATGCCGGCGCGCTGGTCGTTGGCCTGCTGGGCCAGCCAGACGGCCTCCTGTTCCTCACCGGCCTCCACGCGGGTGGCGTCGGGCATGGCGTCGGCCGCGCCTTCGGCGACGAAGAAGCCGGCCGTGCCGCGCGAGTCGATCAGGCCGTCGGCCACCAGGCGGTCGTAGGCCGCGACCACGGTGTTGGGACTGACACCCAGCCGGGTTGCCAGCCGGCGGATGGAGTTCAGCCGCGCGCCGGGCGGCAGCTGGGCGCTGGCGATCAGCGCATGCAGGCGCTGTTCGATCTGGTCGGCCAGCGGGGTGGGCGAGTCGCGGTCCAGCGAGAACATCAGCGCAGCAGCAGCAGGGCCAGCAGAGCCAGCGAAGCCGCCATGATGGCATTGAAGGCCCGGCGCCGGCCGGGGCTGCCGAGGAAACGCCCGATGGCCGCGCCGAACAGCGCCCACATCGACACGCAGGGGAAGCCGATCAGGGCGCCCATGCCCGCGACGACCAGCGCCCCCTCCGCCAGCCCCAGGTGCGCCGGCATGAACACCGAGGCCAGCGTCACCGCCTTCAGCCAGCTCTTGGGGTTGACGGCCTGGAACAGGGCGGCCTCGCCGAAGCGCCACTGCTGCGGCGGGCGGTCCTGCGCCGCCGGGCTGCCGGCGAGCCGCCAGGCCAGCACCAGCATGTACAAGGTGCCGGCCAGCCGGAGCGCGTCATGCAGCACGGGCCAGGTCGTGAACAGCGCGCCCAGGCCCAGGCAGGTCGCGAACGTCTGCACCGCGCCGCCGGCGTTGATGCCCAGGATGGCCGGCAGCGTGCGGCGGTAGCCGTGGTGGGCGCCGTTGGCCACCAGCAGCATGTTGCTCGGCCCGGGCGTTCCGGACATCAGCGCGCAGTAGCCGGCGAGGGGCAGCAGTTCGGTCATGGGGCATGGGGAGCCTGTCGATGCCCGCATTGCAGCCCTAGCGCCCGCGTCGGCCAAGGGACACCGACCCGGCCCGGGCGCTGCGCTGTATCAGCGCGGCGACCCCTACAGCGGCTGGCCGGCGCGTCCGAGCGTCCAAAAAAGAAAACCCGCAGGCCAGGGCGCTGCGGGTTGTTTCGGTGGGGCGCCCTCCAGGGGCGCGGGGCCAGCGGGCTCAGGCGGCGTTGGCGCCGAACCGGGTGGTGGCCACGTCGCTCAGTTGGGCCACGATGGCCACGACGGAGAAGGTCAGCGTGATGATCAGCAGTTCCATTTGTGTTCCCTTGGCTCTTTGTTGATACGGCTCCACTATAAGGGTTAACACCAGGTTGCACAAGGGTTAACCCTAGTGTTTTTCCGTGCAACTCATCAACCGGTCACAAAGGCCCGGTAGCGCGGCGAGCACGTATACGAAACATGCATAGAAAACGCCTAACAAACGATATTTCAGAACTAGCGCCCCCTCCTAAGCTCGCGGCCGTTCCTGAACCAGCCCAGAGCCCATGCGAATCACCAAGCTCACGACCTACCGGGTGCCCCCGCGGTGGATGTTCCTGAAGATCGAGACCGACGAAGGCGTCGTTGGCTGGGGCGAGCCGGTCATTGAGGGGCGCGCGCGCACCGTCGAGGTGGCCGTGCATGAGCTGTCCGACTACCTGGTGGGCCAGGACCCGTCGCGCATCAACGACCTGTGGCAGGTCATGTACCGCGCCGGCTTCTACCGCGGCGGCCCTATCCTGATGAGCGCCATCGCCGGCATCGACCAGGCGCTGTGGGACATCAAGGGCAAGGTCATGGGCCAGCCGGTGTACGAGCTGCTGGGCGGCCTGGTGCGCGACAAGATGAAGGTCTATTCCTGGGTCGGCGGCGACCGCCCGGCCGACGTCATCCGCGACATCAAGCGGCTGCGCGAAGGCGGCTTCGACACCTTCAAGATGAACGGCACCGAGGAGCTGGCCATCGTGGACAGCTCGCGCAAGGTGGACGAGGCCGTGGCCCGCATCGCCGAGATCCGCGAGGCCTTCGGCTCCGAGATCGAGTTCGGCATCGACTTCCACGGCCGCGTGGCCGCGCCCATGGCCAAGCCGCTGCTGAAGGCGCTGGAGCCTTATCGCCCGCTGTTCGTCGAGGAGCCGGTGCTGGCCGAGCAGGCCGAGCAGTACCCGCGCCTGGCCGAGTACACCAGCATCCCGCTGGCGGCCGGCGAGCGCATGTTCTCGCGCTTCGACTTCAAGCGCGTGTTCCAGGCCGGCGGCATCGCCATCTTGCAGCCCGACCTGTCGCATGCCGGCGGCATCACCGAGTGCTTCAAGATCGCCGGCATGGCCGAGGCGCACGACGTGGCCTTCGCGCCGCATTGCCCGCTGGGCCCGGTGGCGCTGGCGTCCTGCCTGGCGGTGGACTTCGTGTCGCACAACGCCGTGCTGCAGGAGCAGAGCATGGGCATCCACTACAACCAGGGTGCCGAGTTGCTGGACTTCGTGAAGAACAAGGACGACTTCCGCATCGAGGACGGCTTCATCAACCCGCTGCGCAAGCCGGGCCTGGGCGTCGAGATCGACGAGGAGCGCGTCATCGAGGCCGCCAAGAACCCGCCCGACTG
>JBKBVY010000214.1:0-5585 GCA_046289335.1 Roseateles sp. | reverse complement strand
GCCGCGCCAGCGCGGCACTCACCAGCGCCGCGCCCACGCCCTGGCGCTGGCGGTCGGGCCGCACGGCCAGCGGGC
The DNA here is from genome assembly GCA_046289335.1 of Roseateles sp. Classification (GTDB taxonomy): domain Bacteria; phylum Pseudomonadota; class Gammaproteobacteria; order Burkholderiales; family Burkholderiaceae_C; genus Pelomonas. The sequence goes on along the minus strand of JBKBVY010000214.1, from coordinate 5,510 downwards.
CCAGGCCCTGCCAGCCCAGATCCTGCCCGGCTATGCGCACCGGCGAGCAGGCCACATGGCCCAGCAGCTCGCCCGTCGCCGGGTCCTGCGCCACCAGCGAAAGCGTCAGCGCGCCGCGCTCGCGCAGCCTCTGCACGATGAGGGCCTCGTCGTGCCGGCTGAACGGGTGGTCGCGGAAGGCGGCATCGATCAGCGCAGCGACCGCCGGCGCGTCGGCCGGGTCCTCGTCGCGGATCAGCGGGCCGGCCAGGTCGGGCCGCTGCAGCGCCGGCATGCTGATGCGCGCGCCCGGGTGGGCCGCCAGCAGCGCATGCAGCAGCGCCTGGGCCTGCGGCTGGGCGGGGTCGAGGTCGATCAGCGAGCGCACGACCACGCCGGCCGCCGCATCGCCGCTGAACACCAGCTGGGCCGAGCCCAGGCGCCAAGCCGTCCACGGCGTCGCGCAGCCAGGCCAGCGCGGCGTCGGCCGTGACGACGCGCACCGCAGCGGGCGCCACCGGCTCGCCGGCGCGGGCCAGGCGCTGCCAGCCCTGCAGCGCATGCTGCTCGACGAAGCCGTGGCGGCGGTACAGCCGCAGCGCGCGCTCGTTCTGCGCGAACACCTCCAGCTCCAGCGCGGCCAGCCCGGCGGCGCGGCCGCGGTCGACGAAGTCCTGCAGCAGCGCCACCGCCGCGCCACTGCCGCGAGCCTCGGGTACGGCGCCCATGGTGGCCAGCCGCCAGCGCGACAGCGCCGGCCGCGGCGCCACCAGCGCAAAGGCCAGCACCGCGCCGCTGTCGGCCTGCAACGCCGCACGGCCCAGCGCCAGGTCCACGCCCTGGCGGGCCAGGAAGCCGGGCCACTGCTCGGGCGTCAGCTGGAAGGGGCCGGCCAGGTAGTCGGCAAAGGCGCGGCCGAAGGCGGCATGCAGGGTCTCGGGGGCGAGCTGGTCGGTGGCAACGAGGCGAAAGGCGGACATCGGCGGCCGGGGGCGGGAACGGACGGGGCCGCATTCTGGGTGCGCCCGGACGTCGGCCCCAAAGTCATGCGGCGCTGGTGGCAGGCCCTCGGGCAAGCGCGATCAGCACAAACCCGCAACGACGTACCAACAAAGGTAAAACGCCTTTCCGAAATCAAACGCCCTCGCTAGCATCCCGGCAGGTTGACGACGCCGCCACGCCTGAGCGCTGGCGCGCCGCACATGGCCAGCGCCGATGGCCGCCCTCTCCGACGCGGATCCTGCCGATTCGCGCCGCACGAGATGGAGCATCAGGCGGAGTGCGTTCCCTCGAATTTTTCAAGGCACCGGTGACCGGTGGTGGCGCAGCTATGCCCGCTTGAAGCGGGCCCGGACAACAACAGGAGACAGTCGATGAAGAGCAAGCGTTTCGAGTCTCGCGGCCTGACCGCGCCCCAACCGCAGCAGGCCGCGCCGCTGCGCGCCCCCAGCCCCCGCCAGGGTCTGGCCGCCATGGCCGTGGCCATAGGCGCCGTGGCCCCGCTGGGCAGCGCCCACGCGGCGGACTGGCCGTCGGGATTCTCCAAGTGCGCGGACGAAGGCGGCAGCTGCAAGGTCGGCACCACGCCGCGGCAGGTGTCCTTCGGCGTGAAGGACAAGTGGGTCATCAAGACGCTGGTAAACACCGTGCCCTGCACCTCGGCCACCTTCGACGGCGCCGACCCCAACCCGGGCCTGGCCGAGAAATGCGCCGTGGGCCCCGTGGCGTCGCCGGCACCGGCACCGGCACCGGCACCCGCCCCGGCTCCGTCACCTGCACCTGCACCTGCACCCGCCCCGGCGCCAGCGCCCGCACCGAGCGGCCACAGCGGCGGCTATGCCGGCGTGGTCACCGGTGGCGGCTCGGCCACGCCGATCAGCGTGGCCACCGCGGCCGAGATGCAGGCCGCGATCAATGCCTACAACGGCACCAGCGGACTGGTGCTGCGCTACACGGGCAAGTTCGACTTCGGCATCATCACCGACAGCTGCGCGCAGTGGCAGAAGCCGGCCGGCGCCATCGTGGAGGTCAAGAACAAGAGCAACGTGACCATCGAGGGCGTCAACGGCTCGGCGGCCAACTTCGGGCTGGCCATCAAGGCGGACGCCAAGAACATCATCATCCGCAACATGACCATCGGCCTGCTGCCGGGCTCCATCGACGCCATCGGCATCGAGGGCCAGAGCGGCAAGTTCCCGGGCTACATCTGGATCGACCACAACACGCTGTTCAGCAGCCTGAAGGACTGCGCGGGCGCGGGCGACCTGGAGTTCGACGGCCTCATCGACAGCAAGGCCGGCGCCCACCACATCACCTACTCGTACAACTACATCCACGACCACCAGAAGGTGGGCCTGATCGGCTCCAGCGACAGCGACGCCAGCGACCGCTTCATCACCTTCCACCACAACTTCTACAAGGACGTGAGCTCGCGCCTGCCGCTGCAGCGCGGCGGCTACACCCACCTCTACAACAACCTGTACTCGGGCGTGAAGACCTCGGGCGCCAACATCCGCATGGGCGGCTACTCGCTGATCGAGGGCAACTGGTTCGAGGACGTGCAGAACCCCGTCACGTCTCGCGACAGCTCGGCCATCGGCTACTGGGAACTGCGCAACAACAACGTGAAGAGCCCGGCCGACTTCGCGACCTACGGCATCAAGTGGGTGGCCAGCGGCTCCAGCCCCTCACGTGACGCGACCGACTGGACCACCACCGCCAACTTCCCGCTGGGCATTCCCTACACCTACACGGTGCAGGACCCCGCCTGCGTGAAGCAGAAGCTGCCCGCCGTGGCCGGCGCGGGCACGAACTACGGCACGGTGAACTGCAGCCTGGAAAGCCTGGCGCCCACCGGCACCGTGACCAAGAAGCAGTAAGCCCTGCGCGGGGCGGCACCCTCACCGGCCCGCCCCGCCATCCCCCACTCAGCCGCCTTCCGAAGAGATCCCCATGAACAAGACCGCGATGACCCTGGCCCTCGCCGCAGCCCTGGCCGGCTTCATCCCCGCGGCGCAGGCCGACACCGGCCCGCTGCAACTGCCGGCCAACGTGACGGCCACCGTCACGGCCTCGGCCATCACCTACAACTTCAGCAATCTGTCCTTCACCGGCTGGCAGTTCCTGCAGATCGCGGGCGACCTGGCCGGCGCCGTCACCGGCACACTGAAGGGCGTGTCCGTCAATGCCGTGCTGAACGCCTCCACGCTGGACACCTATGCCAACGACCTGACGCTGTACGTCGGCCCTGCGGCCCTGGCGCTCGGCGGGCCCTTGCAGGTCGGCGGCTTCAGCAGCCTCGGCGCCGCGGAATGGCGCAGCTGGGCCAACGGCGCCAGCGACGCACCCGGCACCAGCCTGAGCGGCAGCGTGCTGCTGGCCACGCCCATCAGCTTCGGCGGTGCGGCGACCGACCTGGTCGTGCGCCTGGGCAACGGCTATGCCGACCCGCTGGCTTCCGGCAGCTGGAGCGGCTCCATCACGCTGAACGGCCTCACCACCATGGCGGCGCCGGTGCCGGAGCCGTCATCGCTGCTGCTGATGGCCATGGGCGGACTGGCCGTGGCCGGCGGGGTGCGGCGCAGGCGAGCGGCTTCTGCGTGAGGCGGCCAGTGCAACACCCATCGCACCGAGCAGGCGGCATCGCTGCATGAGCGAGTTTGGACATCCTGCGTTGCCTGGCTGTTTCCCGCCGTGCGGCTCTCGCGTCGAATGAACCAGTAGAATCCGCGCCCAGACCCTTCGTTTCACGAACGCCCAAGTTCCACTTGGGACGCTGATGTAGTGAACGCGGGGTCTATTTTTTTGCGCTACCGCCGTTCTTCTTGGCGAACTCTGGGCGGATCGCGCCGTCGGCGGGCTTGAACAGCCAATGGCGGTAGGGGTCTCGCCACAGATCGGGCATGCCGTTGGGCTTCCCGGTCGAGACGCCGATGTTGAAGCGCTTGCCATCGTAGACGGCACAAATCTGGGCCAGGATGTGCTTGTAGACCCGCTCCTTGGCGATCGTGCGCTTGCCCCGTCTGGTGGCGCCTTCCGGCTTTTCCCTGTGCTTTTCGTTCAAGCGGAACTGCATCGCGCCAAGCACCACGTCCAGCGCTTGCAAGATGACATGGTCTTTGGAGTCGATCTCGGCCAATTGATCGAGGCGAATCTGGACGCCGGCACGACGAAACTCAGCGTTCTGGTTCAGCCCCGTCACGTAGCCTTTGAAAGCAGCGCACTTTTCCTTGGTGTCAGGGAGCTTGTCGAAGTACACGCGCACGGACGGTGCGACCGCATCAGGGCGGCCTGCAAATCGCAAGCCGAACGCATGTTTGATGAACTGGTAGTACAGCAGAAAGAAGCCGTTCTCACGCTGCTCTGCCGTGAGCCGATGCGCAGAAAAGTAGTTCTGCGTGAACATGATGCGAAGCTTGAGCTTGCCCTCGCGAACAAGGGCGAAGGTCTCGTCGATCAGGTCGATGTACTTCTGTGCGTAGGCTTCGGTGATCTTCTGCCACTTCACCTCACCAAGCAGGTTCAACTCGATCTTCTTGGCTTGCAACCTGTCGATAGCCTCCTGCTGATGCGCTGACTCAACCAGCGCACCACCATAGAAGTTGGCGAAGTGCCGGCCCGATGAATCGGACTCATCGCAGTAAAGAATCAGTTCCCGAGACATCTATCGACAGAGCAACCAGACAAAAAATCAAACGTCGATATTCCCCGCCCTCAACGCATTCGTCTCGATGAACTCGCGACGTGGCTCGACCTCGTCGCCCATCAGCATCGTGAAGACCTTGTCCGCCTCGATGGCGTCCTCGATCTGCACGCGCAGCAGGCGACGCACGGTCGGGTCCATGGTCGTTTCCCACAGCTGCTCGGGGTTCATCTCGCCCAGGCCCTTGTAGCGCTGGCGGCCCACGCTGCCTTCGGCCTGGCTCATCAGCCAGGCCATGGCGGCGCGGAAGTCGTCGACCTTGGCTTCCTTGGCCTTGTCGCCCTCGCCCTTGCGCACGACGGCGCCGGGCTTGATCAGGCCCTGGAAGCTCAGGCCCGCGTCGGCCAGCACCTCGTAGTCGGCGCCGTGCACGAAGTCGGCGGTGATGACGCTGGCGCGCACGTTGCCGTGGTGGATGCGGGCGATCTTCAGGAAGAGCTTGTCGGTGCGCGGGTCGGACTCGACGGTGACTTCGGCGTTGTGCAGCGCGGCCTTCAGCGCGGCGGCGCTGGCCTCGGCTTCCTCGCGGGTGTCGACTTTCAGCGCCAGGCCGTTGGCCAGCACGTGCAAGGCCTCGCCGTCCATCCAGTTGGACAGGCGCTCGATGACGCTCTGCGCCGTCACGTACTTGCGGGCCAGCGCATCCAGCGCGTCGCCGGCGAGGGTCTGGCCGTCACCGGTGTCCAGGCTGGCGTCCTGCAGCGCGACCTTGAGCAGGAAGGCGTCGAACTCGTGGCCGTCCTTCAGGTACTGCTCGTGCTTGCCGACCTTGACCTTGTACAGCGGCGGCTGCGCGATGTAGATGTGGCCGCGCTCGACCAGCTCAGGC
>JBKBVY010000213.1:0-5586 GCA_046289335.1 Roseateles sp. | reverse complement strand
GCAGCAGCGGCGCCTGGCCACGCCCGAGGCCGCGATGCAGGCCCTGCCGCTGGGCACGCTGACGCTCAGCGGCACGCGCCGCCTCAACCCCGAGGCCTTGCGGGCCGAGCTGGGCCTGCAGCCCGGCGACCGCGTCGGCCGGGCGGAGCTGCAGGCGGCCGCCGAGCGGCTGGACGGCACCGGCGACCTGGAGCGCATCGAGGTCGACGTGGACGACCGCGACGGCCTGCGCCATGTCGAGCTGCGCCTCACCGAGGCCGACTGGGCCGCCAGCCGCGTGCGCCTGGGGCTGGAGCTCTATAGCAACTTTGCCGATGCCAACAGCTACTCGCTGGTGGGCATGCACGTGGCCAACTGGCTCAACCCCTGGGGCGCGGAGCTGCGCAGCGTGGCCCGCATCGGCTCCACGCGCGGCCTGGCCACCGAGTTCTACCAGCCGCTGGGCCCGGGCTCGCGCTGGTTCGCCAGCGCCAGGCTCAGCTACGAAGCCGGCAGCAACGACGTGTTCAACCAGGGCCAGCGCGCGCTGCGCCTGACCAGCAGCCTGACCAGCGCGCAGCTGGAGCTGGGCCACCGCGTGGCCGGCCTGGGCGACCTGCGCTTCGGTGTGGGCCGGCTGCGCGCCAGCGACGAGGTGGTGCTGCCCGTGGTGCCGGGCGGCAGCCGGCGCGCTCAGCTCTACAACCAGCAATACCTGGAACTGCACACCGATTCGCTGGACTCGCTGGCCTTCCCCAGCCGCGGCCAGTGGACCACCGCGCGCATCGAGTGGCTGCAGCCGCGCGGCGAACCCAACGTCATCAACGCCTCGCTGCTGGGGCTGAAGGCCTTCCGGCTGGGCGAATGGGCAGGCCAGGTCTATGGCGAGCTGGCGCATGCCGAGCGCGGCCAGGCGCGGTCGCTGGGCGGCTATCTGCGGCTGTCGGGCACGCCGGACGGCTCGCTGGTGGGCGAGAACATGGTGCTGGCGCGCGTCGTCATGGCAAGGCGCATCGGCGAGATGCCGGTGGGCCTGGGCGGCGCGGTGCGCGTGGGCTTCTCGCTGGAGACCGGCGCCGTGGGCCCGGGCGCAGGGCTGAAGCTGTCCAACCTGCCGCGCAGCGGCTGGCAGCAAGCTGTCAGCGGCTTTCTGAGCGTGGACACGCGCTTCGGCCCCTTCTTCCTGGCGCTGGGTGCCACCCGCGGCGGCGAGACGGCGGCCTACCTGCTGCTGGGGCCGACCTGGTGATCTGCTAGACCCGGCCTCAAGCGCCGGCCGCAGCGGTCGACAACAGCTCAGCGAAGGTCCGCGCCACCGTGGCGCCGATCCGTTGGGGCTCATGCCGAGCAACAGGAGACCGCAATGAAGACGACCACCCAAGGCCCGCTGCTGGTACCGACGCTGCTGGGCGCGTTGAGCTTCCTGCTGGCGGGGCTGGCCACGCTGCGCCTGGCCCAGGCCGCCGACAACGCCAGCGCCACCGCCGTCGTGCTGCAGCCCATCGCGGTCACCAAGTCTGCCGACCTGGTGTTCGGCAACGTCGTCGCCGGCAACGGCGTCGTCACGCTGGCCACCGACGGCACGCGCAGCAAGTCCGGCACCACCGCCCTGCCCACCGCGTGGCCGCGCGCTTCGACGTGACCGGCACCGGCAACAACAGCTTCTCCATCGACTACACCGGCAGCAGCACCGCGCTGACCAACGGCACGCCGGCCGACGACATGGCGGTGAACTGGATCACCGAGTCCGTCGGCACCACCACGCCCACCGGCAAGACCGACGAGACCACCGACGCCACCACCGGCACGCTGAACTCGGGGGCCGCCTACATCTACGTGGGCGGCAAGCTGACCGTGGGCGCGGCACAGCCCGCCGGCACCTACACCGGCACCGTGCAGCTGACGGTGGCCTACAACTGAGGCCCGTCGGGCATCACCCCCATGAAAACCGGCCCCCTGCACTGGCGCAGCGCCACCCTGGCGCTGCTCAGCACGCTGCTGGTGGCCGCCGACGCGGACCGCAGCAGCGGTGCGGTGGCCCAGGCCCGCGCCACCGTCGTGGAGCCCGTGGCCGTGACGGCCTGGCTGGGGGCGCCGGTCAGCGTGCAAGACCTGCTGGCCGCGCGCGATGCGCCGGCCGGGCCGGCCACCGGCAACCTGGTGCCGCGGGTGCCGGCCCAGGCAGCGCCGCCGCTGCCACCGCGGCTGCCCATGGCCGTCATCCTCGGCGCCGTCGAGTCGCGCTCGACCTTCGGGCTGGACCTGGCCCTGGACCCCGGCCTGCTGGCGCGCGGGCCGGCCGCCGCGGTCATTGCCGCGCCCGACCATGACGGCGACAGCCCGCTGGTCATCACCGTTTCCTTCAATTGAGCCCATGCGCCTAACTGCCGCTGCAGATGCCCGCCGGCGGCCAGCTGCCGCCGGGCGTGCTGCGGCTGAGCTTCAAGGAGCGCCCGGAGTCCGGCGGCAAGCTGGTGGCCGAAGCCGCCGTCAACCTGCCCTGACGCGGCGGCAGCGGCCCCATGGCCCGCCTGCTCATCACCGCCCTCGTTCTCGCCGGCACCCTGCTGGGCGCCCAGGCGGCGCCCGACGACGACGCCGCACCGCTGCGCCGGCTGGAAGTGCAGCTCGACGGCCGCACGCTGCGCGAGCCGCTGGACCTGTACCAGACCGACTACCAGGTGCTGCTGCCGCTGGCTGCCGTGTCGCGGCTGCCGGGGCTGGACACGCGCGTGCAGGCCGCGCACGGCCGCGCCGCCGGCACGCTGCCCGGCAGCGGCGAGCCCTTCTGCCTGGACCTGCACGACGCGACCATGCGCGTGGGCGAGCGCCGCGTGAGCTTCGAGCCGCGGCTGGCCCAGGTCATCGGCGACGACATCTACGTCTCCACGCAGCTGCTGTCGCGCTGGCTGAAGCTGGAGCTGGCCGTGGACCTGCCGCACTGGCAGCTGCGCCTGCGCACGCCCAGCACGCCAGACCAGGCCGCCGTCGCCGCGGCCCCGCCGCCCCCGCTCAGCGCCACGCGCCGGCTGGACGACAGCAACCTGCTGGTGCTGGAGGTGCAGCTGGACGGCATGGTGCTGTCCGACAGCCTGGCCGCCTACCAGGACGGCGGCCAGACGCTGCTGCCGCTGGGCGAGCTGGCCCGGCTGCTGACGCTGGCCATCCAGGTGCAGCCCGAGCGCGGCAGCGCCAACGGCACGCTGCGGGGCGACAAGGCCTTCGGCCTCAACCTGGCCGACGCCCAGGTCACGCTGGCCGGCCGCGAGCAAGGCTTCGAGCCGCGCCTGGCCGGCGTGGTGGGCGACGACATCGACGTGTCGCGCCGGCTGCTGGGCCGCTGGCTGCCGGTGGACCTGCAGCTGGACCTGGCGGCGCTGCAGCTCAAGGTCGTGCCGCTCGAGAAGCTGCCGCTGCAGGCGCGGCTGGAGCGCGAGCGCCTGGCCGCCGCGCTGGCGGGCGCGAGCGCGGCCGACACCCGGCCCAACTATCCCTACCAGCAGTCCACGCCGGGCCTGATCGGCGTGCCCAGCATCGACCAGTCCTTCGGCGCCGACGCCCGCTTCGGCCGCGACTCGCGCCAGTTCAAGGCCGCCTACACGGCCTACCTGACCAGCGACCTGCTGGGCATGGAGGGCTCGGCCTATGTGCTGAAGACGCGCGACAAGGCCCGCCCCGACCTGCGCCTGACGCTGGCCCGCCACGACCCCGAGGCCGAGCTGCTGGGCCCGCTGCACGCCCGTGCCGTGGCGCTGGGCCACCTGGCCTTGCCCAGCGTGCGCAACGTCATGCAAGGCAGCGTCAGCGGCAACGGCGTGTCGGTCAGCAACCGGCCGCTGGACCAGCCCAACAGCTTCGACCGCCACAGCCTGCGCGGCGAGCTGCCGCTGTCCTTCGGCAACAACGAGTTCCGGCTGGTCTTCCACGGCCCGCTGGGCCAGCTGCGTGTGGAGAAGCAGAGCTTCATGCTGGACCGCGCCAGCCTCAAGCCCGGCGAGCTGCAGTACACGCTGGCCTCGCAGCTGGCCGAGGACGGCACGGTGCGCAGCCTGGCCCAGGCCGAGCTGGGGCTGGGCCAGCGGCTCACGGGCCAGTTCGGCTGGGTACGCCGGCCCGGCCCCGTGAACGGCAGCCCGCAGGACTACGGCCAGCTGGGCCTGCTGGCCTATCTGGACCAGGCCATCCTCAGCTCGCGGCTGGTGGGCATGCGCGGCGGCCGCTGGAACCTGGACGGCCAGCCGCTGGCCGGCAGCGGCGCCGTGTCGGCCCGCGCCTTCGTGGACCGCAACATGAACGGCATCCGCGACGCCGACGAGGAGCTGGTGCCCAACGCCGGCTTCATCCTGAACGGCGGCGGCCGCCATCCGCGCCTGACCGGCCCCGAGGGCACCGCGCTGCTGAACCGCCTCGCACCCGGCCGCTATGCCGACATCGCGCTGGACCCGACGACGCTGGAAGACCCGCAATGGCGGCCGCTGACGCCCGGCACCCGCGTGCTGCCGCGGCCTGGCCGCGTGGAGATGCTGGAGTTCCCGGTCATCGTGACGTCCGAGGTGGAGGGCACGGTCTGGCTGGCGGAGGCCAATGGCAAGAAGCGCGGCATCGGCGCGGCCCAGCTGGAGCTGGTGGACCACGACGGCCAGGTCGTCGCCACCACCAGCTCGGCCGACGGCTACTACCTGTTCCACCAGGTCGCGCCGGGCCTGCGCCGGCTGCGCATCGCGCCCGATCAGGCCGCCAAGCTGAAGCTGCAGGGCGCGCTGGCACGCGACGTGGACGTGCCCGGCAACGGCGACTTCCTCAGCGGGCAGGACCTGGAGCTGCGCCTGCAGTGAGCAGGCGCTCGGCGAGCGTGAAATCCTCCGGCCAGGTCACCTTGAAGTTGGCCATGGACGCCCGCACCAGCCGTGGCGCCAGGCCCAGCGACTCGACGGCGCTGGCTTCGTCGGTGGCCGCGGCACCCATGGCCTGCAGCGCGCGCTCGACCAGGCCGAGACGGAACATCTGCGGCGTCTGCGCGGCCCATTTGTCGCGGCGGTCCACGGTGGCGGTCACGCGGCCGTCGGCATCGCCGGCCTTCAGCGTGTCGGCCACCGGCTGGGCCAGCAGGCCGCCGACGGCGTCGGCCACGCAGGCGTCGATCAACGCGTCCACCCATTCGGGCCGCAGCAGGCAGCGCGCGGCATCGTGCACCAGCACCCAGTCCTCGTCCGTCGCGCCGCGGCGGCGCAGCTCGGCCAGGCCGCCCAGCACGCTCTCGGCCCGGCTGGCGCCGCCCACGCGGGCCACCCAGGCCGCGCAGCCGGGCAGCGCGGTCTCGAAGCGGTCATCGGCCGGCGACAGCACCACCAGCGTCTGCGCGAGGCGCGGCACGGCGGCCAGCGCGGCCAGCGTGTGGGCCAGCATGGGTTGGCCGGCGATCTCGACATACTGCTTGGGGCCGGCGGCACCGGAGCGCTCGCCGATGCCGGCGGCGGGGACGAGGGCGAAGAAGCGGGGAGACGTCATCGCCCGGATTGTCAGCCTTGGTCCGGCAACCGGGCGCGCCCGAGGGGCTGGTGAAGCGGGTCGGTGGCAAGGCGCGACGACGAAGTGGGCTGATGCCCA
>JBKBVY010000212.1:0-5607 GCA_046289335.1 Roseateles sp. | reverse complement strand
GCGCGATGAAGAAGGCCATGAAGGTGAAGCCCGTGACTTCAACCAGGATGGAGCCGCCCATGGGCACGCCCAGCCGCACCAGCGCCCACAGCTCGGCCCAGTGCGGCCGCGTGCGCCACAGGTGCGGGATGTGGAAGGGCGCGTAGAAGCCGTCGCGCCGCAGCAGCAGCGCCGCGACGCTGGCCTGGCCGATCATCGCGATGGCCGTGGCCCAGCCGCAGCCGGCCACGCCCATGGCCGGGATGGGGCCCCAGCCGAACACCAGCACCGCGTTCAGCGGCACCTTGGCGGCCAGGCCGGTCAGCTGCATGGCCATGACGGCCTTGGGCCGGCTGACCGCGGTGGAGAAACCGCGGAAGGCGGTGAACAGCAGCGCCGCCGGCAGCGCGAAGGCCTCGGGCCGCGTGTAGGCGCGCACCTTGTCGGCCTGCGTGGCATCCAGCCGGGCCAGCCAGATGAAGGGGTCGGGGAACCACAGCGCCAGGCAGCCCGGCACGCACAGCAGCAGCGCCAGCCACTGGGCCTGCACGAAGCTGCGGCCGGCGCCGGGCAGGTCGTGCGCGCCGAACTGCCGGCCGGCGATGGGGCCCACGGCCAGGATCACGCCCATCAGCCCGACGAAGATGGTCACGTAGGCCGCCGAGCCCACCGCCAGCGCGGCCAGGTCCTGCGGGCCCACGCGGCCCATCATCAGCGTGTCGACCGTGCTGAACATCATCACGGCCAGCTGGCCCACCAGCACGGGCCAGGCCTGCGGCACCAGGCGGGCGACGCTGTCGACGAAGCGGATGCGGGTCATGTCAGCCCCTCGTCCGACGGGTACGTCGGCCGGTCCCCCGCAGGGACGGCGGGCCGGCTTGGGGCGGCCCGGCGCTCGGCCCGCGTCATCGCACGGCTCTTTCCGCGTAGCGGTTGAAGCGCCAGGCCGTGCCCTCGGACGCGATGCGGTGCCAGACGATGCGCTTCTCGAAAGGATCCAGCGCCGGCCAGTGCTGCACCTCGTCGAAGGTGCGGCCGCAACCCTTGCAGACGGGGTCGCCCTGGGCGGTGGAGCAGATGGCGATGCAGGGCGAGTCCGGCGTGGTCTCGTACCAGGCCAGCCAGGCGGAGAGCGCGCGGTCGCTCAGGTCGTCGACGTGGATCTCGTTGGCGCGGCGCCAGGCCAGCAGTGCATAGGCCTCGGCCAGTGCACGGACTTCAGGCGCGGCACTGATGCCGTCGGGCGAGGGCGAGCGCTCGCGCCACCAGTTGATCGCGGCTTCGAGGTCGGTGACGTGGATGATCTCGGAACTCAAGCGACCAGCCCCATCGCCGCGCGCACCTCGCGCAGTGTCTTGCGCGCGACCGCGCGGGCGCGCTCGGTGCCGACCTCCAGCGTCCAGCGCACCTGCTGCGGGTCCAGCGCCGCGGCGCGCTCGCGCCAGGGCGCCTGCTCTTTCTGAATGGCCTCGATCAGAGGCTGCTTGCAGTCCAGGCAGCCGATGCTCGCCGTGCGGCAGCCGGTCTCGCAGGCGGCGCGCGTGGCAGCGTCGGTGTAGATCTGGTGCAGCGGCCAGACGGGGCAGCGCGCCGGCTCGCCCGCGTCGCCACGGCGCACGCGCTGCGGGTCGGTGGGCATGGTGCGGATCTTGGCGGCCGTGGCCTCGGGCGCGTCGCGCATGGCAATCGCGTTGTCCAGGCTCTTGCTCATCTTCTGGCCGTCCAGACCGGGCACGCGGGCGGTCTCGGTCAGCAGTGCCTGGGGCTCGACGAAGACGGGCGCGTCGGCCGCGTACAGGCGGTTGAAGCGCCGCGCCACCTCGCGCGTGACCTCCACATGGGCCGTCTGGTCTTCGCCCACCGGCACGCCGGCCGGCTTGTAGAGCAGGATGTCGGCCGCCTGCAGCAGCGGGTAGCCCAGGAAGCCGTAGGTCGCCAGCTCGGGGTCGGCGGCGACCTGGTCCTTGTAGCTGGGCATGCGTGCCAGCCAGCTGGAGGGCGTGCACATGGCCAGCAGCGTGAACAGCTCGGCATGCTCGGGCATCCGGCTTTGCAGGAACAGCGTGCAGCGCTCGGGATCGATGCCGGCGGCCAGCCAGTCGGTCACCATGTCGTAGACATGGCGGTTGAGCGTGCCGCGGTCGGGGTGGGAGGTGGTCAGCGCATGCCAGTCGGCGACGAAGAAGAAGCCTTCGTGCGTGTCCTGCAGGCGCACCCAGTTCTTCAGGGCGCCGTGGTAGTGGCCGAGGTGGAGGGCGCCTGTTGGGCGCATGCCCGACAGGACGCGCTGGCGGGTGGGGACGGGTGTCGTCATGGGGCGCGGATTGTCGTTCAACGCGCCCGACCTGACGAAGGGCAGGGGTGGCCCCCTACACTGTCCGCCCATGAAAAGACTGGTGATTCTGATTTCGGGGCGCGGCTCCAACATGGAGGCCATCGTCAAGACCTGCCAGGCCGAGGGCTGGCAGGCCCAGGTGGCTGCCGTCATCAGCAACCGGCCCGATGCGGGCGGCCTGCAGTTCGCCGCACAGCACGGCATCGCCACCGCCGTTGTGGATCACAAGGCCCATGCCAGCCGCGAGGACTTCGACGCCGAGCTGGCCCGGGTCATCGACGGCTTCGCGCCCGACCTGGTCGTGCTGGCGGGCTTCATGCGCATCCTGACGCCCGGCTTCACGGCCCGCTACGCGCGCCGCATGCTCAACATCCATCCCTCGCTGCTGCCGGCCTTCACCGGCCTGCACACGCACGAGCGCGCCATCGAGATGGGCTGCAAGATCGCCGGCGCCACCGTGCACTTCGTGACCGCCGAGCTGGACCATGGCGCCATCGTCATGCAGGCCGCGGTGCCGGTGCTGCCGGGCGACGACGCCAAGGCGCTGGCGGCCCGCGTGCTGACGGCCGAGCACCGCATCTACCCGCAGTCGGTGCGCTGGTTCATCGAGGACGCGCTGGTGTGGGATGGCGAACGCGTGGTCCACCGCGACGGCGCGCCGCAGCAGTTGCTGTTCAGCTGATCAATCCCGCCAGGATGTTGATGGACAGCGCCAGCACGCCGGTGTTGAACACGAAGGACAGCAGCGACTGCAGCAGCACCAGCCGCCGCATCGGCCGCGAGCTGACGGCCACATCCGAGGTCTGCGACGTCGCCGCGACGGTGATGGCGAAGTAGAGGAAGTCGCCGTAGTCCGGCGGGCCGTCGTCCCCCGGAAACTCCAGGCCGTGGGCCTTCTGGCCGCGGCGGTGGTAGAGGCTGGCATAGGCCAGCCCGAACTCCACCGGCAGCAGCAGCCAGGAGCCGGCCACCGTGGCCAGCGCCAGCCAGACGTAGCGCGTCTCGTGCGACTGCCTGGCCGCCTGCAGCTCCAGCGTGATGGCCGCCATGCTCGCCAGCGCGCCCAGTGCCGCCAGCAGCAGCATGGCCGGGATGCCCTCGGCCAGGTCGCGCGCCTTTTGCTGCACGTCGACGCGCCCGCTGCGCGCCAGCATCATCCACAGCACCAGCGGCAGGTAGATCCAGATCACCAGGTTCCAGCCCAGCAGCAGGCGGGTCTGCCAGGCCACCGAGCCGGGCCAGAAGAAGGCCAGCAGGCTGCCCACCAGCACCGCCGTCACCAGGCGAGGTCGTAGGCGCAGCTGGGTCCAGAGATTCATGCAGGGCGGGGCAGGGGCCTTGGGATAATGCGGCGATGCATCCTAATGCCCTGCTGGAGCTGTGCGCCGAACTGATAGGCGCCGTCAACAAGCTCGACGCGCCGGCCGACGCCACCGTCTCGGCCTTCTTCCGTCAACACAAGCACCTGGGCCCGCGCGAGCGGGCCAGCCTGGCTGAGACCGCCTACGCGCTGCTGCGCGAGCGGCTGAAGTTCCAGCACCTGGCCCAGAGCGGCTCGGGGCCGGTGGCGCGGCGGCTGGCCATCCTGGCCTGGCGCGGCAATGCCGGCTTCCTGCGCGGCGCGCTCAAGCCCAACGAATCGCAATGGCTGGACCAGGTGCAGGCCATCGATGCGCAAAGCCTGTCGCCCAAGCTGCGCCACAACCTGCCCGACTGGCTGGTCGAGCCCCTGCAGGCGCGGCTGGGCGATGCGGAGTTCTGGGCGTTGGCGGCAGCCTTGAACGAGCCGGCGCCGCTGGACCTGCGCGTGAACACGCTGAAGCTCAAGCGCGAGGAAGCCCAGGCACAGCTGAAGGCCGCCAGCATCGAGGCCTTGCCGACGCCTTACTCGCCGCTGGGCCTGCGGGTTGACGGCAAGCCGGCGCTGAACAAGCTGGACATCTTCACCAGCGGCGGCGTGGAGGTGCAGGACGAGGGCAGCCAGCTGCTGGCGCTGCTGCTGGCGCCCAAGCGCGGCGAGATGGTGGTGGACTTCTGCGCCGGCGCGGGCGGCAAGACGCTGGCCTTGGGCGCTGCGATGCGCAACACGGGGCGGCTTTACGCATTCGACGTGTCCGGCCACCGGCTGGATGCGCTCAAGCCGCGGCTGGCGCGCAGCGGCCTGTCCAACGTCTACCCGGCGCAGATCGCCCATGAACGCGACGACCGCATCAAGCGCCTGGCCGGCAAGATCGACCGCGTGCTGGTGGACGCGCCTTGTTCGGGCCTGGGCACGCTGCGCCGCAACCCCGACCTGAAATGGCGCCAGTCGCCGCAGGCCGTGACGGAGCTGCAGGCCAAGCAGCGTGCCATCCTGGCCAGCGCCGCGCGGCTGGTGAAACCGGGCGGCCGGCTGGTCTACGCGACCTGCAGCCTGCTGGACGCCGAGAACGAGGTCATCGCCGCCGAGTTTGCCGCGGCCCATCCCGACTTCCGCCCGCTGGACGCCGCCGAGCTGCTCGCCAAGGCCCAGGTGGAACGCGCCGCCGAGCTGGTGGACGGCGGGACGCTGCGGCTGTGGCCGCATCGGCATGCGACGGACGGCTTCTTCGCCATCGCCTGGGAGCGGGCGGCTTGATGGCGGTCAAGGAACGCGTCGATTCACACGCGGGTGCCTGATTCGGGTGGCTCCCGGGGCTGGTTTTTGGAGGGGCGCCTCTACAATTCAGGCTCTTTCGTATGGCCCGCGGGCCGAGGTTCTGGACGCATGAACGCATTCTTCGACGCGCTGCTGAATTGGTTGGCCCATGGCCTGGCCGACCTGAGCGCCTGGCAACTGGTGGTCTACACGCTGGTCGTGACCCACATCACCATCGCAGCGGTCACCATCTTCCTGCACCGCTGCCAAGCTCACCGGGCGCTGGACCTGGGACCCATTCCCTCGCATTTCTTCCGCTTCTGGCTGTGGCTGACCACCGGCATGGTCACGCGCGAGTGGGTGGCCATCCACCGCAAGCACCACGCCAAGTGCGAGACCGAGGAAGACCCGCACAGCCCGCAGACGCGCGGTCTGGGCAAGGTCATGGCGGAGGGCGCCGAGCTGTATCGCGCCGAGGCCAAGAACGCCGAGACCATCGCCAAGTACAGCCGCGGCACGCCCGATGACTGGATCGAAAACAACCTCTACAGCAAGTACAGCTGGCAGGGTGTGGCGCTGATGCTGATCATCAACGTCGTCTTGTTCGGCGCCATCGGCGCGACGATCTGGGCGATCCAGATGGTCTGGATTCCGTTCTGGGCCGCGGGCGTCATCA
>JBKBVY010000211.1:0-5623 GCA_046289335.1 Roseateles sp. | reverse complement strand
GCGCCTACATCTGCGGCGAGGAAACCGCGCTGCTGGAGTCGCTGGAAGGCAAGAAGGGCCAGCCGCGCTTCAAGCCGCCGTTCCCGGCCAGCTTCGGCCTGTACGGCAAGCCCACGACGATCAACAACACCGAGACCTTCGCCGCGGTGCCCTGGATCATCCGCAACGGCGGCCAGGCCTACCTGGAGATCGGCAAGCCCAACAACGGCGGCACCAAGCTGTTCTCCGTGTCGGGCGACGTCGAGAAGCCCGGCAACTTCGAGATCCCGCTGGGCACGCCGTTCTCCACGCTGCTGGAGCTCGCCGGCGGCGTGCGCAAGGGGCGCAAGCTCAAGGCCGTCATCCCGGGTGGCTCGTCCGCGCCGGTGCTGCCGGCCGAGGTGATGATGAACTGCACGATGGACTATGACTCCATCGCCAAGGCCGGCTCCATGCTGGGCTCGGGAGCCGTCATCGTCATCGACGACTCGCGCTGCATGGTGCAGAGCCTGCTGCGCCTGTCCTACTTCTACGCCCACGAGTCCTGCGGCCAGTGCACGCCCTGCCGCGAGGGCACGGGCTGGATGCACCGCGTGCTGGAGCGCATCTACGCCGGCCACGGCCGGCCCGAGGATCTGGATCTGCTGAATTCGGTGGCCGACAACATCCAGGGCCGCACGATCTGCGCGCTGGGCGACGCCGCTGCGATGCCCGTGCGCGCCATGATCAAGCACTTCAAGCACGAGTTCGTGCACCTGATTGAACACAAGAAGCCCCTGGTGGCTCCGACCTGAGCCCCGAGGGAAACGCCATGGTTGAAATCGAACTCGACGGTCAGAAGGTCTCGGTCCAGGAAGGCAGCATGGTCATGCATGCCGCCGAGAAGGCCGGCACCTACATCCCGCACTTCTGCTACCACAAGAAGCTGAGCATCGCGGCCAACTGCCGCATGTGCCTGGTGGACGTGGAGAAGGCGCCCAAGCCCATGCCCGCCTGCGCGACCCCGGTCACGCAGGGCATGATCGTCCGCACCAAGAGCGACAAGGCGGTCAAGGCGCAGCAGGGCGTCATGGAATTCCTGCTGATCAACCACCCGCTGGACTGCCCCATCTGCGACCAGGGCGGCGAGTGCCAGCTGCAGGACCTGGCCGTCGGCTACGGCGGCAGCAAGGGCCGCTACACGGAAGAAAAGCGCGTCGTCTTCCACAAGAACGTCGGGCCGCTGATCTCCATGGAGGAGATGAGCCGCTGCATCCACTGCACCCGCTGCGTGCGCTTCGGCCAGGAGATCGCCGGCGTCATGGAACTGGGCATGGCCCACCGCGGCGAGCACAGCGAGATCCAGACCTTCGTCGGCCGCACGGTGGACTCCGAGCTGTCGGGCAACATGATCGACATCTGCCCGGTCGGCGCGCTCACGAGCAAGCCCTTCCGCTACAGCGCCCGCACCTGGGAGCTGTCGCGCCGCAAGAGCGTCAGCCCGCACGACTCGACCGGCGCCAACCTGGTCGTCCAGGTCAAGAACCACCAGGTCATGCGCGTCGTGCCGCTGGAGAACGAGGACGTCAACGAATGCTGGATCGCCGACCGCGACCGCTTCAGCTACGAGGCCTTGAACAGCGACGCCCGCCTGACCGCGCCCATGATCAAGCAGGGCGGCGCGTGGAAGCAGGTCGACTGGACCACGGCGCTGGAGTACGTCGCCAACGGCCTGAAGTCCATCAAGGCAGACCACGGCGCGGCGGCCATCGGCGCGCTGGGTTCGGCCCACAGCACCGTTGAGGAGCTGCACCTGCTTGGCGCCATCGTGCGCGGCCTCGGCAGCGACAACATCGACCACCGCCTGCGCCACAGCGACTTCGGCAATGCCGCGCCCGCCGGCCAGGCGCGCTGGCTGGGCCTGCCCATCGCCAAGCTGTCCGAGCTGGACCGCGCGCTGGTGATCGGCTCCAACCTGCGCAAGGACCATCCGCTGTTCGCCGCCCGCCTGCGCCACGCCGCGCGCCGCGGTGCCGCGATCTCGCGCATCGGCATCGGCAGCGATGACTGGCTGATGCCCCTGGCCGCATCGACCGCCGTCGCCCCGTCGGGCTGGGTGCAAGCCCTGGCCGACGTGGCCGCCGCCCTTGGCGCCGGTGCACCGCTGGCCGGCACGGCGACGGAAGAAGCCAAGGCCATCGCCGCCAGCCTGTCCACCGGCAGCGCCAAGGCTCTGCTGCTGGGCAACGCGGCTGCCGAGCATCCGCAGGCCGCCAGCCTGCTGGCGCTGGCCCAGTGGATCGCGCAGCAGACCGGCGCCTCGTTCGGCTACCTGACCGAGGCCGCCAACACGGTGGGCGCCCAGCTCGTGAAGGCCCAGCCAGTGTCCGGCGGTCTGAACGCCGGCCAGATGCTGGCGGGCACGTCGCTGAAGGCCGCGCTGCTGCTGAACACCGACCCGGTGCTGGACTCCGCCAACGCCGCCGCCGCCGCCAAGGCGCTGGACGCGGCCGAGATGGTCGTCGTGCTGAGCCCCTTCAAGAGCGGCCTGGAGTACGCCGACGTGTTGCTGCCCATCGCGCCTTTCACCGAGACCTCCGGCAGCTTCGTCAACGCCGAGGGCCGGCTGCAGAGCTTCGTGGGCGTCGTCAAGCCGCTCGCCGAGACGCGTCCGGCCTGGAAGGTGCTGCGCGTGCTGGGCAACCTGCTGGGGCTGGACGGCTTCAACCAGGACAGCTCCGAGCAGGTCCGCGAGCAGGCGCTGGGCGGTGACTTCACGGCCCGCCTGAACAACACCACCACCGCCACGCCGCAGGCCGGTGCGGGAGGGGAGGGCGTCGAGCGCTTCGGCAACCTGCCCATCTACGCCGCCGATGCGCTGGTGCGCAACGCCACGTCGCTGCAGCTGACCACCGACGGCCGCGAGGCCGCCACCGTGGGCCTGCCGACCTCGCTGTGGCAGCAGCTCGGCTTGAGCGACGGCGACCAGGTGCGCGTCGTGCAGGACGGCGGCGCCGCCCAACTGCCCGCCCGTCTGGAAGCCGGCCTGCCTGACGGCGTGGCCCGCGTGCCGGCCGGCCTGCCGCAAACCGCCAGCCTCGGTGCCGTGTTCGGCACCGTGAGCATCAGCAAGGTCTGAGGGAGCAACACCGAATGATCGACACCCTCTACCAGAACGGCGCTTCGCTGCTGGGTGGCCTGTGGCCCCTGGTGTGGAGCCTGATGAAGATCATCGCGGTCGTCGCGCCGCTGATGATCTGCGTGGCCTATCTGACGCTGTGGGAGCGCAAGGCCATCGGCTGGTCGCAGATCCGCCCGGGCCCCAACCGCGTGGGTCCCTACGGCCTGCTGACGCCCATCGCCGATGCGGTCAAGCTGATCTTCAAGGAGATCATCAAGCCCACCGCCGCGAACAAGGGCCTGTTCTTCCTTGGCCCCGTCATGACCATCATGCCGGCGCTGGCCGCCTGGGCCGTCGTGCCCTTCGGCCCGGACGCGGCCGTGGCCAATGTCAACGCCGGCCTGCTGTTCCTGATGGCGATCACGTCGCTCGAGGTCTACGGCGTCATCATCGCCGGCTGGGCATCCAACTCGAAGTACGCCTTCCTGGGCGCGCTGCGCGCCTCGGCCCAGATGGTGTCCTACGAGATTGCCATGGGCTTTGCGCTGGTGGTCGTGCTGATGGTGACCGGCAGCCTGAACATGACCGCAGTCGTGCAGGTGCAGGAAAAGGGTATGTTTGCGGACATGGGCCTGAACTTCCTGTCCTGGAACTGGCTGCCGCTGCTGCCCATCTTCGTCGTCTACTTCATCTCGGGCCTGGCCGAGACCAATCGCCACCCGTTCGACGTCGTGGAAGGCGAGTCGGAAATCGTTGCCGGCCACATGATCGAGTATTCGGGCATGTCGTTCGCGATGTTCTTCCTGGCCGAGTACGCCAACATGATCCTGGTGTCGGCGCTGGCCGTCATCATGTTCCTGGGCGGCTGGAGCGCACCGATCTCCTGGAGCCTGTTCGGCATGGAGACGCCGCAGTTCATCCAGAACACCATGGCCTTCTGGAACTGGGCCTGGCTGTTCGGCAAGACCTTTTTCGTCGTCACGATGTTCCTGTGGGTGCGTGCCACGTTCCCGCGCTTCCGCTACGACCAGATCATGCGTCTGGGCTGGAAGATCTTCATTCCCATCACGCTGATCTGGCTGGTCGTTGTCGGTGCCTGGATGCAGACGCCGTTCAACATCTGGAAGTGAGGCGGCGACCATGACTGCAATCACGAATTTCGCCAAGACCTTCTTCCTTTGGGAACTGCTCAAGGGGATGAAGCTGACCGGGCGCCACTTCCTGTCGCGCAACATCACCGTCCAGTTCCCGGAAGAGAAGACGCCGCTGTCGCCGCGCTTCCGCGGCCTGCATGCGCTGCGCCGCTACGAGAACGGCGAGGAGCGTTGCATCGCCTGCAAGCTCTGCGAAGCCGTCTGCCCGGCGATGGCCATCACCATCGAGAGCGACGTGCGCGCCGACGGCAGCCGCCGCACCACGCGCTACGACATCGACCTGACCAAGTGCATCTTCTGCGGCTTCTGCGAAGAGAGCTGCCCGGTCGACTCCATCGTCGAGACCAACATCTTCGAGTACCACGGCGAGAAGCGCGGCGACCTCTACTTCACCAAGGACATGCTGCTGGCTGTCGGTGACAAGTACGAGCCCCAAATCGCGGCCCAGAAGGAGGCCGACGCCAAGTACCGCTGATCGCTGCGGCGCCGACAGGCGCGCAGCGGTCCGGCTCAGCTGGCCTGGATACGTATGGACACCACGACCATCCTCTTCTACGTCTTCTCCGGCATCTTGCTGGTCTCGTCGTTCCGTGTCATCACGGCGCGAAGCACCGTGCATGCCGCGCTCTTCCTGATCCTGTCGTTCTTCACGGCCTCCTGCATCTGGATGCTGCTGAAGGCCGAGTTCCTGGCGATCACGCTGGTGCTGGTCTACATCGGCGCCGTGATGGTGCTGTTCCTGTTCGTCGTCATGATGCTGGACTTGAATTCCGACAGCGTGCGTGAGGGCTTCTGGAAGCACCTGCCGCTGGCGGCCGTCGTCGGCGCGCTGATCGCCTTCGAGATGGGCATCGTGCTGATGGGCGGCTTCAAGCTGGCCGATGCGCCGGTTGCCACACCCGAGCAGGTGCAGATGGGCAACACCAAGCTGCTGGGCATCGAGATCTACACCAGCTACCTGTACCCGCTGCAGATCGCTGCCGTGCTGCTGCTGGTGGCCATCATTGCGGCCATCGCGCTGACGCTGCGCCGCCGCAAGGACTCGCGCTACCTGGATCCCTCCGAGCAGGTCAAGGTCACCAAGGCCGAGCGCCTGAAGATCGTCAAGATGGCGCCCACCGTGGCCGCCCCGTCCGCAGAAGCCGCACCCAAAGAAGGAGGCCAGGCATGATCGGCGCCGCTGGGCTCACCCTGGGCCATTTCCTGACGCTGGGCGCGATGCTGTTCGCGCTGTCGGTGATCGGCATCTTCCTGAACCGCAAGAACCTGATCGTGCTGCTGATGGCCATCGAGCTGATGCTGCTGGCGGTCAACCTGAACTTCGTCGCCTTCTCGCACTACCTGGGTGACATGGCCGGGCAGGTCTTCGTGTTCTTCATCCTGACCGTCG
>JBKBVY010000210.1:0-5625 GCA_046289335.1 Roseateles sp. | reverse complement strand
ACACCTCTGGCTGCCAGCACAACGTGTGGCATCGCGCTCAACGGCAGTGATCGGCGTTTCGTTCACGGCTTGTCAGCCCAGCGACACCGGCCGCAGCGAAGCGCCTGCCGGCGCCTGCCAGTAAGCGTCCAGGTCGAACAGCTGCCAGGCCGGCAGCACATAGGACAGCCCCGGTGCGCCGGCGATGTGCATGCCCACCAGGGTGGCCCGGCCATCGTCGTTCCAGTGCACCACGGGCGAGCCGCTGTCACCGGGCAGCGTGCGGCCGGCGCGCAGCTTCAGGCGCAGCAGCTCGAAGTGGTGGATGCGCAGGGGCGGGTCGCCGTACTCGATGGAGAAGGCCGGCGGCATGAAGCCGTCGAAGCGGCCCAGCACCGCGGTACGCGACGCGCCGGCGGCATTGGGGTTGTTGTCCGGCACCAGCACTTCCAGGTCGCCGTCCATCAGCGCGCCGAAGTCGTCGACCTGGGCCACATGCGGCAGCTGGGCGGACAAGGCCAGGTCGGACAGCATCTGTCGCAGCCGGGCCTTGGCGGGCGCCTCGGGTTCGGCCAGCTGCACGTCCAGGCTCAGCGCCGGCGCGCGGCGCAGGCGACCGCCGATGTTGGCGCTGCGGCCCAGCACCGGGGGCACGGCCTGCTGGCCGGCGACGCACAGCAGCGCCTGGCCAGTGGCCAGCGCGGCGGGGTCCAGCACCGGCTGCGGGCTCAGCACATGCTGGGCGCTCATCAGGTAGCGCGTGCGCTTGCTGCCCTGGCGCAGCTCCACCGCGCAGGTCAGCGTGCCGGCCTCGCCGGCCACGGCCACGGCCCGGTCCGTCTGGGCCTGGGCACCGCTGTAATGGGCGTCCAGCCTCACGTCGGTGGGCACGGCGCACAGCACGCGGCGACCGTCGGCCCGTGTCGCGAAGGCCAGCAGCTCGGTCGGCAGCCGTTGCTGGTCGTCGCGGTGCCGCTGGTCCTCGGTGGCGCTCCATTTGGCCTTCACGACCAGCACCACGCAGGGTTGCGGCAGGCGGCGCTCGCCACCGTCGCTGCGCCGCTTGTACTTGTAGCCCGCGGCCACCATGACGAGGTTGCGGTAGGCCAGCGTCAGCTCCGCGGCGCGGCACAGCGCGATCTCGCGCGCCAGCGCGAACTGCGTCGCGGCATCGAGCTGCCTGAACTGCCGGCGCGCCGCGACGATGTCATGCCCCTGCTGCGCCAGCGAGGCCTGCTCGGTACTGCGTGCCCAGGCACGCCCGCCGCCCGCTTTCATGAGCCGCACAGGCAGTTGGGGCCCTTGAGCACGAGCGCCTGCAGCGCCGCGTCGTCGGCCTTCAGGCCCAGCTTGGCGGCGATGGCGCGGCGCGCCTCGGCGGGCGGCACGCAGGCCGGCGGTGGCGCCGGCTCGCAGCGCAGCCGCACGTTGACCTTGGAGCTGCCCGCCGGCTGCTCGGCCAGGCCGCTGAGCCTGAGCTTCACGCCGTTGCCCAAGTCGAACGGGCCGGCGCGATTGATCCGCGTTGGCAGGTCCTCCGCGGCCGCCGGCGCGATGGGCGTGCTCTCGGCGCCCGGCGCCCCGGCCTGCGCCCCCACCTCGACCGGCAGCACCACGGTCTTCATCGGGCTGGACGAGTCCATGACCAGCACCGAGAAGCTCTGCGGCCCCTGCAGCGACTTGGTGACCGTCACCTGCAGGCGGCTCTCGAACGGTGCGGGGCCCTTGACGCTGAGGCCGGGCTCGGGCGAGTCGGCCAGCTCCACGACATAGGGCTTGGTGCCGCCGCTGAGCACCACGGTCTTGGTCGCGTCGGTGCCGCCGGGGAAGCTGAGCTTGTCGGCGCTGGCCTTGAGCGGGAAGGCGATGTCGGCGACACCGCAGTCCTTCAGCGGGTCGGCGGCCTGGGCGGCGGCATGGCTGTCCAGCAGCGCCTGGATGTCGCCGACCGCGCCCAGCATCTGGTCGGTCAACCGCTGCACCTCGTGCTGCGCCATCTCGACGTCACGATCGGGCGTGACCTGGGTGCCATCGCGGAGCTTGGTGCTCTGGGCCTTGGCCGTCTCGGTGAGCGCCTTCTCGCGCCTGGCCAGCGCCTCGTTGATGAAGCCGTCCGCGCCGGGCACCAGCTGGCCGGCGAACACCGCGGCCGAGCTGACGACCTTGGGCAGCGCGCTGAGGTCAGTCAGCGTGTCCAGGTTGGCGCGCACCACCGCGTTGTCGATCTTGAGCACCGCCTGCCTGAGCTGCTCGCTGGCACCGCGGGCCTTGACGGCCAGCTGGCGGCCGCCCGTCTGCGCGCGCCGACCGGCCTCCTGGGCCGTGATGCTGGCCGCCAGCACCGCCTCGACCGCTGCGTTCTGCGCCGCGCCCAGCGGCTGGGCCGCCGCCGTGCGCGCCTGGCGCAGCGCGGCCTGCGCCTGGGTCAGCGCCAGGGCCGTGATGGCCTGGTGGCCCAGCAGCTTGTCCAGCGCCTGCTGGTCTGCCACCGTCATCGACAGCGGGGCCACCGCACGCACGGCGCAGTCCAGCGCCTCCACGCCGGCCTGGTGGATGAGGGCCCGCTGCTTGCTGATGTTGAACTGGCCGAACGCGTAGACGGAACCCGCCAGGAAGCCGGTGCCAACGACCGCGTCGCGATGCGCCGAGCTGGCGGCCAGCACGGTGGCCAGCAGGCCCAGGCCCAGCAGCCCGTTGCCCACGTTGCCCTGCTCCTGCACGTAGGCGTCCACCACGTCCTGGTAGGCCTTGCGGGCGGCGGCGGCCTCGGCGCGGCCGGCGTCCAGGTTGGTCGCGGCGCCGGGGCCTGCCGGTGGCGCCGCCCAGCGGGCGAGCTTGGGCGTGGAGCAGGCGCTCATCAGCAGCGCGCCGGACAAGGCCAGCAGCAAGGCGGTGGGGCGGTGGGTGCGCATGTCGGTTCCCTGAGTGGTGCAGTCCGGGACTGCACTCTGTGCCGGGTTGCGGCGGCCGACATCCCAACAGTTGAGGACAGCGCCGACCATCCGCACACGCGACCCCGCCATTCATGCAGCGCCCGCCGCCATTCATCCCGCCACGCTGTAGCTGCCGCGGCATGGCCGGGATACTGGCGCCACTTCAGAAACTTCCCGAGCGAAGGCATGCGCAACTGGTGTGGGCGGTGGGCCGCCCTGATGACTCTCCTGTGGACGGCGGGGCTGGGCACGGCCGCTGCGGCAACTCCGCCGCTCCAGCCCTGCCGCATCGCCGGCATTCCCAACGAGCTGAAGTGCGGCAGCATCCAGCGCCCGCTGGACCCGGCGCGGCCGGACGGCGTGAAGATCGCCGTGCACTACCTCGTCGTGCCCGCGATGGCGCGCAACAAGCAGCCGGACGCGGTGCTGCTGCTGGCCGGCGGGCCCGGCCAGAGCGCGATCAACGTGGCTTCACGCGTGCTGCCGCGGCTGTCCCGCCTGGGCAACCGGCGCGACCTGGTCTTCATCGACCAGCGCGGCACCGGCCGCAGTGCGCCGCTGCAATGCCCCGACGACAGCAAGCTGCCCATCACCGAGCAGCTGGACGAGGCCGCGCAGATGAAGCGCCTGGACGCCTGCCGCGCCGCGCTGGAGAAGCTGCCCCACGGTGACCTGCGCTTCTACACGACCACGCTCGCGATGCAGGACATGGACGCCGTGCGCGAGGCCCTGGCCGTGCCGCAGTGGAACCTGATCGGCGCCAGCTACGGCACGCGCGCCGCGCTGGAGTACCTGCGCCAGTACCCGACGAAAGTCCGCCGCACGGTCATCGACGGCGTGGCGCCGCCCGACATGGTGCTGCCGGCCAGCTTCTCCACCGACGGCCAGGCCGCGCTGGACCTGCTGTTCGCCGCGCATGCCAAGACCCACCCCGAGCTGCGCGCCGACTGGCAGGCACTGCTGGCCTCGCTGCCGCGCCCCGTCAGCGTGGCCCAGCCGCTGACCGGCCAGCCCGAGCGCTTCACGCTGACCCGCGAGCTGCTGCTGAGCGCCGTGCGGCCGCCGCTGTACCAGCCCGCGCTGGCCGCCGCGCTGCCGGCCGCCATCCGCGCGGCGGCGCGCGAGGGCCGCTTCGACGGGCTGTTCGGCCTGACCTCGGCCCTCGGCTCGGACAAGGCCCTGCGCCTGGCCATGGGCATGCACTTCTCGGTGATCTGCGCCGAGGACGCGCCGCGCCTGGCCGACGCGACCGACCCGCCCGGCGCCGACTTCGGCCGCGCGGCCCAGGCCATGTATGCCCGCGTGTGCAAGACCTGGCCCCGCGGTGAGGTGCCGGCGGACTTCTACCAGCTGCCGGCCGCGCCCAGCCCCGTGCTGGTGCTGAGCGGCGGCGCCGACCCGGCCACGCCGCCGCGCCACGGCGAGCGCGTGGCCAAGGCGCTCGCCGCGGGCCATCCGGAGCGCGTGCAGCACCTGGTAGTGCCCGAGGCCGGCCACGGCGTGACGGCGGTGGGCTGCGTGCGCGACCTGCTGTTCCGCTTCATCGACGCCAAGACCGACGCGGCTGCCCTGCCCCAGGACGGCAGCTGCGCGACGCGCATTCCGCGGCCCCCCGCCTTCCAGCCCATCCAGGCCCCGACGACGGGAGCCACGCCATGATCCAGATCGACAACGTCCACAAGCAGTTCACCTCGCGCACCGGCGCGGGCCTGTTCAAGCGCGGCGAGAAGCGCGTGGTGCATGCGGTGCAAGGCGTCACGGTGGCGGCTGCCAACGGCCGCATCACCGGCCTGCTGGGTGCCAACGGCGCCGGCAAGACCACCACGCTGCGCATGCTGGCCGGGCTGTTCGCCCCGGACAGCGGCCACATCGCGGTCGACGGCATCGTCGTGAAGGATGCGCCGTTGCAAGCGCTGGCCCGCATGGGCATCCTCGGTGACGCGCACGGGCTGTACCCGCGGCTGTCGGCGCGCGAGAACATCGTCTACTTCGGCCGGCTGCAAGGCATGGACCCCGACGCCGCCAACGCCCGCGCCGAGGAGCTGGCGAGGCTGCTGGAGATGCAGTCCATCCTGGACCGCCGCGCCGACGGCTTCAGCCAGGGCGAGCGCATGAAGACCGCGCTGGCCCGGGCCCTCGTGCACGACCCCGCCAACATCGTGCTGGACGAGCCCACCAACGGCCTGGACGTGCTGGCCACCCGCGCGCTGCGCGAGGCGCTGCGCTGGCTGCGCAGCCCGGCGGGCGGCAGCAAATGCATCGTGTTCTCGACGCACATCATGCAGGAGGTGGAACAGCTCTGCGACGAGGTGGTGGTGGTGTCCAAGGGCCGCAGCGTGGCGCACGGCAGCGTGCCGGAGCTGCTGGCACAGGCGGGCGAGAGCCGCTTCGAGGACGCATTCGTGAAACTGGCATTCCCCGCCGAGGTGGCCGCATGAGACAAGCCCTGATTGTTTTTGCCAAGGAGCTGGCCGACGCACTGCGCGACCGGCGCACGCTGCTGCGCATGCTGCTGCCCGCGCTGCTGATGGGGCCGGTGATGCTGATGGCGCTGTCCGCGCTGATCGCGTCGTTCGAGGAGCGCGCCGAGAAGCGCGAGGTGATGGCCGTCAACATCGACGCCGCGCCCACGCTGAAGAACTTCATCGAGCGCCAGACCTACACCATCAAGCCCGCGCCGGCCGACTACGAGGCCCGGCTGCGCGCCACCACG
>JBKBVY010000209.1:0-5655 GCA_046289335.1 Roseateles sp. | reverse complement strand
AAGTGGTGCAGCCAGACGAGGTAGGACAGGATGGTGATGACCACCGTCGCATAGACCATGGACGCGTAGCCGAACAGCTTCTTGCGGCTGTAGGTGGACACCACCTCCGAGAAGATGCCGAACACGGGCAGGATCAGGATATAGACCTCCGGGTGGCCCCAGATCCAGATCAGGTTCACGTACAGCATGGCGTTGCCGCCGAGGTCGTTCGTGAAGAAGTTGGTGCCCAGATAGCGGTCGGCGGTCAGCAGCGCCAGCGTGGCGGCCAGCACCGGGAAGGTCGCGACGATGAGCACGTTGGTGCACAGCGACGTCCAGGTGAACACCGGCATCTTCATCAGCGTCATGCCGGGCGCGCGCATCTTGACGATGGTGGCGATGAGGTTGATGCCCGACAGCGTGGTGCCCACGCCCGCGATCTGCAGTGACCACAGGTAGTAGTCCACCCCCACGTCGGGGCTCGCCAGGATGCCCGACAGCGGCGGAAAGGCCAGCCAGCCGGTCTTGGCGAACTCGCCGACGAACAGCGACACCATGATCAGGATGGCGCCGCCGGCCGTCATCCAGAAGCTGAAGTTGTTCAGGAAGGGGAAGGCCACGTCGCGCGCGCCGATCTGCAGCGGCACGACGTAGTTCATGAAGCCCGTCACCAGCGGCATGGCGACGAAGAAGATCATGATGACGCCGTGCGCCGTGAAGATCTGGTCGTAGTGGTGCGGCGGCAGGAAGCCGGCGTTGTCGCCGAAGGCCATGGCCTGGTGGGCGCGCATCATGATGGCGTCGGCAAAGCCGCGCAGCAGCATGACGATGCCCAGCACCATGTACATGATGCCGATCTTCTTGTGGTCGATGCTGGTCAGCCAGTCGCGCCACAGCGTGCCCCACAGGCGGTACTTGGTGAGCAGGGCCAGCGTCAACAGGCCGCCCAGCGCGACGGCCGCGAAGGTGCCGATCAGGATGGGTTCATGCAGCGGGATCGCGCCCCAGCTCAGCCGGCCGAGCACGGGGTGGAGTTCGTCAGGATAGGACGTCATCGGGAAGACTCAGTTCGTCTGCACGTCGAGCTGCGAGACCT
The DNA here is from genome assembly GCA_046289335.1 of Roseateles sp. GTDB lineage: Bacteria > Pseudomonadota > Gammaproteobacteria > Burkholderiales > Burkholderiaceae_C > Pelomonas. The sequence goes on along the minus strand of JBKBVY010000209.1, from coordinate 4,580 downwards.
CGACGGGAATGCCCTGCAGATTGGTGGGCGTGCACAGCGCAGCCACCACGGTGCGCTCTCGCTGGCCACCGGCCAGGTCGCGCCAGGGGCTGCGCATGGTGCTGGCCAGGCCGCCCTTGCCGGCGCCGCCGGCCGCGTCGATGGCCATCATCTGGCTGGCGCACATCTTGCGGCCGTCCACGCAGCGGTCGACGATGGCGCTCCACAGGCCCGGCTCCACGCTGGCGTAGCGGCGCACCGGCTCCGCGGTGCTGGGCTGCTCCAGCTTGAGGTAGTCCTCGCGCGTCAGCGTGTTGCCGCCGGCCTTGTGCTCGGCCACCCAGCGCGCGAAGTCGGCGTCGGACAGGCCGTGGAACTTGAAGCGCATGTCCGAGAAGCCCGCGCCGCTGTAGTGGGCCGACAGGCCGTCATACACGCCGGCCCTGTTGATGACCGCGTGCAGCTGGGTCTCCATGCCGGGCATGGTGTAGATCATGCCGGCCAGCGCGGGCACGTAGAAGGTGTTCATCACGTTGGTGGACGTGAGGCGGAAGTGGATGGGCCGGTCCACCGGCGCGGCCATCTCGTTGACCGTCGCGATGCCCTGCTCCGGATAGATGAACAGCCACTTCCAGTCCATGGACACCGCATAGACCTCCAGCGGCTTGACGCCGGGCGTCAGCGGCTTGTCCTCGGAGATGCGGTCCAGCGGACGGAAGGGGTCCAGCTTGTGCGTGCTGATCCAGGTGATCGCGCCCAGCGCGATGATGATCAGCAGCGGCGCGCCCCAGATGACCAGTTCCAGCCGTGTGGAGTGATCCCAGTCCGGCGCATAGGTGGCCTCGCTGTTGGACTGGCGGTAGCGGAAGGCGAACACCAGCGTGAGCACGATCACCGGCACGATGATGATCAGCATCAGCAGCGTGGAGGTGACGATGAGGTCGGCCTGCTGCTGGGCGATGTCGCCGTGCGGCTTCATGACGATGCCGTTGCAGCCGCTCAATGCGACGGTGGCCGACAAGGCCATGGCGCGGGTAAGGAGAGACTTGTTGGGGTACATCCGGGGTGGCGCGCAAGGGTTAACGATCTTGCACGGCGCAGCGGAATGTAAGTTGATTGAGGCAAATCAACGATTGGACATTTTGTCCAAGGCATAGACGGAGACTAAGGTCCGCCATGGCAATCAGCAGTACCTACCAGCCCACCCGGCCCGCCCCTCGGAACGCCCGCACCGACGAGGATCTCGCCCCTGGCGACATCGCGGTGGGCGTCATCATCGGACGCGCGTCCGAGTATTTCGACTTCTTCGTGTTCGGCATCGCCTCTGTGCTGGTGTTCCCGCAGGTCTTCTTCCCGTTCGCCGACGCGCTGACGGGCACGCTGTACGCCTTCCTGGTGTTCGCGCTGGCCTTTGTCGTGCGGCCGGTAGGCACGCTGATCGGCATGGAGATCCAGCGCCGCTTCGGGCGCTCCACCAAGCTCACGGTGGCGCTGTTCCTGCTGGGCAGCTCCACCGTGGCCATGGGCCTGCTGCCTGGCTACAACGCCGCCGGCGAGACGGCCATCGTGCTGCTGACGCTGTGCCGCGTGGGCCAGGGCCTGGCGCTGGGCGCGTCCTGGGACGGCCTGCCCTCGCTGCTGGCGCTGAACGCACCGCCGCAGCGCCGCGGCTGGTACGCCATGCTGGGCCAGCTCGGCGCGCCGCTGGGCTTCTTCGTCGCCTCGGGCGTGTTCCTGTACGTCTACAGCAGCCTGGATGCCAAGGACTTCCTGTCCTGGGGCTGGCGCTTCCCGTTCTTCACCGCGTTCGCGATCAACGTCGTCGCGCTGTTCGCCCGGCTGCGCCTGGTCGTCACCCATGAGTACGAAAAGCGCATGGAAGAGCAGGAGCTGGAACCGGCCCGGCTGGGCGAGCTGCTGCCCGCCCAGGGCCACCACATCGTCATCGGCGCCTTCGCAGCACTGGCCAGCTACGCCCTCTTCCACCTGGTGACGGTGTTCCCGCTGTCGTGGGTGGCGCTGTCCGATCCGGCCGGCATCGACGGCTTCATGAAGATGGAGCTGCTGGGCGCGGCCTTTGCCGCGGCGGCCATGCCCATGTCGGGTCTCATCGCGGACAAGATCGGCCGGCGCAGCTTCCTGGGCACGCTCGCCGTGGCCATCGGCGTGTTCGCGCTGTTTGCGCCGCTGATGCTGGGCGGCGGCAAGCCCGGCCAGGCGGCCTTCATCCTGATCGGCTTCGTGCTGCTGGGTCTGTCCTACGGCCAGTCGGCCGGATCGGTCACGTCCAACTTCCTGTCCCGCTTCCGCTACACCGGCGCGGCGCTGACGGCTGACCTCGCCTGGCTGCTGGGCGCGGCCTTCGCGCCGGTGGTGGCCTTGTACCTGTCCGCGCGCTTTGGCCTGGGCTCGCTCAGCGTCTACCTGCTGTCGGGCGTGGTCTGCACGCTGCTGGCACTGCGGGTGAACAAGCGGCTGCGCGAGGCGGCCGTGGTGCAGGACTGAGGCGCCGGCACCCACAAGAAAGCGGGCCTGGGCCCGCTTTTCTTTTGTGCCGGCGGATCAGCCCAGCGCCCTGCGCGCGTTCTGGAACATGCGCAGCCAGGGGCTGTGCGCGCTCTTGTCGCCCGAGGTCCAGCTCATCAAGACGTTGCGGAACACGCGCTCCGGGTGGGGCATCAGCGCGGTGAAACGGCCGTCGGCCGTGGTCACCGAGGTCAGGCCGCCGGGGCTGCCGTTCGGGTTGAACGGGTAGGCCTCGGTCGCCGCGCCGTGGTGGTCGACGAAGCGCATGGCGGCGATGACCTTGCCCGCATCGCCCTGGCGGGCGAAGTTGGCGAAGCCCTCGCCATGCGCGACAGCGATGGGCAGGCGGCTGCCGGCCATGCCCTGGAAGAACACGCTGGGCGACTCCAGCACCTCCACCAGCGACAGCCGCGCCTCGAACTGCTCGCTCCGGTTGCGCGTGAAGCGCGGCCAGGCGTCGGCGCCGGGGATGATGGGCGCCAGGGCGGCCAACATCTGGCAGCCGTTGCAGACGCCCAGGGCCAGCGTGTCGGGCCGCGCGAAGAAGGCGCGGAACTGCTCGGCCAGCACCGGGTTGAACATGATGGAGCGCGCCCAGCCCTCGCCCGCACCCAGCGTGTCGCCGTAGCTGAAGCCGCCGCAGGCGACGAAGGCCGCGAAGCCGTCCAGCTTGACCGCGCCGCTCTGCAGGTCGCTCATGTGCACGTCGAAGCTGTCGAAGCCACCCAGCGACATGGCATAGGCCATCTCGACATGCGAGTTGACGCCCTGCTCGCGCAGGATGGCGACCTTGGGGCGGGCGCCCGTCAGCACCGCCGGCGCCTCGGGCGCGAAGGTCAGGTGCACATGCAGGCCCGGGTCGTCGGCCTTGCCGGCGGCAGCATGCTCGGCATCCGCACAGGCGGGGTTGTCGCGCAGCCGCGCGATGCGCCAGGACACCTCGTCCCAGGTCTGCTGCAGCGTGGTCAGGTCGGCGCCGAAGACCTTCTTCGCGTCGCGCCAGACCTCCATCTGCCGCGTCGTGTTGGGCTTGGCCACCACATGCGAATGCTTGGACAGGCCGTGCGCGCGCAGCACCTGCATGACCGCGTCGCGGTCGGCGGTGCGCACCTGGATCAGCGCGCCCAGCTCCTCGGCGAACAGCGCGCGCAGCGTCAGCTCGTCGCGGCGGCCACTGACCTGGGCGGCCCAGTTCTTGGAGTCGCCCATGTCGGCGCGGCTGTCGGCAATGCCGTCGCCTTCGGTGACCAGCAGATCCACGTTCAGGCTCAGGCCGGTCTGGCCGGCAAAGGCCATCTCGCAGGCCGCCGCCCACAGGCCGCCGTCCGAGCGGTCGTGGTAGGCCAGCAGCTGGCCGGCGGCGCGCAGCTCGTTGATCGCGTTGACCAACGCGACCAGCTGCCCGGGCTCGTCCAGGTCGGGCACGTCGCCGCCGAACTGGTCCAGCGTCTGCGCCAGGATGGAGCCGCCCATGCGGTGCTTGCCCTGGCCCAGGTCGATCAGGATGGCGCAGGAGTCCTCGCGCTGCCACTCGGGCGTCAGCGTGCCGCGCACGTCGCCGATGCTGGCGAAGGCGCTGACGATGAGAGACACCGGTGCGGTGACCTGCCGAATCTCTCCGTCTTGATCCCACTTGGTGCGCATCGACAACGAGTCCTTGCCCACGGGGATGGAGACGCCCAGCGCCGGGCACAGTTCCATGCCCACGGCCTTGACGGTGTCGAACAGCGCGGCGTCTTCGCCGGCCTCGCCGCAGGCGGCCATCCAGTTGGCACTGAGCTTCACGCGGGGCAGCTCGATGGGCGCGGCCAGCAGGTTGGTGATGGCCTCGGCCACCGCCATGCGGCCCGAGGCCGGCGCGTCGACGGCCGCCAGCGGCGTGCGCTCGCCCATGCTCATGGCCTCGCCGGCAAAGCCCTTGAAGTCGGCCAGCGTGACGGCGCAGTCTGCCACCGGCACCTGCCAGGGGCCCACCATCTGGTCGCGGTGGTTCAGGCCGCCCACGGTGCGGTCGCCGATGGTGACCAGGAAGCGCTTACTGGCCACGGTCGGGTGGCGCAGCACGTTCAGCGCCG
>JBKBVY010000208.1:0-5703 GCA_046289335.1 Roseateles sp. | reverse complement strand
CGCAGCGCGAGATGCTCTCGCCGCGCTCCACGCCGTCGCGCATCTGCTCGATGCGGGCGCCGATGTAGGCGTTGTCCACCGTCTGCGCCACCACCGTCATGGCCTGGCTGATGGGCACGCCCGAACTGCTGGCCAGCGCAAAGCTGCGCGCGAAGCGGGCCAGCGTGGCCTTGAGCACGATGTCGCCGGCGATGGGCAGTCGCAGCTTGAAGCGGTCCCAGGCATAGCGGCCGCCCGGCGTGGCCACCCAGTTGCGCACCACCAGCGCCACGCCGATGCCGCCGGCCAGCAGCAGCGGCCACCAGGCGACCATCCAGCCCGAGAAGCCCAGCAGCAGCCGGGTCATCAGCGGCAGCTCGGTCTTGAAGTGCGCGAAGACGTCGGCGAACTTCGGTAAAACGAACAGGTTGATGACCACCAGCGCCAGCCCCATGGCGATGACCACCATGACGGGATAGCGCAGCGCCTGCTTGATGCGGGCGCGGATGTCCAGCTCGAACTCCAGGTGGGCCGACAGGCGCTGGAACACTTCGGTCAGCTTGCCGGTCAACTCGCCCACGCGGGTCATGGCGACGTAGAAGGGGCTGAAGACCTTGGGATGGCGGGCGAAGGCGGTGGCCAGCTCGCGGCCCTGGTCCAGGCTGGCGCGCACGTCCTGCAGCAGCGCGACGAGGCCGGGATGGCGGGTGGACGCCTCCAGCCCGGCGAGCGCACGCAGGATGGGCACGCCGGCCTTTTGCAGCGTGTAGAACTGGCGGGTCAGCACCAGCGCGTCTTCCGGCGTGATGGGCTTGGCCAGCAGGGCCTGCAGCCAGTTGTCGCCGCTGGCGGCACCGGCCGCCTGGGCCGTGGGCTCGATGCTGACCGGCACCACGCCGCCCGCCATCAGCTGGGCCGCGACGGCGTCGCTGCTGGCGGCGTCGACAATGCCTTCGACGAGTTCACCGCGGCCGTTGCGGCCTTTGAACGCGAAGTTGCTCATTCCATATCGACGCTGATGCGCACGGCTTCCGCCAGCGAGGTCTTGCCCTCGCGCACCAGCGCCAGGGTGCGGTCGGCCAGCGTCTTGCCCTTCAGCGAGCGCCGTGCGGCGGCCAGGAAAGCGCCGGCGTCGCTGCGCTGGATGGCCAGCGCCATGTCGGGGTCCAGCTCCAGCATTTCGTAGACGCCGCGCCGGCCCTGGTAGCCGGTTCCGTGGCATTCCGAACAGCCGCGGCCTCTGAGGCTTGGCACGGGGCCGGGCGGCTCGCCGTTGAGGGCCAGCACCTCGTTGACCCAGGCCTGCTCCTGTGGCGTGGCCTGGTGCGGTTCGGCGCAGTGCTTGCAGACGCCGCGCAGCAGCCGCTGCGCCAGCACGGCCTGCAGCGAGGTGGCCACCATGAAGGGTGGGGCGCCCATGTCCAGCAGCCGGAACGGCGTGGCGACGGTGTCCTTGGTGTGCAGTGTGGACAGCAGCAGGTGGCCGGTGATGGCGGCGCGCAGGCCGATCTCCACGGTCTCGGGGTCGCGCATCTCGCCGACCAGGATGACGTCGGGGTCCTGGCGCAGCGCGGCGCGCAACACCTTGGCGAAGCTCAGCTCGATCTTCTCGTTGACCTGCACCTGGGTGAGCCCGGGCAGCCGGTACTCGATGGGGTCTTCGGCCGTGATGATCTTGAGCTTCTCGGCATCCAACTCGGCCAGCGCGGCGTACAGCGTGGAGGTCTTGCCCGAGCCGGTGGGGCCGGTGACGAGGATCATGCCGGCGTCGCGTGCCAGCAGCTCGCGGAAGCGCTTGAGCATGTCGTCGGGCATGCCGATGGCGTCCAGCCGGCGCAGCGCCGAGCCCTGGCCCAACAGGCGCATGACGACGGACTCGCCGTACTGGCTGGGCATGGTGGACAGGCGCACGTCGAGGGTCCGGTCCGACAGCCGCAGCGTGAAGCGGCCGTCCTGCGGCAGCCGCTTCTCGGAGATGTCGAGGCCCGCCATCAGCTTGAGGCGCTGGGCCAGCGCCGGCGCGATGCGCTTGTCGGCCTGAGTCAGCGTCTGTAGCAGGCCGTCCACCCGGTTGCGGATCAGCAGCTCGCCCTCCTGCGGCTCGATGTGCACATCGGACGCACCCGCGCGCGTGGCGTCCTCGAACACGCTCTGCAGCAGGCGCACGACCGGCGCGCCCTCCTGGCCCACGGCGGCCTGCAGCGTGCCGAAGTCCACCGCGTCGCCGATGTCCTTCTCCAGCGCCTTGGCGAGACCCGAGATCTCGTCGCTGCGGCGGTAGTGCTTGTCGAAGACGGCGGGCAGCTGGCTTTCCGCGACGACCGCCATGGCCAGGCGGCGCTTCAGGATCTTGGCCAGCTCGTCGAAGCCGAACAGGTCCAGCGGATCGGCCATGGCCACCAGCAGCTGGTCGCCGCGCTCCTCCAGCACCACCGCGCGGAAGCGCCGTGCGGGTGTCTCCGGCAGCAGCCGTACCAGCTCGGTCTTCAGCGGGAAGGTCTTGAGGTTGACGAAGGGCACCCGCAGCTGGCGCGCCAGCACATGGGCCAGCGCCTCCTCGGTGATGAGGTTGGCCTCGATGAGCAGGCGGCCCAGCTTCTTGCCGGTGGCGCGCTGCAGCTCCAGCGCCTGGGTCAGCTGCTCGGGCGAGATGAGCTGCTGCTCCACCAGCACATCGCCCAGCCGCAGCTTGGGCCGGGGGGCGGAGGCGGTGTCGGCTTCGGTCGTCATGCGTTGCTCGTCGCGTGCACCTCGGCCAGCGTCGTGATGCCTTGCAGGACCTTGATGATGCCGTCCTGGCGCAGCGAGCGCATGCCCTCGGCGAGGCCGGCGTGATGGATTTCCTCTGCGCGGGCGCCGGTCTGGATCAGGCGGCGGATGTTCTTGGAGACGGTCAGCAGCTCGTGCAGGCCGGCGCGGCCCTTGTAGCCCGTGCCGCCGCAGGCCGCGCAGCCGGGGCTGTGGTGCTTCATCAGGCGGCCGTCCTGGCCATGCAGCTTGATCCACTCGGCCATCAGCACCAGCTTGCTGGGGCGGCTTTCGGTCGGGAAGACGTGCAGATAGTCCTCCAGCAGCTCCTGCAGCTCGGTCTCCTGCATGGGCTCGGCCGTGCGGCAGCTGCCGCAGCTGCGCCGCACCAGGCGCTGGGCCAGCACGGCCAGCAGCGAGTCGGCAAAGTTGAACGGGTCCATGCCCATGTCCAGCAGCCGCGTGATGGTCTCGGCGGCGCTGTTGGTGTGCAGCGTGGACATGACCAGGTGGCCGGTCAGCGAGGCCTCGATGGCGATCTCGGCCGTCTCGCGGTCGCGGATCTCGCCGACCATGATGACGTCCGGGTCGGCGCGCAGGAAGGCCCGCAGCGCCTTGGCGAAGGTCCAGTCGATCTTGGGATTCACCTGCACCTGGCGCAGGCCGGCCTGGGTGATTTCGACGGGGTCCTCGGCCGTCCAGATCTTGCGGTCCGGCGTGTTGATGTGGGCCATGGCCGAGTGCAGCGTGGTGGTCTTGCCCGAGCCGGTGGGGCCCACGCACAACACCATGCCGTAGGGCCGGGCCACCGCGGTCTTCAAGGCCTCCAGGTTGGCGGGTGACAGGCCGATGCCATCCAGCGGCAGCGGCTTGCTGCTGGCCAGCAGCCGCATCACCACGTCTTCGAGGTTGTTGTTGGTCGGGATGGTGGCCACGCGCAGCTCCAGCTTGTGCTGCGGCGAGAACTTGGCGAAGTTGATCTTGCCGTCCTGCGGCTTGCGGCGCTCCGAGATGTCCAGGTCGCACATGATCTTGATGCGCGCGATCATCGCGTTGCGATAGGTGTGCGGCAGCTCCAGGTAGGGGTGCAGCTGGCCGTCGCGGCGGAAGCGGATCTTCAGCTTCTCGCGGCCGGGATAGGTCTCGATGTGGATGTCGGACACGCCCTGGCCATGCGCCTCGATGATCATGGAGTTGATCAGCCGCACCAGCGAGTTGTCGCTCTGTTCGATCGGAGCTTCTTCCTCCTTGCTGGCGCGTTCGCTGCTGTCGCGCTCCAGGCTTTCGATGAGCTTGTTGGAGCTCTCCAGCGTGAAGTCCGGCGTGAAGTCGGGCAGCGAGTCGGTGGTGCTGCGCGGCAGCCCCTCGGCGCCGAAGCGGTCGAAGGCATTGGGGATGGCGAACTGCAGCGTGCCCAGCTTGGTCAGCGTGGGCACCACCTTGAGCTGGGTGATGAACTCCACCTCGTCGATGGCATCGCGCCGCGTGGGGTCCTCCATCGCGACGACCAGGCGGCCATCGCGCAGCACCAGCGGCAGCACCTCCAGCCGCTTGGCCACCGCATGCGGCAGCTTGCGTACCGCGTCGGGCTCGATGGCGAAGTTCTCGACGTCGACGATGGGATAGCCCATCTTGCGCGCCAGTGCCGACTGCAGCTGGGCGCGGCTGATGACGCCACGGCGCACCAGCAGCTCGCCCAGCGGCACCGAGCGGTCCTCGCGCTGCTGTTCCAGCGCCTGGTCCAGCTGCTCCGGCGTGACCAGCTCCAGCGCCAGCAAGGCCTCGCCGATGCGCACCATGGGCATGCGGGCCTGCTGCTCGATGGCCTGCAGCAGCTGTTCGGCCGTGACGATGTGCTGTTCGACCAGGATGTCGCCCACGCGGCGCTGGCGCAGCGCGGTCTGTTCGACGGCCGCGGCGGACAGCTGTTCGGGCGTGATCAGCTTGTCCTTGAGCAGCATGTCGCCGAGGCGCTCGCCGAGCTCGAAATGCGTCAGCACCTCGCGCGGGATGAAGACCCGGCGCACCGAGTCGTCCGTCTCGCTCAGCGGCGGAAACAGGAACAGGCCCAGCTTGTCGTGGTGGTGGCCGATGGTGATGCCCTTGAGCTCGTCGCCGCCCGCGAACACCACGCGAAACTGCGCCCGCGGCCGCTGGTCCAGGCTCAGCGGCGCGCCCTGGTCGCTGGTGTCGCGCGGCGGCACGGTCAGCGGCGTCAGCAGCTTGACCGCGCGGAACTGGCTGAACTTCAGCGGCATGCTGTTGCGCGCCGGCGGCACGTTGATGCGCACGATGCGCTCGCCAGCGTCCAGCCCCAGCAGCTGCCCGCTGCTGCGGCTGTTGTTCAGGCCCAGGATCTCGCAGGGCTCGGGGCCGCGCTGCAGCTGGGACTCGGGATAGGCCGCGTAGGGCGGGCTGGGCCACAGGAAGCCCGACACCGCACCGCCCGGCGCCGCGGCTGCGGGGGCGGCATTGCCGGCATTGCCATGAGGCCAGGGCAGGGGCTGGGAACGATCATTCATGGGCGCATCGCTGGGGAACTGGCGGCGATTATGGGGGGGCGCCGGCAGCGCGAATGGCGCTGAAATGCAGCACCCGCGCCACCCGTCGGGTGAGACCGGACAATGCCCGGCATGGACATCTTGCTCACCGGCTTCGAGCCCTTTGGCGGCGACACGGTCAACCCGTCCTGGGAGGTCGCCCGCCTGCTGCATGGCGAGTGCTTCGGCGATGCCCGGGTGCACGCGCTGCGCCTGCCGACCGCCTTCGGCACGGCGCCGCCCGCGCTGACCCAGGCGCTGGCCGAGTTGCGGCCCAGGCTGGTCGTCGCGCTGGGCCAGGCCAGCGGGCGCAGCGAGGCCGTCAGCCCCTCCGGCGCCGCCAGCTCGACTTCGGCGCCGGCGCGTTTCGCGTCCTCGCCGGCCGTCTTCAGCAGATCGCGGATGGACACCGGCTTCGGCGGCTCGCCGGCTTCGC
>JBKBVY010000020.1:0-24977 GCA_046289335.1 Roseateles sp. | reverse complement strand
CGCCGGTCGAGCGTCTCATCCTGCTGGACGGCAGCTGGCGCCAGAGTCGCCGCCTGCTGGCGGCCAACCCCTGGCTGGCCCGCCTGCCGCGGCTGGCCCTGCCGGCGCTGCCCGGGCGCTATGCCATCCGCCGCGCCCACCGGCCGGGACAGCTGTCCACCCTGGAGGCCGGGCTGCATGCGCTGGCGCTGCTGGAGGGCGAGCCACAGCGCTGGCAGCCGCTGTGGGCGGCCTTCGACGCTTTTGTCCAAGCCGGGCTTTACAGACGGGAAATGGGTTTGACCTAGCATGCCGGGATGCTTGTCGCCCTGCGCTCCCTGCTCCTGTCCCTGCTGGCCTTGCCGGCCCTGCTCTCCGCCCCGCTGCCCGCCCTGGCCGCCGACGCCAGCGCCGCCACCGACCATGTGAAGGCCCGGCTGGTGTCCAGCCAGGCCGCGGTGGCGCCGGGCCAGCGCTTCACGGTGGCGCTGGAGCAGGACATCAAGGCCCACTGGCACACCTACTGGCGCAACCCGGGCGACTCCGGCCAGGCCACCACGCTGGACTGGACCGGCGCCGAGGCCGGCCCCATCCAGTGGCCCAAGCCGGCCGTGCAGCCCATAGGCCCGCTGGTCAACTACGGCTACGAGGGCCGCGTGGCGCTGCTGATGGACCTGACCGTGCCGGCCGACGCGCCGGTGGGCGGCCGCTTCAAGCCGGTGGCCGAGGTGCGTTGGCTGGTCTGCAAGGACGTCTGCATCCCCGAGCAGGTGACGCTGGGCCTGGACCTGCCTGTGGCCGCCGCGGCCCAGCCCGGCCCGGACGCCGCGCAGATCGACGAATGGCGTCGCGCCGTGCCGCAGCCGGCGCCGTTTGCCGTGCAGCTCAAGGCGGCGCCGCAGGGTGTGCAGATGGCCGGGCCGACCCCGGGCGTCACCCAGGCCTATTTCTTCGCCGATGCCTGGGGCGCGGTGGCGCACAGCGCGCCCCAGGCGCTGAAGGCCGGCGCGGACGGCTGGACGCTGGACCTGCCCGCAGGCGACGAGCCGCTGGCCGCCGGCAAGCCGCTGTCGGGCGTCATCGTGCTGACCACCGCGGCGGGCGAGCAGGCCTGGACCGTCTCTGCCGCCATGCCCGAGGGCGCCGGCAAGGGGCCCGGCCCGGCCGACCTCAGCGCCGCCGCCGCCGCGCCCGCGGTGACGGCGGCGGCCCCCGAGGGCGACCTCGGCCTGCTGCCCGCGCTGGCGCTGGCCCTGGTCGGCGGCCTGATCCTGAACCTCATGCCCTGCGTGTTCCCGGTGCTGTCCATCAAGGCACTGGCCTTGGTGAAGCAGGGCGACCACAAGGCCGAGGGCTTGGCCTACACGGCCGGTGTGCTGGTCAGCTTCGCGGTGCTGGCCGCCGTGCTGATCGCGCTGCGCGCCGGCGGCCAGCAGGTGGGCTGGGGCTTCCAGTTCCACTCGCCGGTGTTCGTGTTGGTGGTGGCCTATCTGCTGTTCTTGGTGGGCCTGAACCTGTCGGGCCTGTTCGACATCGGCGGCGGCTTCACCGGCATCGGCTCCAGCCTGGCCGCGAAGCAGGGCCTGGCGGGCAGCTTCTTCACCGGCGTGCTCGCGGCGGTGGTGGCCACGCCTTGCACGGCACCCTTCATGGGCGCGGCGCTGGCCTTTGCGCTGGCGCAGCCGGCGTTGGTCATGCTGGCGGTGTTCCTGGCGCTGGGCCTGGGCCTGGCGCTGCCCTTCCTCATCCTCGCCTTCTGGCCGGCGGCGCAGCGCTGGCTGCCGCGGCCCGGCGCCTGGATGGACACCTTCAAGCAGGCGCTGGCCTTCCCGATGTACGGCGCGGTGGTCTGGCTGCTGTGGGTGCTGGCCCAGCAGGCCGGGCCGGACGGCGTGGCGCTGGCGCTGATCGGCCTGGTGCTGATCGCCTTCGGCCTGTGGTGGCGCCGGGCCAGCGGCAGCAGCACCGTCGGCACCGTGGCGGCGCTGGCCAGCGTGGTGCTGGCACTGGGGCTGTCCAGCGGCCTCAAGCCGGTGGGCGCTGCGACGCCCGCGGCCGGCAGCGCTGCCTACGAGCCCTACAGCGCCGAGCGCCTGGCCGAGCTGCGCGCCCAGAACAAGCCGGTGTTCGTCAACATGACGGCGTCCTGGTGCATCTCCTGCCTGGTCAACGAGCGGGTGGCGCTGTCGCGCCCCGAGGTGGTCCAGGCCTTTGCCCAGGGCGGCGTGGTCTACCTCAAGGGCGACTGGACCCGCGAAGACCCGGCCATCACCGCCGTCCTCAAGGCGCACGGCCGCTCGGGCGTGCCGCTGTACCTTTACTACGCGCCGGGCGCCAGCGAGGCCCAGGTGCTGCCGCAGATCCTCACGCCCGGCCTCGTCATCGAGGCCGTCTCTTCCGCCAACGCCGCCTCCAGGAGTTAGACATGACGCTGAACCTGCTTCGCCGTTCGCTGATCGCCGCCGCTGTGGCCACGCCCCTGCTGGCGCTGGCCAGCGCCAGCGTGGACGCGCCCGCGCCGGCATTCACCGCCACCACGGCCGACGGCAAGACCGTCAGCCTCGCCGACTTCAAGGGCAAGACCGTCGTGCTGGAGTGGACCAACCACGACTGCCCCTTCGTCAAGAAGCACTACGGCGGCAACATGCAGGCCCACCAGAAAGAGGCCACCGCCCAGGGCGTGGTCTGGCTGCAGGTCATCTCCTCGGCGCCCGGCCAGCAAGGCCATGTGGACGGCGCCACCGCGAAGAAGCTCAACGCCGACCGCGGCGCCGCGCCCACCGCCACGCTGCTGGACCCCAAGGGCGAGCTGGGCAAGCTCTACGGCGCGCAGACCACGCCGCACATGTACGTCATCAAGGGCGATGGCACGCTGGCCTACAAGGGCGGCATCGACAGCATCCCCAGCGCCAAGGTCGATGACATCGCCAAGGCCGAGCCCTATGTGAAGCTGGCCCTGGCCGACTTGGCGGCGGGCAAGAAGGTCGAGAAGGCCAGCACCCGGCCCTACGGCTGCTCCATCAAGTACGCCAGCTGACCGGCCGCCCGGGGCCCCGGGACAATGGCGCGATGCACGCCCTGCTCGATGCCATTGCCACGCTGGCCCCCCTGGACGACACCACCGACGCCCAACGCCTGTTCCACGGCCGCGGCGGCCGCTTCCCTGGCTGCGAGCACCTGGCGCTGGACGCCTTCCCGCCGGTGCTGCTGCTCACCGCCTTCAAGCCGCTGGATGACGCCGCGCTGGACGCCGTCGGCGCGGCGCTCACGGCGCGCTTCGGCGACGCGCTGAGCTGGGTCTACCAATGCCGCGGCGAGGGCGCGCAGACGCGGCTGATGGCCGGCGCGGTGCCCGAGCCGCACATCGTCACCGAGGCCGGCACGCGCTACCTCGTGCACCTGCTGCGCGGCCAGAACCACGGCCTGTTCCTGGACATGGCCGCCGGCCGGCGCTGGGTGCGCGAGCAGGTGACGCCCGGCGCCAAGGTGCTGAACCTGTTCGCCTACAGCTGCGCGTTCTCGGTCGTCGCGCTGCAGGCCGGCGCGGCCGAGGTGGTCAATGTGGACATGGCGTCAGGCGCGCTGGCCACCGGCCGCACCAACCATGAACTGAACGGCGTGAAGGCGGGCGCCAAGTTCCTCGCCCACGACATCTTCAACTCCTGGGGCAAGCTGACGCGCGGCGGGCCCTACGACCTGGTCGTCTGCGACCCGCCCAGCTTCCAGAAGGGCAGCTTCGTCGCGACCAAGGACTACGCCCGCCTGGCCAGGCGGCTGCCCGCGCTGCTGGCGCCCGGCGGCCACGCCTTGCTGTGCCTGAACGCGCCGGAGCTGGGCGAGGCCTTTCTGCGCGACGTGGTGGCGGAGCACGCACCCGAGCTGACCTTCGTCGAGCGCGTCGCCAACCCGCCGGTGTTCGACGACGTCTCGCCCGACCGCAGCCTCAAGGTGTTGGCCTACCGGCTGTAAGAAGTTCCGCGGCGCCGTCACTACCTGCTGCATGACCTCTGATTCATCGCAGGACGCGCTCTACCGCCAGGCCCTCGCGGCCCACGGTGCCGAGCTGGCGCGCTGCTGCCACGGCTACGAACGCGACCCGGCCCTGCGCCAGGAACTGCAGCAGGAGCTGCACCTGGCGCTGTGGCAGAGCCTGGCGGCGTTCCGCGGCGATTGCTCGCTGCGCACCTGGGCCTACCGCGTGGCGCACAACGTCGGCGCGCGGCATGTGCAGCAGCATGCCGGCAAGGCGCCGATGCTGGCGCTGGACGAGATTGAGCATCTGCCCGACGAGCGCCTGGACCCCGGCCACACCGAGCGCCGCCTGGACCTGCAGCGCGTGCTGGCGCTGGTGCACCGCCTGGCACCGCTGGACCGCGAGCTGATGCTGCTCTACCTGGAGGGGCTGGACGCCGCCAGCATGGCCGACATCAGCGGCCTGTCGGCCCGCAACGTCGCCACCAAGATCCACCGCATCAAGGCGCTGCTGGCCCGCCAGCTCGGCGCACCGAGGAGCCCCCAATGAGCATGGACGACGACGCCCGCCTGCTGTGGCGCGAACAGGCCGTGCCCGCGCTGCAGCCGCTGCCCACCGATGAACTCGCCGCGCAGTCGCGCCGGCTGCAGCACAAGGTGGGCCGCCGCAACCGCCGCGAGACCGTCGCGGCCGCGCTGGTGGCCCTGGTGTTCCTGGCCTATGCCTGGGTCTTTCCGCATTGGCTGACCAAGCTGGGCGCGCTGCTCACGGTGGTGGGCACGGCCGTGGTGGTGTGGCAACTTCATCGCCGCGCCTGCGCGCAGCCGCTGCCCGAGGCGCTGGGTGCCAGCCTGCTGCAGTTCCACCGCGGCGAGCTGGCCCGCCAGCGTGACGCGCTGCGGTCCGCATGGCGCTGGTACGTGGCGCCGCTGCTGCCGGGCCTGCTGCTGTTCCTGTGCGGCCGGCAGATCGAGAACGGCCGCTGGCAGCCCTGGCCGTTCGTCATCACCGCGCTCGTGATGGCCGGCGTGGTGTGGATCAACCGGCGCGCGGCCAGCCAGCTGCAGCGCGAGATCGATGCCCTGGATGTGTTGAAGACGGAGACCCCATGAAACGCATCACCCTGGCCGGCGTGCTGCTGGCCCTGTCCCCGCTGCTGCAGGCCGCGGGCAGCGACGCCGACGTCGAACGCCTGCTGGCGGCCCGCTTCGACGGTGACCGCACCGGCGTTTGCGTGCAGGCTGCCGTCATCGAGCCCGGCAAGGTCTGGCGCGCCAGCCGCTGCGCCGGCACGCGCCAGGACGGTCCGCCGGCCGCGGGCGCTGCGTTCGAGATCGGCTCGGTCACGAAGACGATGACCGCAGCGCTGGTCGCCGGGCTGGTGGACGCCCGCCGCTGGTCGCTGGACGACGCAATAGCCCGCCACCTGCCCGAGGGCACGGTCGTGCCGCGCCAGAGCGAGCGGCAGATCCTCGTGCGCGACCTGCTGACCCACACCAGCGGCCTGCCGCCGCTGCCGGCCGACATGCAGGGCGGCACGCAGGCCGACCCGTACGCCCGGCTGACCGAGGCCGGCCTGCTCGCGTCGCTGGCCAAGACCCCGCTCGCGCGGCCCATAGGCAGCCAGGCCCAGTACTCCAACTTCGGCATGATGGTGTTGTCGCTGGCCGTGGCGCGCAGCCTGGGCGGCGACCTGGAGGCCGCGCTGCGCGAGCAGCTGTTCCGGCCGCTGGGCATGGACAAGGCCTACATCGCCCGGCCCCTGGGGGCTGCAGCGGCTCAAGGCCACCTGCCCGACGGCACGCCCGCGCCGGCCTGGACCATCGCCACCAACCTGGCCGGCGTCGGCATGGTCAAGGCCACGCTGGACGACATGGTGCGCTATGCCCGCGCCCAGCTGGGCGACGGCCCGCCGGCGCTGGTCGCGCAGCTGCGCCGCACCCAGCAGCCGCTGGCCCAGGGCTATGGCATGAACTGGATGTTGCGACGCGTGCAGGGGCGCGAGCTGGTCATCCACGAAGGTGGCACCGGCGGCTTCTCGTCGCTGGTGGCGCTGGAGCCGGGCGCGCAGCGTGCCGTCGTCGTGCTGGCAGACACCGCGCTGGCCGACCTGGGCGGCCTGGGCGACATCGGCTTCGCGCTGCTGGGCCTGGACCTGCCGCTGCAGCCGCGCCGCGCCGTCGAGGCGCCGGCCGCGCTGCGCCGGGCGCTGGCCGGCGACTACGAGCTGGGCCCCATGCGCCTGAAGATCTGGGAGGTCGACGGCCGGCTGATGGCCCAGGTGCCCGGTCAAGTCGCCTTCGAGCTGCGCCACGACAGCCGCGGCGACTTCTACCCGCTGGGTCTGTCGGCGCTGCTGCGCCCCGAGCCGCCCGCAGACGGCCAGCCGGTCGCGCGCTTCACCTGGCAGCAGCTCGGTGGCGTGACACAGGCCCGCCGTGTGGGCCTGGTGGAAGCGCCGCCCACCATCACCAACCCCGCCTGGAAGGACTGGGCCGGCGAGTTCCAGCTCGCGCCGCAGTTCAGCCTGAAGGTGTTCGAGCGCGAGGCAAAGCTGATGGTGCAGGGCAGCGGCCAGCCGGCCATCGCGGCCGAGGTCGCGGGCACCGACCGCATCGAGATCAAGGCCGTCGGCGCTGTCGTCGAGTTCGAGCGGGATGCCGACGGCAAGGTCGTGGCGGCGGTGCTGCTGCAGGGCGGGCAGCGGCTGCGCGGTGCGAAGAGACCTTAGGCCAGCCGGCGCGCGATGCAGCCGCTGAGCGCCATGCCCAGGCCCATGACCCGCAGGTAGACCCGGGCGAAGTCGACGCGCAGCTTCATCGCGCTCTCGATCCGGGTGGCCACGGCAGTGCCGCGCGTCGGTGCGACAGCCCGCCGTCAGCGCCTCGCGCCGTCTCGCGCCATACTGCCGCCCCATGCGCATCCTGCTCGTCGAAGACGACGAACAACTCGTCGAAACCACTGCGCGGGCCTTGCGCTCGCAGGGCTGGGTGGTGGACTGTTCCTCGCGCGGCGAGCCTGTGCCCCGCTCGCTGCGCGAGGACGCCTACGACCTGCTCATCCTGGACATCGGTCTGCACGGCATCGACGGCTTCGAGACGCTGCGCCGCGTGCGCGCGGAGGGCCTGGCCGTGCCGGTGCTGCTGCTGACGGCGCGCGACGCCGTGGAGGACCGCGTGCGCGGCCTGGAGGGCGGCGCGGACGACTACCTCGTCAAGCCCTTCGCGCTGACCGAGCTGGTGGCGCGGGCCCGCGCGCTGGTGCGGCGCAGCCAGGCGCGCACCAGCAACCAGATCCAGCTGGCGCGGCTGCGCATCGACCAGGAGGCCCGCCGCGCCTTCATCGACGACGAGCCGCTGCCGCTGTCCGCCCGCGAGTGGGACGTGCTGGGCTACCTGATGGCGCGTGCCGGCAAGGTGGTGTCCAAGGAGCACATCGCGATGGCCAGCAATGTCTGGGACCAGGGCGTCAGCGACAACGCCATCGAGGTCTGCCTGTCGCGGCTGCGCGCCAAGATCGAGCCGGCCGGCGTGCAGCTGCGCACGGTGCGGGGGCTGGGCTATCTGCTCGAAGAGACGCCCCCGGGTCTTTGAATGACGGAGCGCCGCAGCGCCAGCCTGCAGCGCCGGCTGTTCGGCTGGCTGCTGCTGCCGCTGATCATCGTGCTGCCGGTGCTGGGCATGGCCTTGTACGGCCAGGTGCAGCGCAGCGCGCAGAACTGGCTGGACGAGGGCCTGGAGGACACGGCGCTGACGCTGGCCGGCCAGATCGACCTGCGCAGCGGCGAGCCGCGCGTGGACATCAGCGCCACCATGGACCGGGCGCTGCGCTTCGACCGCCAGGACGACGTCTTCTACGTGGTGCAGGGGCCCCACGGCGAGGTCCTGCACGGCGATGCCGGCCTGGCCGAGCTGCAGCCCCAGCCGCCCAGGCAGCCGGTGGGCCGGGCCTACTACGGCGACGTCAGGCTGCGCGGCCGCGCGCTGCGCCTCGTGCAGCTGGGCACGGAGTGCGGCAGCGGCGCCTGCCAGGTGCTGGTGGCCGAGACGCTGAACAAGCGCGACGCGCTGCAGCACGAGATCGCCACCTTCGTGGTGCTGAACGGCGTCACGCTGGCGGTGCTGCTGGGGCTGGCCGGCTGGTGGGCCATCCGCCAGGGCCTGGCGCCGCTGACCGGCCTGAGCAGCGAGCTGGAGCGCCGCGACCTGCACCGCCTGACGCCGCTGACGGCCCCGCTGCCGCGCGAGCTGGTGCCGCTGCAGGCGGCCTTCAACCGGCTGTTCGAGCGGCTTTCGCGCGCCGCCGAGGCGCAGCGCGAGTTCCTGGCCGATGCCGCCCACCAGCTGCGCACGCCGCTGACCTCGCTGCAGACCGAGATCGAGCTGGCGCTGCTGGAGCCGCACGACCCGCGCGTGGACCCGCTGCTGCAGCGGCTGCGCCAGCGTGTCATGCGCAGCGCGCGGCTGGCCCAGCAGCTGCTGTCGCTGGCGCGGGCCGAGGACCGCAGCGTGGACGTGGGCCAGCGCATCGACCTGCGCGACATCGCCACCGAGAGCGGCCAGGACTGGGCCCACCGCGCGCTGCCCAGCGGCGTGGACCTGGGCTTCGAGCTGGCCGAGGCGCCGGCGCTGGGCCATGCCTTCCTGCTGCGCGAGGCGCTGGAGAACCTCATCCACAACGCCGTCAGCTATGCCGGCGCCGGCGCCCGCATCACGGTGCGCTGCGGCAGCTCGGCGGCCGGCCCCTGGCTGGAGGTGGAGGACAACGGCCCCGGCATCGCGCCGGCGGACCGCCCGGCCGCGCTGCAGCGCTTCCGCCGCGGTGACAAGGCGGCCGGCACCGGCAGCGGCCTGGGCCTGGCCATCGCGGCCGACATCGCGGCCCGCCACGGCGGCCGGCTGGCGCTGCTGGACGCCCACGCCGGGCCGGGGCTGCGTGTGCGCATCAGCCTGCCGCCGCTGCCCGCGGGTTGATCGCGCACGGCCGGCCGTGCCTACACTGGCCCCAGCTCCGAGACGGAGCCCGCCATGCTGCCCGCCCCCATCCCCGCCGACGACGAAGCCCGCCTGCGCGCGTTGCGCGAGCTGCTCATCCTGGACACGCCACCCGAGGCCCGCTTCGACCGCATCGTGGAGTTCGCGGCCGAGGAGTTCGACGTGCCCATCACGCTGATTAGGGCCTGTTCACCCTAAGGGAGTAGGCCGCGAAGGCCCGCGTGGGGCTGGAGGCCTGCGAGACCTCGCGCGAGACCTCCTTCTGCGGCCATGCCATCACCCAGCCCGGGCTGTTCGAGGTGCTGGACGCGACCCGCGCTTTGCCGACAACCCGCTGGTCGTCGGTGCGCCTCACATCCGCTTCTACACGGGCGCGCCGAGCTGCTGGGCCAGGGAGAGGCGGCGTGAGCGCGCGCCCGCCGCCGTCCGGCCGCCTGCTGCTGGAGCCGCAGTTCGTGCTGCGGCGCACCGTGTCCACCATGGCGCGCGAGATGGGGCTGGCCGACGTGCAGGAGGCCACCAGCGCGACGGTCGCCGAGAAGCTGCTGGCCGAGTGGCGCTTCGACGCCCTGCTGCTGGCGCTGGACGAGGAGGGGCAGGCGCTGGAGCTGCTGCGCCGCGTGCGCGCCGGCCAGCCTTCGCAGGCCGTCGACCTGCCCGCGGTCGCGATGGCGGCCAGCTGCGATGTCGAAATGGCGCTGCGGCTCAAGCAGCTGGACGTCTGCCGGCTGCTGCTCAAGCCCTTCAAGGTGCGCGGCGTGCTGGAGGCCATCGCCGCGCTGCGCCCGCCCGTGACGGCGGGCTGAAATGGCCGGCGCAAGCGCCGCTATTGCGGCGGCTGCCCGGCGCACCCGGCCTCTAGCATGAGGGCCCCATGTCCCGCCTTGCCCTGCTTCCTGCCGCGCTGCTGGCCCTGAGCCTGGCCGGCTGCGGCACGCCTGGCCGGCCGCTGCCCATGGTCGTCGCGCCGGTGGATGCCCTGCAGCTGCGCAGCTGGCTGCCCGACGCGCTGCGCGCCCAGGTGGCCGTGGCGCCCGTGCAGGGCGGCGCCGAGACCGGCCGCTGGTGGGGCTCGCTGGTCAGCGCCGGGGTGTTGCAGCATGCGCTGGAAGAGTCGCTGCAGGCCGTGGGCATGCGCCCCGCCGCGCCGGTGCCGCCGCCACGCTTCGAGCTGCAGGCCCACCTGGTGCTGCTGGAGCAGCCCACCGTGCCGCCGCTGGGCGTCACCGTGGGCGTGGCCGTGCTGTACACGCTGACCGACAAGGCCAGCGGCCGCGTGGTCTACCAGCGCCGCATCTACAACCAGGACCAGGCCAGCCTGGGCGACGCCATCCTGTCGCCGCCCGACCGCGTGCGCATCGCCAACGAGCGCGCGGTGCGCGCCAACATCGGGCTGCTGCTGCGCGACCTGGTAGCCCTTCGCCCCTGATCACAGCTTGCGGTGCTGCAGCGCCGGCAGCTGCTGGCGCACCTGGGCCAGGCGCTGCGGGTCGAGCTCGGCGCACACCACGCCCTCGCCCTCGGGCAACTGGGCCAGCACCTCGCCCCAGGGGTCCACCACCATGCTGTGGCCCCAGGTGCGGCGGCCGTTCTCGTGGCGGCCGCCCTGGGCCGGTGCAATGACGTAGCACTGGTTCTCCACCGCGCGGGCGCGCAGCAGCAGCTCCCAGTGCTTCTCGCCGGTCGTGTAGGTGAAGGCGGCCGGCACGGCGATCAGGTCGCAGGGGGCGTAGCGGCGGAACAGCTCGGGGAAGCGCAGGTCATAGCAGACCGACAGGCCCGTGCGGACCGTGTCGGCATCGAACACGGTGGGCTGCGAGCCGGCTTCCAGCACGCGTGCCTCGTCGTAGCTCTCGCGGCCGTTGTCGTAGGCGAACAGATGGATCTTGTCGTAGCGCGCCACGACCTCGCCCGCCGGCGAGAACACCAGCGTGGTGTTGCGCACCCGGTCGGGCTGTTCCGCAGAAATGGAGCCCCCAGGCGCCGGCTCGCCGGCGCCTCCCCCCGAGGGGGGCAAATCGACTCGGGGGCGGCCCGTCGTCGATTTCATCGGCAGCGTGCCGCCGATGACCCACAGCCCCAGCTCGCGCGCGGCCTGGGCCAGCATGGCCTGGATGGGGCCTTGGCCCGGGGTCTCGGCCACGGCCAGCTTGTCGCTGTCGTGCTGGCCCATCAGGCAGAAATACTCGGGCAGCGCGGCAAGCCGGGCGCCCTGGGCAGCGGCGGCTTCCAGCAGCCGGCGCGCGGCGGCGAGGTTGGCGGCCACGTCGGGGCCGGAGACCATCTGGCAGGCGGCGATCTTCATGCCGGCATGCTAGCGCCGGCACCGCGAAGGATGTCACGGCGCGCCCGGGCAGCGGGCCCGAGAATCGTCCCGCCATGTCCGCCCATTCCCCGCTCCGGCGCCGACTGCTGGGCCTGCCGCTGGTCGCCGCGCTGCCGACGGCGCGCGCCGCCGAGCGGCCGCAGCCGCTGCGCCTGCCCCACCCGGATGCCTACAGCGCGCACGGCCGCTACTTCGTCGAGCTGCTGAAGCTGGCCCTGGCCAAGACCGCCGACGGCGAGCCGCTGCCGGAGGTGGTCCATGCCGTGCCGGGGCTGCCGCGCGAGCGGCTGCGCCAGATGCTGCAGGACGGCCAGCTGGATCTGCTGTGGAGCACCACCACGCCGGAGCGCGAGGCGCAGGCGCTGCCGGTGCGCTTCAACCTGCTCAAGGGCACCAACGAGTTGCGCTTCCTGCTCGTGCGCGCTGCCGACGTGCCGGCGCTGCGCCAGGTGCGCACGCTGGAGGCGCTGCGGGGCTGGCGCGCCGGCGCGGGCACCTACTGGAGCGACGCGCAGATCCTGCGCGCCAACGGCTTTCACGTCGAGACCACGCCCAAGTTCGAGCTGCTGTTCCGCATGCTCAAGGCCGGCCGGTTCGACTTCATCCCGCGCACCCGCGAGGAGCTGGCCGGCGAGCTGGTGCGGTTTGCCGACGACGGCTTCGCCGAGCTGCCGGGGCTGGCGCTGCAGTACCGGCAGCCGCTGTACTTCTTCGTCACGCGCAGCCGGCCGGCACTGGCCGAGCGGCTGCAGCGCGGCCTGGCGCTGGCGGCGGCCGACGGCAGCTTCGACGCGCTGTTCATGGCCGAGCCCGGGCTGAAGGCCGCGCTGGCCGAACTGCGCGGCTACACGGGGCTGCGCCTGCCGCTGCAGCCGCTGTAGCGTGATGCCGGCCGCTCAGGGCGTGCTGGCCGCGCTGGCCGCGCGCGGGGCGGGCGCCTCGACCTTGTCCACCTTCTCGACCTTGGGGTCGTCCCAGCGGCCGGTGATGTGGAACTCGCGCGTGTTGGCCGCGGCCACCGGCCGGCTCAGGATGAGCTGGGCCAGGAAGGCGCCCAGCGCGATGGCCGGGTTGATGGCCGCATAGGCCAGCGAGGCGCCGCCGGCCGACACCTCGGGCACCACCACCACGCGCAGCGACTGCGTCTCGGCGGCCAGGTCGGTGCTGCCTTCCACCAGCACGGCGGCTTGCAGGCCGCGGATGCGGATGTTGTCGCTCTTCGCGATGCCGGCGGCGATCTTCACGTCGCCGGTCACGCCGTCGAAGGTGAAGCCCTCGGCGAACACGTCGCGGAAGTCCAGCAGGAAGCGGCGTGGCAGCGACTGCAGGCTCAGCACGCCCAGCAGCCGGCCCACGCCGGGCTCGGCCTTCAGGAAGGTGCCGGTGTCCAGCTGGATGTTGAGCGCGCCGGCCATGCTGGGGTAGTGCGGCGCCAGCGGCGAGCCGTCCCAGCCCACCTGGCCCGCCAGCTGGCCCTTGCCGCCGCGCAAGACCTCGCCCTGGCCCAGGCGCTGCAGCAGCTTGCCGGCGTCGGCGATGTCCAGCGTCCAGTCCAGCTGGGTGCGGCGCCGGCCCGAGGGGGCCTCGCCCCAGCGGCCGCTGGCGTTCAGCGTCGCGTCGGGCGAGCTGAGCTGCAGCTTGTCCAGCTTCCAGTCGCGCGCGGCGGCCGGCGCCTGGGCCAGCACCTCCAGGCGGCCCAGCCGCTTGCCGCGCAGCTCGAAGTCCTCCACCGCGATGTCCAGCGACGGCAGCGGGTTGCCGCCGTCGCCGGCCTTGGCCGGGTCGATCAGCTCGCTGACCGTCTCGGCCTCGGAGCGCGGCAGCGACAGCCGGCCCAGCCGCGCCTGCACGGCGGCGATCTGGCTGCCCTTGCCGCCCAGGTTGACGCCCTTGAGCTCGATGCGGCCGCTGAGTTGCTCGGCGTCCACATCCAGCTGCCAGTGCGCGCCTTCGCGCACCACCGCCGCCGACACCCGGCCCATCTGGCGGTCGAACACCTTCAGCGCCTGGCTGCGCAGGCCGATGCGGCTGGGCAGCCAGGCCTCGGCGGCGCCGTCCGCGCCGCCGCCGGCCAGCGCGGCCAGGCGCTGCTGCCAGGCGTCCAGGTCCAGGCTGGCGACGTTGGCCTGCAGCAGCACGCCGCTGGCCGGCAGCGTGGGCAGCCGGTCCTGCACGGCCAGCGCGGCGCGCAGCAGCTGCGGGCTGGGGCCGGACAGGTCGCGCTGCACCTGCGCCTGCAGCAGCGGGGTGCCGCCGGCGCCCACTTCCAGCCGCAGCTCGTCGCGGCCGGCGCCGGTGGGCGACATCAGCAGCCGCAACGGCAGCACCGCCTCGGCCTCCTTGCGCGCCGGCGCGGGCAGGTCCAGCGCCAGGCCTTGCAGGTTGCTGGTCACGCTGAGCTCGGTCTGGCCTTCCTTGCCCACGGCCAGCTGGAAGCGGTAGGCCGCCTGGCCGCTGGCGGCCTGGGCCAGCCGGGCGACGGCGCCCAGCTCGGTGGCGCGGCGCAGGCCGTCGGCGGTGGCCTGGCCTTGCACGGCAAAGCGCAGGCTGCCGTTCGGCTGCGTGCCGCCTTCCAGGCCGGCGTCGCCGCCCAGCAGCCGGGCCGTCACGCCGGCCAGCTGCAGGCCTTTGCGGTCGAAGTCGATGCGGCCGCGCACGCCGCCCAGCGGCGGCAGCTCGGGGCGCAGCCGCAGGTCCACGCCGCCCAGCTGCAGCTGGCCCTTGAGCGTGGTCTGGGCCGTGTCGTCCAGCGGGATGGCCAGGCCCAGCTTCAGGCCCACCGGGCCCTGCGCGCTGGTGGCGCTGAGCGCATGGCCCAGCCACTCGTCCAGCGGCGACTGGCGCACGAAGCCCAGCAGCTCAGTCCCGCTGCCGCGACCCGTGCCTTCCAGCGCCAGCACGCGGGCATGGTGCATGTCGGCAATGCCGCCGTTCACGCCGCCCAGTTCGTAGCCCTGCACGCGCGCCCGGCCGTTGCGGATCTGCATGCCGGCGCGCTCGAACACCAGCTCGGCATCTACGCCCTCCATGACCGGCCAGTTCGTGCCCACCTCGCTGTGCGGCACATAGGCCAGCGTGACGCCGCGCGCCTGCAGCGCCACGCGGAACTGGCCGTTGCTGCGGGGCGCGTCGAACGGGAACTCGGCCAGCTCGCCCTTGAGCCGCACGCTGATGCCGCGCGCCTCGCCGGCCAGCAGCGCGCGACTCAGGTAGCTGCGCGTGGCGGGCAGGCGCAGCGGGATGTAGCGGGCCACGCGGGTGGCGTCCATGCGCTGGGCGCGGCCGCTCAAGTCCAGGAAGCCCGGCGTCGCCGCGCCCTCGGGGCGGCGCCAGACGGCATCGAACTCGCCGCTGAGGTCGGGCGTCTGCAGCTGCAGGTCGCGCAGCCGCACCTCCACCGTGCCGGGCGTGCGGCCCTTGGCCTCGGGCAGCTGCCATTGCAGCTGGGTGGTCAGCCGGGTGATGGGCAGGCGCGGGTCCTCGAACAGGCCGGGCAGCGTCACGTCGCCGTCCTGCACCGCCAGCCGGGCGCTGCCGCCGTGCTCGCTGGCGTCCAGCGCCAGGCTGGCGCCGGCGAGGCCCGGCCGGCCCAGGTGGCCGTCCTCGCCGGGCTTGGCCGCCACGGCCAGGCCGTCCAGCTGCGCCTTCACGCGGTAGCTGCGCGGCGCGTCCAGCGCGCCCTGCCAGCGGCCGTCCAGCGCGGTCAGCACGCCGCGCGGTTCCAGCTCGGCCAGCAGCTGATGGGCGCGCTCGCCCAGCGGCAGGCGCTGCGCGATCTGGGCCATCAGCGCGAAGTCCAGCCGCTGGGCATTGACCTCGCCGCCCAGCACCGTCTCCCCGCCGTCCTGGTTCTTGCCCAGCTGCAGGCTGACGCCCCAGTCCGAGCGCGGCCAGACGACGCCACTGCCATTGGGGTCCGCACTGACGAAGCCCAGCTGGCGGGCCTGCAGGCTGAGCCGGTCCTTGGCGCGCGCCAGGTCCAGCCGGCCCTCGATGTGGTCCAGGTCCAGCTCGGGCGCGCCGTCCAGCAGCTTGAGCCGCACGGCGCGCAGCGCCAGGTCCAGCGTGGCGCCGGTGGGCTGGCCGTCGCGGATGTCCGCCCAGGCGCGCACGGCGCCGTCGCCCTCGCTGAGCTGGAAGGGCAGGTCCACATGGCGGCGCAGCTGGCGCAGGTCGGCGCGCGGCAGCTCGGCATAGAGCTGGCCGCTCCAGTGGTGGAACTCGCCGGGGCGCTTGAGCAGGCGCTGCGTGAACTGGCCGCGCAGCGTGAAGCGCTGGCCCCAGTCGGCCGGTGGCGTGGCGTCCAGCCGCAGCAGGTGGCGGCGCAGGCCGTTGCGCATGACGAAGTTCAGGTCGGCCAGCTCCAGCGGCCGGGCGTCGGCGCGCTTCTCGTCCACCCAGCGCACGCGCCCGGCCACGATGGCCAGCTCGGGCTGGCTGAACAGCCAGTCCAGCGCGGCGTCGGTGGCACCGGCGTCGGTGGCGCTGGCGGCGTCCAGGTCCATGCCGGCGATGAAGATGCGGCCCTGCGCGTCGCGGCGGATGACCAGCTCGGGCCGGTCCACCAGCAGCTGCGAGAAGCGCGGCTCCAGCACCACCAGCGACTGCGCCGACAGCACCGCCGCCACGCGCGGCAGCCGCAGCGCCGGCCGGCCCGACGGGTCCAGCACCTGCACGTCGCCCAGCTCCATGCGCGGCATCCAGCCGCCGGATTCGACGGCGATGCTGCCAATGCGCAGCTCTACCCCCAGCGCCTTTGAGGCTTCCTTCTCCAGCCAGGGGCGCCAGTCGTTGGCGTGCGGGAGAATGCCCCAGTGCAACACGCCCCAAGCCACCGCCGCCAGTGCCCACAGCAGCGCCAGCACCAGCAGCGCCCAGCGCAGCGCCCGCCAGCACAGGCGCAGGGGCCAGCGGGTGGCGCGGGAGCAGTGGTGGAGGGCGGCCGAGAAGAAGTCAGACACGGTGTCTCTGGGGGCACGTGGTAACCGGCCGGCAGGCAATCTAGCACAGGGTCATGAGCACACTGTTTCCCGTTATTGCTGAGCACAGCCGCTATGTGCAGCGGGTCCGCCGCCGCTATGCGGCCGAGCTGCCGCTGCTGCCGCCGGGCCTGCCGGACCGCGCCGTCATCGGCGCGCTGATCGACACCTTGCTGGGCAGCCGCCCGCTGGCCAGCAGCCTGCGCGTGGCCCGCCACCTGGTGCTGGAGCGGCTGGCGGTGCTGGACGTCGAGCAGGCTGCGCCGGTGGAGCATGTCACGCTGGCAATGACGCACCTGGCCGAGGTCACGCTGGACCGGGCGCTCACCGCGGCCCGTGCCGAGCTGGACGAGATCCACGGCGCGCCGCGCACGGCGGCCGGTGGCGACATCGCGTTCTGGGTCATCGGCATGGGCAAGCTGGGCGCCCGCGAGCTCAACGTGTCGTCCGACATCGACCTGATCTACGTCTACGAGGAAGACGGCGAGACCCACGGCCCGCGGCCGGTCAGCGCGCACGAGTATTTCTCCAGCGTCGCCAAGAAGCTGTACGCGCTGATCGGCGACGTCACCGACGACGGCCAGGTGTTCCGTGTGGACCTGGCGCTGCGGCCCAACGGCAAGAGCGGCCCGCCGGTGGTCAGCCTGGCCATGCTGGAGGATTACTTCCTCGTGCAGGGCCGCGAGTGGGAGCGCTTTGCGTGGCTGAAGAGCCGCGTCGTCGCGCCGCTGAGCGGCCCGGGCGCGCCGGGCGATGCGCGCACGCTGGCGCTGCGCGACCTGGTCACGCCCTTCGTCTACCGCCGCTACCTGGACTACGGCGTGTTCGAGGGCCTGCGCCAGCTGCACGGCAAGATCCGCAGCGAGGCCAAGGCCCGCGCCGCCGGCCGGCCCGAGCGGGCCAACGACGTGAAGCTGTCGAGGGGCGGCATCCGCGAGATCGAGTTCATCGTGCAGCTGCTGCAGGTGGTGCGCGGCGGGCAGTTCCCCGAGCTGCGCACCCGCTCCACGGTGAAGGCGCTGGGCCGCGTGGCCGAGCGCGGGCTGATGAAGCCGGAGACGGCCGCCAAGCTGCGCGAGGCCTATGTCTTCCTGCGCCGCGTGGAGCACCGCATCCAGTTCCTGGACGACCAGCAGACCCACTGCCTGCCGCAGGGCGATGCCGACCTGGCCTGGATCGCGGCGTCGCTGGGGCTGAAGTGCAGCCGCGAGACCTGCGAGCTGTTCGAGCAGCTGGGCGAGGTGCGCGAGCTGGTGGCCACCGAGTTCGACGCGCTGCTGCACGAGGGCGGCAAGCCGCCGGGCGGCTGCAAGGGCGGCCAGTGCGGCGGGCCGAAGCCGGCGGTGGACGGCGAGGAGTTTCTGCAAGGCCTGCCCGAGCCGCTGGCCGCGGCGGTGCGCGCGCTGGCCGACACGCCGCGCGTGCAGGGTCTGCGCGAGGAGTCGCGCCAGCGCCTGGCCAAGCTGTTCCAGCGCGCCGCCCAGGCCGTGGCGGCCGAGGAATGCTCGCTGGACGCCGCCGTGCGCTTCGTCGACTGGGTGGGCCCGCTGCTGCGCCGCGAGAGCTATCTGGCGCTGCTGGTGGAGCGCCCGGCCGTGCAGCAGCGGCTGCTGCGCCTGCTGGGCCTGGCGCGCTGGCCCATGCGCTACCTGATGCAGCACCCCGGCGTCATCGACGAGCTGGCCGACCCGCTGCTGCTGAACGCCCGCTTCGACCGCGACGCCTTCCTGGCCGACCTGCGCGAGCGCGAGCGCGGCTGGGCGCGCAGCGGCGAGGCCGACGAGGAGGCGCTGCTGGACACCTTGCGCCGCGCCCACCATGCCGAGGTCTTCCGCACGCTGGTGCGCGACGTGGAGGGCCGCATCACCGTGGAGCAGGTGGCCGACGACCTCAGCCTGCTGGCCGACGCGGTGCTGCAGATCGCCATCCAGTGGGCCTGGGCCCGCTTCAACAAGGCCCACCGCGACCAGCCCCGCCTGGCCGTCATCGCGTACGGCAAGCTGGGCGGCAAGGAGCTGGGCTACGGCGGCGACCTGGACGTGGTGTTCGTCTTCGACGACGAGGACGAGAACGCCAGCGAGATCTATGGCGCCTTCGTGCGCCGCCTCATCACCTGGCTGACGCTGCGCACCTCGGCCGGCGAGCTGTTCGACATCGACACCGCGCTGCGGCCCAACGGCAACTCGGGGCTGCTGGTCACGTCGCTGGCCCATTTCGAGGCCTACCAGACCGGCCGCGGCAGCAACACCGCCTGGACCTGGGAGCACCAGGCCATCACGCGGGCGCGCTTCTGCGCCGGCCATCCCGAGCTGGCGGCGCGCTGCGAGGCCGTGCGCCGCCAGGTGCTGACGGCGCCGCGGGACGTGGACGCGCTGCGGCGTGAGGTGCAGGCCATGCGCAAGAAGGTGCGCGCCGCCCGCCCGGTGCGCGAGGACTTGTTCGACGTGAAGCACAGCGAGGGCGGCATGATGGACGCCGAGTTCGCCGTGCAGTTCCTCGTGCTCGCGCACGCGGCCACCCAGCCGCAGCTGCAGGACGACTTGGGCAACATCGCGCTGCTGCGCATGGCGGAGGCCGCCGGCCTGCTGCCGGCCGGCGTGGGCGTGGCGGCGGCCGACGCTTACCGCGAGCTGCGTCGCGTGCAGCACCGGGCGCGGCTGGACGAGCAGTCCACCGCCCTGGATGCCGCGGCCGCCGCGCCGCTGGCCGCCCACCGCGAGGCCGTGCGGGCGTTGTGGCGGGCCGTGTTCGGCCCGGCCTGAGGTCAGGCCCGGCGGCGCCGCCGCAACAGCAGCGCCAGCGCCGTGGCGGCGAGCGCCAGGCTGCCGGGTTCGGGCAGCGCCTGTGTTGCCGGCGCCGCGCCGGCCTGCTGCCAGACGGCCCAGGTCGTGTACCAGTCCACGTAGCTGTTGCGCACCTGGCTGGAGATGTCCTGGTGGCGGCCCAGCACCAGATTGCCGCCGCTGTTGACCAAGTCCATGAAGTCGCGCCTGTCGTTCACCACCTGCATGGCGCCGACCATGGCGTCGGCGGTCGTGTAGATGGGCGTCAGCACCCAGCAGGTGGCCATGGTCTGGCCCCAGTAGGCGCTGTAGAAGGCGGCGGCCTCGCAGCCGCGCGTCAGCTCGGGGGCGAGGTCGTAGGTGCTGAAGGCCTCGAACACCTGGTCGCGCAGCGCCGTGGACGCCGCGGCGGCCTTGGCCTGGGTGTTGAACAGGAAGTCGTCGGCCGTGTCGCAGCCGTTGAACAGCGCGGCGCAGCTGCCGTCGCGGAACTGCACGTCGTAGGCCGTGCCGGCCACGACGACGCCGCTGGCGCCCAGCAGGCGGCCGCTGCCGTCGGTGAGCAACAGCGCGGCTTGGCTGGCGGTGGCCAAGCCGGCGGCCAGCAGGCCGGGCAGCAGGCGACGGCGCAAAAGGGATGATGCAAGCATGAGGCGTCCTTGTTCGAGTGGCGGAGGCAGGCCCTCCCAGGAGGCTTACGCCGCGTGACGCGCCGGCAAGGCTCGGCGCCCGCCCCCCGATTCGCGGGGAGCCCTGCGGAAACCGGCACACTGCCCGGATGACCCCGCCCCCCGACGATCGTCGCGCCTGGCTGCTGGCCCTGGGCCTGGCCGCGCTGGCCAGCCTGCTGGCGCGCCTGGCGCCGCTGGAGGCGCTGATCTGGCAGCCGGCTCTGGCGGGGCAGCAGCCCTGGCGCTTCGTCAGCGCCGCCTTTGCGCACTGGACCCCGCTGCACCTGGCTGCCAACCTGGCCGGCTGCGCGGTGCTGGCGCTGCTGGGCTGGCGCGCGGGCCTGGGGCGGCGCGAGGCGCTGGCCGGCCTCGTGGCGCTGCCGCTGACCCAGGCCGGCCTGCTGCTGCGGCCGGAGCTGCAGCGCTATGCCGGCCTGTCGGGTGAGCTGCATGCACTGGCCGTCATCGCGGCGCTGGCGCTGCTGGCGCGCGGCGGCCGCGAGCGGTTCGTCGGCGCGGCCATCGTGGCGGGCCTGGCGCTCAAGCTGGCGCTGGAGCAGCCCTGGGGGCCGGTGCTGCGGGCCACGGCGGGCTTCGACTTCGCGGTCGCGCCCTGGGCCCATCTGAGCGGCGCCGTCGCCGGCCTGCTGGCCTGGGGGCTGACAATGCGGCGCTTCTCCAGACCTCCGAGGACCAGCCATGGGACGTGAAGCCCGCTGTACCGCCCGCGTCGGCGATCAATCCGCCGACGTCACGGCCCTGCTCGAATCGACCACCGTCGTGCTGCGCGGCGAGTTGAAGCGCAAGTGGGACATCGCCGCGCTGCAAGACCTGCGCGTGGAGGACGGCGGCGCGCTGCGCTTCCAGGCCGGCGACGAGGCCGTCACGCTGCAGCTGGGCGAGCCCGAAGCGGCCAAGTGGCTGAAGAAGCTGCAGACCCCGCCGCCCACGCTGGCCGCCAAGCTGGGCGTCAGCGCCGCCAACCCGGCGCTGCTGATCGGCCCCACCGTGGGCCCGCTGGACCCGGCGCTGGCCGAGGCGCTGGCCGGCGGCATCACCACCAATATGCGCGAGGCGCGCATGCTGGTGGCGGTGCTCAGCAAGGCCGACGAGCTGGTGCGCATGGCCGACTTCCACGCCGACATGATCTGCAAGACCGTCTGGGTGGTGCACCCCAAGGGCCCGGGCGCCGTGCCGTCGGACGCCGACGTGCGGCTGGAGCTGCGCGCACGCGGCTATGTGGACAACAAGACCACGGCCGTGTCGGACAAGCTGACGGCGACGCGCTATGTGCGCAGCGAGCCGCCCGCCAAGAAGCGCGTGCGCAACCGCTGAAGCGGCTGCCTCAGATCACGTTGGCCTCGGTCAGCGGCCGCCCGTCCAGCAGCCGCTGTGGCGTCAGCGCTTCGATCAGCGGTGCGTCCAGTCCGGCCACCAGCCTTGCCATCGAATGGCCCACGGCCGGCGCCTGCTGCATGCCGTGGCCGGAGAAGCCGCAGGCCGTGAAGGCATTGGCCCAGCCCGGCAGCCGGCCAGCCAGGCCGTTGTGGTCGAAGGCATTCATTTCGTAGTAGCCGGCCCAGGCCGAGCGCACGCGCAGCGCCTCCAGCGCCGGCACGCGCGCGGCCAGCACGGGCCAGAGCAACTCGTCGAACAGGCCATGGTCGATGGTGTGCAGCGGCGCGTCGTCCACATCGTCGCCGCGCGGCGGGCCGCCGGCCAGGATCAGCGCGCCCTCGGTGCGGAACCAGAAGCCGCTGGGGTCGATGACCAGCGGGCAGCCGGGCAGGGTGGCCGGCGTCTCCAGCACGAACACGTCGCGCTTCTTCGCATGCACCGGCAGCGCCAAGCCCAGCGCGGCGCCCAGCGGCGCGCTCCAGGCGCCGGCGGTGATGACGAACGCATCGCCCGGCACGCGTGAGCCGTCGGCGCAGCGCATGGCGCCGACGCGGTCGCCCTGCGTGTCGAAGCCGATGGCGTCGCCGGTGACGAAGCGCGCGCCGCAGGCCTGCGCCTTGCGGCGGAACGCGCGGTGCAGCGCCGGGCCGTCGAACCAGCCCTCGCCGCTGAGGCCCAGCGAGCCCAGCGCCAGGTCGTCCACCGCCAGCCAGGGGAAGCGCGCCGCCAGTTCGGCCGGCGTCAGCAGCGCCGCGTCCACGCCCTCGGCGCGTTGCAGCGCATGCAGGCCGCGCAGCGTGTCCGCGCCGGCCGGCGTCGCGAGGTAGAGGTAGCCCGGCTCCACCAGGCCCAGCGCGGGCCGGTCGTCGGCCACGGCCAGCTCGTCGGCCGCACGGCGCAGGAAGTCCAGGCTCCAGCGCGACAGGCCGATGTTGACCGGCTGCGAGAACTGCTGGCGGATGGAGCTCAGCGACAGCGAACTGGAGGCCTGCGCGTAGCTGGGGTCGCGCTCCACGACGGTCACGCGGGCGCCATGGTCGCGGGCCAGGAAGCAGGCGGTCGCGGCGCCCATCACGCCGCCGCCGATGAGGATCACGTCAAGCATGCTGGCAGCATAGGGGCCATGACCCGACAGCCCCATCTCGACGCCCGTGCCGTCGCCCTGCTGCTGTGCTGCGCGCTGTGGGGCATCAACCAGGTGGCGGCCAAGGCGGCGCTGACCGAGATCGCGCCGCTGTGGCAGGCGGGGCTGCGCTCGGTGGTGGCCGGGCTGCTGGTGTGGGCCTGGTCGGCGGCGCGCGGCATCCGGCTGTTCGAGCGCGACGGCAGCGGGAGCGGCGGGCTGCTGGCCGGCCTGCTGTTCGCGGCCGAGTTCGCCTGCATCTTCGTGGGCCTGCAGTACACCAGCGCGTCGCGCATGGTGGTGTTCATCTACCTGTCGCCCTTCGTCGTCGCGCTGGGCATGCCCTTCATCGCGCGCGGCGAGACGCTGTTGGCGCGGCAATGGGCCGGCCTGGTGCTGGCCTTCGGCGCGGTGGCCTATGCGTTTGCCGAGGGCTTCTCGGCGCCGCACAGCCCCAGGCAGTGGTGGGGCGACGCGCTGGGCGTGGCCGCCGCCGTGCTGTGGGGCGGCACGACGCTGGCCATCCGCGGCACCCGGCTGGCCGCGGTGGCGGCGGAGAAGACGCTGCTGTACCAGCTGGGCGTGTCGGCGCTGGCGCTGTGCGCGGCGGCTATGGCGGCGGGCGAGCCGCTGCCGGCGCAGTGGTCGCCGCGGCTGCTGGGCCTGTTCGGCTTCCAGGCGGTCATCGTGTCCTTCGCCAGCTACCTGGCCTGGTTCTGGCTCATGCGCCATTACGCGGCCACCAAGCTGGCCGTGTTCACGCTGAGCACGCCGCTGTTCGGGCTGCTGGCCGGCGCGCTGCTGCTGGGCGAGGGCATCAGCGCGCGGCTGGTGGCCGCGCTGGTGGCGCTGGCGGCGGGCATCGTGCTGGTGAGCCGCTGATGTCACGCGCGCGGCAAGGGGCTTTTGCCGATCTGCCTAGACTGCGCGCTCGCTGAAGGAGACCTCCATGATCACGCTTTGCGGCATTCCGCTGTCCAACTACTACAACAAGGTCAAGCTGGCCTTGCTGGAGAAGGGCATTCCCTTCACCGAGGAATACGTGAAGACGCATTCCCACGACGAGGCCGTGCTGAGCTGCACGCCACTGGGCAAGGTGCCCTTCATCAAGACGCCGCAAGGCCCGCTGTGCGAGAGCCAGGCCATCGTCGAGTACCTGGAGGCGGCCTACCCCGACACGCCGCGGCTGCTGCCGGCCGACCCCTACCAGGCCGCCAAGGTGCGCGAGCTCATCACCTACGTGGAGCTGCACCTGGAGCTGGTCGCGCGCGAGCTGTACCCGCAAGCCTTCTTCGGCGGGCAGGTCAGCGACGGCACCAAGCAGCGCGTGGCGCGCGTGCTGCCGGCCAACATCGCGGCCTTCAAGCGGCTGGCCAAGTTCGGCCCCTATCTGGCCGGCGACCAGTTCACGCTGGCCGACTGTGCCGGCTGGGTCAGCCTGCCGCTGGTGGCCATGGCCACCAAGGCCATCTACGGCGAAGACCTGCTGGCCGCCGGCGGCGTGGACTGGAAGCCCTATGCCAAGCTGATCGGCGAGCGGCCGCATGCCGTCCAGGTGGCGGCCGACCGCAAGGCCGACCAGGAGCGCTCGCTGGCCGCCAACCGCGCCGCGCGCTGACACCCGGAAACAAGCCCACGTCGCGCCGGCGGCAATAGTTGGGGGTGGCGCCGGGAGGCCACGCCTAAACTGGCTCGCATCCCGGTTCTCCCGTGTCGCCATGAAGTCGTCGCGCGCCCTGCTGCTTGCCCTTGCCGCCCTGCTGCCCGCCGTGCCCGCCTGGGCGCAGGCCGATGCCGAGGCCCGGCTCATCGTGCGCTTCAAGCCGCAGGCCGACAGCGTGCGCGCCAAGGCGCTCAGCGCACGCGCGACGCGGGCCGAGGCCCACGAGGTGGCGCAGACGCGCGCCACCGCGCTGGGCCTGCGCGCCGGCCGGGCGCTGCAGGCCGGGCTGAGCTTGGACGAGCGCACCCATGTGGTGATGGCGCAGGGCGTCTCGTCGGCCCAGCTAGCGCGCCAGCTGGCCGCCGACCCCGAGGTGGAGCTGGTGGCCGTGGACGGCCGCCGCAAGCACATGGCCACGCTGCCCAACGACCCGCTGTTCGGCGGCGCGACCGTCAATGCCGAGACCACGTCGGGCGGCATCCAGAACCGCGTCATCGACCAGTGGTATCTGAAGGCGCCGGGCAGCATCACCAACCCGGCGGTGGTGTCCAGCATCAATGCGCCGGCCGCCTGGGACATCACGACTGGCGCGGCCAGCGTCATCGTCGCGGTGCTGGACACGGGCGTGCGGCTGGACCACCCCGACCTGGCCGGCAAGCTGGTGGCGGGCTACGACATGATCGGCTTCGGCAGCCCCGGAGCCCAGTCCACCGCCGTGGCCAACGACGGCGATGGGCACGACGCCGACCCGTCCGACCCGGGCGACTGGGTCACCCAGGCCGACGTCAACGCCGGCACGCTGGGCAGCGGCTGCACCAGCGCCGACATCAGCAACAGCTCCTGGCACGGCACGCGCGTGTCCGGCCTGATTGCTGCGGCCAGCAACAACGGCAGCGGCATGGCCGGCGTGGGCTGGGGGCTGCGCATCCTGCCCGTACGCGTGCTGGGCAAGTGTGGCGGCTGGGACAGCGACATCATGGCCGGCATGCGCTGGGCGGCCGGCATCGCCGTGCCGGGCCTGCCGGTCAATGCCAACAAGGCCAAGGTGCTCAACCTCAGCCTGGGCGGCAGCGGCAGCTGCGGCACGA
>JBKBVY010000207.1:0-5756 GCA_046289335.1 Roseateles sp. | reverse complement strand
GGTGGACCTGCTGCAGCGCCGCGGCGCGGTGGCCGAGGCTCTGCCGGTGGCGCCCAAGTTCTCGTGGGTGGACCTGAACAAGGTCGTGCGCGACCCCGCGCTGATCGCCAAGGTCAAGGCCGCGCGCGGCGTGTTCTTCACCGGCGGGCTGCAGGAGCGCATCGTCGACGTGCTGCAGCCCGGCGGCCAGAGCACGCCCATGCTGGAGGCCATCTGGGACGTCTATCGCAAGGGCGGCGTGGTGGCCGGCACCTCGGCCGGCGCAGCCATCATGAGCACCATCATGTTCCGCGACGCGCCCAGCGTCATCAACGTGCTGAAGGGCCGCTTCGCGGACGGCCGCCAGGTCGACCGCGGCCTGGGCTTCGTGGGCCCGCATCTGTTCGTGGACCAGCACTTCCTGAAGCGCGGCCGCTTCGGCCGCATGATCCCGGTGATGATGGCCAAGGGCTACAAGCTGGGCTTGGGCGTGGACGAGAACACCGCGGCCATCATCCGCGGCGACGAGATCGAGGTCATCGGCGACCGCGGCTGCCTGGTCGTGGACCTCACCGAGGCGCAGCACGACGCCAGCCTGGGCGCGTTCAACGTGCAGGGCGCGCGACTGTCCTACCTGGAGCATGGCGACCGCTACCACCTGCGCGCGCGCTCGACCACGCCGTCTGCGCCCAAGCTGCGCGGCGATGTGCACGACGCCGAATCGCCCAATTTCAAGCCCTACTACACGGATGACGTCTTCCACCTCGACATGCTGGGCGACTCGACCATCTCCAATGCGATGAGCCGGCTGATCGACAGCGTGCGCAGCGAGGTCAAGGGCCTGGCCTTCGACGTGCTGCCGCGCGCCAACGACCCGCTGGCCGAGCTGGGCTTCCTGTTCCGGCTGTACAAGGGTTCCGACTCCATGGGCTGGAGCACCGAGGAGTTCGGCGGCGAGCAGTTCACGGTGACCAACCTCTACCTGGACATCATGCCGGTACGCCTGCCCATGCCGCTCTACAGCGGCTGGACGCCGCCGGCCGGCTCCGCTGCCACCGCCGCGCCAGCCGCCATCGCGCCGGCGCCGCCTGCCTCCGCCTCCACGCGGCGCGCCTCAGGCGCGTAGCCGGGCCGGGTGCCCATGTCCGTTTCGTCCGGCACCGCCATCATCATCGGCGGCGCGCTGAAGGCCGACAGCGACGTGGTCTGGCAGCGCGTCGTCGACGAGGCCGGCGGTGCGGGCGCCCGGGTGGCCGTGTTCCCGACGGCGGCCTACGAGCCGGAGCGCGTCGCGGCCCAGATCGTGCACGCGCTGCAGCGCTGTGGCGCGCGGGCCGAGGTGGTGCCCGTGGCGCCGCATCTGGCGGGGCACGACCTGCGGGCCGCGCTGCACGACCCGGCGCTGATCGCCCGCGTGGCGTCGGCGCAGGCGGTGTTCTTCTCGGGCGGTGCGCAGGAGTACATCGTCGACACGCTGCAGCCCGGCGGGCGCGCGACGCCCCTGCTGGACGCCATCCGCGCGGTGTTCGCGGCCGGCGGCGTCGTGGCGGGCACCAGCGCCGGTGCGGCGGTCATGAGCCGCATGATGTTCCGCGACGCGATGGACAACCTCGCCGTGCTCAAGGGCCAGTGGCGGGCAGGCCAGGAGTACGACCTCGGCCTGGGCTTCGTCGACGCGGGGCTGCTGGTGGACCAGCATTTCCTCAAGCGCGGCCGTATCGGCCGCCTGTTGCCGGCGCTGCAGGCGCTGGGCTGCCGCTACGGGTTGGGGGTGGACGAGAACGCGGCGGTGGTGGTGCGCGGCACGCGGCTGGAGGTCATCGGCGGCAGCGGCGCGGTGCTGGTCGACTTGGCGGCGGCCACGCAGGACGCGGCGCTGCCCGCCTTCAACCTGCGCGGCGCACGGCTGAGCCTGCTGGGCAGCGGCGACCGCCACGACCTGGCGACCGGCGAAACCGTGCCGGCCCCCGGCCGCACGCGCGAGACCAGCCCGCAGCCACCCGCCACCGACGGGTCGGCCGGCCCGCAGGCGGAGCGCTATTTCCTCGACATGCTGGGGGACGGCTGCCTGCGCAGCGCGCTGCTGCAGCTGCTGCACGGCGCGGCGTCCGAGGTCGGCGGCCTGGCCTACCGGGCCCGCCCGCCGGCCGGCGAGCTGGCGCCCGACCTGGGCTTCGAGTTCCGGCTGCAGCGCGGCCCTGCGTTCAGCGGCTGGCGCGCCGGGCCGCCCGGCAGCGAGGACTGCAGCGTGCTGGACGTGCGGCTGGACGTGGCGCCGGTGCGCCTGGCCGTGCCGCTGTTCACGCCGCTCGTGGCCGCGGCCATGCAAGCTGGAGGCCTTGACACGATCAGCGGGCCGAAGGAATCCGCCTGAGAAACGCCCTCCCAGCCCCTGGCGCCGTGCTGTCGGCCGGCGCTGCCCAGGCCACGGCAAGGGGCAAGGACCGCGACTGAGCAGCGCCCGGCCGCGCACAATCGCGGCCATGGCTGAACCCGATTCCTCCCTCAACGCCCGACCCGAAGGCTTCCAGCGCGTCAGCGCCGCGCTCGCCGCGCTGGCCCATCCGCACCGCCCGCTGTGGCTGGACGTGGCCGCCCGCACCGCCCAGGAGGCGGCCGATGCGCTGGGCGTCACGCTGGGCCAGATCGCCAAGTCCGTCGTGTTCCGCCGCAAGGCGGACGACTCGGCCGTGCTGGTCATCACCTCCGGTGACAAGCGTGTGGACGAGGCCAAGCTCAAGACCCATGCTGGCGCGCTGGGCCGGGCCGATGCCGACTTCGTCAAGGCGCGCACCGGCTTCTCCATCGGCGGCGTGTCGCCCACCGGCTTCGCACCGGCCGACGGCACCGCGCCGCCGCAGCTGTTCATCGACCGCGAGCTGTTCCGCTTCGATGTCATCTGGGCCGCGGCCGGCCACCCCAACGGCGTGTTCAAGCTGACGCCGGCCGAGCTGGAGCGGCTCACGGGCGCCCCCGTCATCGACGTCGTCCAGTCATGACCGTCCCATCGCCTTGCGTGAACGTCTGCGTGATGGACGCGGCCAGCGGCTGGTGTCGCGGCTGTGCGCGGCGCATCGACGAGATTGCCGGCTGGGGCGGCGCGCCCGAGAGCCGGCAGCGCGACATCCTCGACCAGCTGCCCGCCCGCCGGGCCGAGCTGCAGCGCCGCGGCCTGTGGCTGGGTCCGCCTCTTGCCCAGCACAGGCCCGCATGAAGCAGCTGACCTTCTACTTCGACCCCATCTCGCCCTATGCGGCGCTGGCCTTCGAGGCCTTGCCCGAGGCGCTGGCCGGGCACAGCGTGGAGGTGGTCTACCGGCCCATCCTGTTGGCCGCGCTGCTGCAGGCGCTGGGGCAGAAGGGGCCGGCCGAGATCGAGGCCAAGCGCCGCTGGACCTTCCGCCAGGTTGCGTGGCTGGCGCATGTGCAGGGCGTGGTGCTGGACCCGCCGGCCCAGCATCCCTTCAACCCGCTGCCGCTGCTGCGCCTGGCCTGGGCCTGCGCGGCGCCCGAGGGCCAGCCAGGCGACACGCCCGGGCGCTGGGTGGTGGAGCAGCTGTTCCACCACGTCTGGCGCGCGGGCGGCGCCGATGCCAACGACCCCGCCCGGCTGGCCACACTGACCGAACGCCTCGCGCCCGCGCAGGACCCGTCCGGCGAGTCCGTCAAGCAGCGCCTGCGCAGCGAGACCGAGGCTGCGCTGGCGCTGGGCGTGTTCGGCGTGCCCACCCTCGAATGCGAGGGCCGGCTGTTCTGGGGCCAGGATGCCTTGCCCATGCTGCGCGCGGCGCTGGACGGCGACCCGTGGTTCCGCAGTGGCGCCTGGGAAGACGCGGCGCGACCGCGGCCCGGCATCACGCGTCGCCATTGACCGTCAAGCCGGGCTCACCCACCGACTCGGGACTTACCCGCGACGGGCTTCCAGTCTCGCATTGAGAAATGCGAACTCCGGGTTGCTGCTGAGTTTGTCAGCCTCGATTCAGACTGGCGTCAGAACACGGTCAGAGGCGCTGTGAATAGTCCGCCTGCAAGGACGTCCCGCCGTGGGACGGCCGGACAACAGACGGAGACTTTCATGGCAACTGCAGCTGGATCCGCCGCGGCGCCGATGACCAAGGAGGAGAAGAAGGTCATCTTCGCCTCCTCGCTGGGCACGGTGTTCGAGTGGTACGACTTCTATCTCTACGGTTCGCTGGCGGCCATCATCGCCAAGCAGTTTTTCGCGGGCCTGGACCCGCAGGCGGCCTTCATCGCCTCGCTGATGGCCTTCGCCGCCGGCTTCATCGTGCGCCCCTTCGGCGCGCTGGTGTTCGGCCGGCTGGGCGACATGATCGGCCGCAAGTACACCTTCCTGGTCACCATCCTGATCATGGGCCTGTCGACCTTCATCGTCGGCATCCTGCCCACCTACGCCACCATCGGCGCGGCGGCCCCGGTCATCCTCATCATCCTGCGCCTGCTGCAAGGCCTGGCACTGGGCGGTGAGTACGGTGGCGCGGCCACCTATGTGGCCGAGCACGCACCGCAGGGCAAGCGCGGCGCCTACACGTCGTGGATCCAGACCACCGCGACGCTGGGCCTGTTCCTGTCGCTGATGGTCATTCTCGGCACGCGTACCGCGCTGGGCGAGAAGGAGTTCGGTGAGTGGGGCTGGCGCATTCCCTTCATCGTGTCCATCCTGCTGCTGGGCATCTCGGTGTGGATCCGCCTGTCGATGAACGAGTCGCCGGCCTTCCAGAAGATGAAGGCCGAGGGCAAGACCTCCAAGGCGCCGCTGTCCGAGTCCTTCGGCCAGTGGAAGAACCTGAAGATCGTGCTGCTGGCGCTGTTCGGCCTGGTGGCCGGCCAGGGCGTGGTCTGGTACTCGGGCCAGTTCTACGCGCTGTTCTTCCTGACCTCGGTGCTGAAGGTGGACGCCGCCAGCGCCAACATCTGGGTCGCGATCTCGCTGATCCTGGGCACGCCGTTCTTCGTCATCTTCGGCACGCTGTCCGACAAGATCGGCCGCAAGCCCATCATCATGGCCGGCCTGCTGCTGGCTGCGGTGACCTACTTCCCGTTGTTCAAGGCGCTGACCAACGCGGCCAACCCCGACCTCGCCAAGGCCCAGGAAACCTCCAAGGTCATCCTGAGCACGCAGATGGCCAGCTGCTCCTTCCAGGGTAGCCCGCTGGCGCGTGAGGTGGACTTCACCAGCGCCTGCGACATCGCCAAGCGTGCGCTGGCCCAGTCGTCCGCCAGCTCCGAGACCGTCGAGGCCCCGGCCGGTTCGCCGACCGTGGTCAAGGTGGGCGACAAGGAGATCCCGGTGCCGACGGCCAGCAAGCTGACCGAGCACAAGTTCGACGAAGCCTCCACCAAGGCCATTGCCGCCTTCAAGAAGGAACTGGCCGACGCGATGAAGGCCGCCGGCTACCCGGCCAAGGCCGACATGGCCAAGGCCAACGTGCCCATGGTG
The DNA here is from genome assembly GCA_046289335.1 of Roseateles sp. Taxonomy (GTDB): domain Bacteria; phylum Pseudomonadota; class Gammaproteobacteria; order Burkholderiales; family Burkholderiaceae_C; genus Pelomonas. The sequence goes on along the minus strand of JBKBVY010000207.1, from coordinate 320 downwards.
ATCGGCATCCTGTTCATCCTGGTGCTGTACGTGACCATGGTCTACGGTCCCATCGCCGCCATGCTGGTGGAGATGTTCCCGACCCGCATCCGCTACACCTCGATGAGCCTGCCGTACCACATCGGCAACGGCTGGTTCGGCGGCATGCTGCCCTCCATCACCTTCGCGATGGTGGCCCAGAACGGCAACATCTACCACGGCCTGTGGTACCCCATCGTCATCGCCGTGATGAGCCTGGTCATCGGCCTGCTGTTCGTCCGCGAGACCAAGGACGTGGACATCTACGCCAAGGACTGAGTGAGGACCGAGGACAGTGCCTG
>JBKBVY010000206.1:0-5820 GCA_046289335.1 Roseateles sp. | reverse complement strand
CGTCGAGAAGCGCCCGCCGCCGGCCGCCAAGACATCCAAGGAGAAGCAGCCATGAAGGCTCCCACCCCTCGCCTGCTGGTGCTCGGCACCTGCCTTGCCGCGCTGGCCGGCTGTGCCGACAAGCCGCTGCGCGTGGCCCAGCCCAGCCAGGCGCTGCGCGAGGAACTGCAGGCGCAGCCCCGCGTGGCCACGCCGCCCGCCGCGGCTTCCGCGCCCGTGGCCCCGCCGGTCGCCGTGGCCCCGCCGGTCGCCGTCGCCCCGCCCGCGCTGCCGGCAGAGCCGCGCTTTGACCTCATCGTCAACGGCGCGCAGGCGCGCGACGTGTTTCTGTCGCTGGTCAGCGACACGCGCTACAGCATGCTGGTCCACCCCGGCGTGGGCGGCACGCTGTCGGTCACGCTCAAGGGCGTCACGCTGCGCGAGTCGCTGGACGCCATCCGCGAGGTCTACGGCTTCGACTACGCCATCGACGGCCGCCGCATCACCGTCTTCCCGCCCACGCTGCAGACCCGCGTGTTCACGCTCAACGCGCTGGCCCACCAGCGCAGCGGCCGCAGCGAGGTGCGCGTGAGCTCCGGCGCCGCGCCGATGGGCAGCAGCAACAACGGCGCCGGCACGGCCAACGCCACCGGCGGCAGCACCAACACCGTGCTGCACCAGGAGAGCAGCCAGCTCACCACCAAGGTGTCGGGCGACTTCTGGGCCGAGACCACGGCTGCGCTGCGCGCGCTGGTGGGCGCGGGCGAAGGCCGCACCGTCATCGCCAGCCCGCAGACCGGCACGGTTGCCGTGCGCGCCATGCCCGAGGAGCTGCGCCATGTGGAGGCCTGGCTCAAGGCCACGCGGGTGGCGGTGGAGCGCCAGGTCATGCTGGAGGCCAAGATCGTCGAGGTCGAGCTGCGCGAGGGCTACCAGAGCGGCATCGACTGGTCGCGCGTGGGCGAGCGCGGCGCCATCGGCCAGACCAGCGTGAACCCGTCCATCCCCAGCGGCGTCAACAGCATCGTCAATCCGCTGGTGAGCAACACGCGCGGCCTGCCCACGCTGTCCAGCGGCACGCAAAGCCCGGCCTGGCCCGACCTCATCCCGCTGCCCTCGGCCGGCGGCGGCACCTTCGGCCTGGCTGTCGCGCGCAACGGCTTCCAGGCGCTGCTGAGCTTCATCGAGAGCCACGGCGACACGCAGATCCTGTCCAGCCCGCGCATCGCGACGCTGAACAACCAGAAGGCCGTGCTCAAGGTGGGCACGGACGACTACTTCATCACCGGCATCAGCGGCAGCAACACCAACAACACGACCAACACCGGCAACAACGGCACCACCAACCAGATCCCGACGCTGACGCTGACGCCCTTCTTCAGCGGCATTGCGCTGGACGTGACGCCGCAGATCGACGCGGCCGACATGATCACGCTGCACATCCACCCCTCGGTGTCCAGCGTGACCGAGAAGGTCAAGCAGGTGGACCTGGGCGAGGTGGGCAACTTCCGCCTGCCGCTGGCCAGCGCCAGCGTCAACGAGACCGACACCGTGGTGCGCATCCCCGACGGCCACATCGTCGCCATCGGCGGCCTGATGCAGATGGAGGCCTCGCGGCGCGGCTCCGGGCTGCCGGGCGCCGACAGCAACCCGCTGACCTCCGTGCTGTTCGGCAACCGCGCCAACAGCGGCCGCAAGCGCGAGCTGGTGGTGCTGATCAAGCCCAGCATCATCAAGAGCAGCGAGGACTGGGCGCAGCACAACCGCCTCGTCAGCGAGTCGCTGGACGACACCGAAAATCGTGCCCGCCGCGTGATCCGACTCGACGGCGCCAACCCGACGAAATGACCGAACCCCGACTGACCTCCCTCTCCCACGGCGGCGGCTGCGGCTGCAAGATCGCGCCCGGCGTGCTGTCCGACATCCTGCGTGCCAGCGGCACGGCCGGCCTGGTGCCGCCAGAGCTGCTGGTGGGCATCGAGACCGCGGACGACGCGGCCGTCTACCGGCTCAACGACGAGCAGGCGCTGATCGCGACGACCGACTTCTTCATGCCCATCGTCGACGACCCGTTCGACTTCGGCCGCATCGCCGCGACCAATGCGATCAGCGACGTCTACGCGATGGGCGGCCGGCCCATCCTGGCGCTGGCGCTGGTGGGCATGCCGGTGCAGCAACTGTCCACGCAAACGATAGGCCGCATCCTGGCCGGCGGCCAGGCGGTGTGCGCGGCGGCCGGCATTCCGGTGGCGGGCGGCCACACCATCGACTCGGTCGAGCCCATCTACGGCCTGGTGGCGCTGGGCCTGGTGCATCCGGACCGCGTGAAGCGCAATGCCGGCGCGCGGCCGGGCGACCTGCTGGTGCTGGGCAAGCCGCTGGGCGTGGGCGTCTATTCGGCGGCGCTGAAGAAGGGCGCGCTGGATGCCGACGGCTATGCACAGATGCTGGCCAGCACGACCAAGCTCAACACGCCCGGCACGGCGCTGGCGCTGCTGCCCGGCGTGCATGCGCTGACCGACGTGACCGGCTTCGGCCTGGCCGGCCATGCGCTGGAGATGGCGCGCGGCAGCGGCGTGCGCGTGGCCATCGACTGGGCGCAGGTGCCGCTGCTGCCACAGGCGCGGGCGCTGGCAGAGCAAGGCTTCATCACCGGCGCCTCGGGCCGCAACTGGGCCAGCTACGGCGGCGACATCGCCACGGCGCTGAGCGGTGCCGACCGCGCATTGCTCAGCGACCCGCAGACCAGCGGCGGCCTGCTGGTGGCCTGCGCGCCCGACGCGCTGGGGGCCGTCATGCAGGCCTTCGACGGCTTCGACGCGGCGGTCATCGGCCGCATCGAAGCCGGCAGCGGCGTCAGCGTCACCTGACGGCCGGCAGCGCGCCCGGCAGGTGCCGGGCTTCGGTCCAGCCGAGCAGCCGGCGCAGGCCGGCGTCCACCGGCAGCGGCTGCACGCCCTGCGGCAGCCAGGCCAGCTCGTAGCGGCGCAGCTCCGGGCTGCGGAACACGGCACCGCTCGGCGCGGCCAGCGAGACGCTGCGCGCCTCCAGCCCCGGCTGGGCCTGGCGGAACTCTTCCAGCGTGGCGTAGTTCGTCTGGCAGGCCACGCCAGCGACAGGCGCCCAGCTGATCAGCGGCTGCCCCTGGCCGGCGCGGATGTAGACGTTGCCGTCCATGCGCGTGGTCATGGGCGCCGTGACCTTGCCGCACACGGTCGGCGGCTGCTCGAAGCGCAGCAGCGGGCCCTTCACGCTCGCATCGGCCACCACCAGGTTGCCCTCGAACACATGGCCCACGCGCTCATGGACGTCCGGCCCGGTCTGCGGATGCCAGCCGAAATGGTCGCCCTGGGCGCTGCGCTCGTTGCGGTCGATGAGCACCGGCGAGTTGACGAAGGTGTTGTGGTGGAACTTCGCGCCGGCGGCGTTCAGGATGCGCGCGCCCTGCTGGTTGTTGACGAACACATTGCCGGCCACCGTCAGGCCGCTGGAGATCTCGAAGAAGACCCCCGCCATCGTGCCCTCGACATGGTTGTTGACGAAGACGCCGTCGCGGTTGCCCACGTCCCACCAGACGCCGTTGGAGTGCGGCTGCTCGACCACCAGGTTGTCGCGCACGACGACGCGGTGCGACTGGTTGAAGATCTTCACCGCGGCCGGGTAGTAGCCGGTCAGGCGCTCGACGTTGTTGCGGCGGATCAGGTTGCGCTCCAGCAGCACGTCGGACGAGCCGATCACGTAGATGCCCTCGGTGCTGGTGTCGCTGATCAGCGAGTTGCGGATGACCAGCTTGTCGCCGCGAAAGAACCCGGCCACGCGCGAGCAGTGGCTGATGGTGACGTTCTCCAGCACAGTGCCGACGACCTCCTTGCCGTGCTCGCTCTCGGGCGACGGGCCGATGGGATCGTCGGTGGGCTCCTCGGACACCCGCGTCGCGGGCTTCTTGCCCTCGATGTCGATGGCACGGTAGGCGTACTGCGTCAGCGTGAGGCCGCGCATCGTGAAGCCCTTGCGGTCGGACGGCTTGCCATGCACCTCGCGAGACGGCCGGTGCAGCGCGACGTCGTGCGCGGTGATCTCGATCGTCCTGCCCGCCGGGTTCACGCCGATGTAGACATGGCCCTTGGCGTAGTCGATGTAGAAGCCCTTGCCGCCCACCACGTCCCCGGCCCAGCCGGCAGAAGCCAGCGGCTCGCCGTCGACGAACACCATGTCGTTGTTGAAGCGGTGCAGCGGCGTCACCATGCCCTCGCGGTCGGCATGCCACCAGCCCAGCGGCTGGGCCGGGAACAGCGTCTTCCACGTCGTGCGCCAGACGTTGTTGGGCAGGGCCTGCCAGTCGGTCGCCACGCGCGTGCCCTTGAGCACCGGCTGCTCATCGAGATAGGGCTGCAGCGTGATGCCCTGGTTGAGCTGCAGGCCGCCGGTGCGGTAGGTGCCACCGCGCAGCACGATGGCGTCGCCGGTGACGACGCGGGCGACGGCGCTTTCCAGCGTGGTGGGCTGCGCCAGCGACTTGCCGGACGCGTCGGCATGGCCGTCGGGTGCCACGAAGTAGACGTTGGCCGCCTGGGGCACGGCGTAGCGCTGCGGCACGGGGCCATACGGGCCGCCGGAGGGCTGGGCCCACGCGACGGCGGCGGCCAGCAGGCCGAGAGCGCCGATGCAGCGGCGCAGGGTCTTGCTGAGGGTCGAAGGCATGCAGTCTCCTGGGATGTTCATCGCGAACGGTAGCGCTACCAATCGCTGAGGCCCGGACGCTATCACGACTGCAGCCGCAATCGCTCAACAGGATGAGCACGCGGCGGCCGGCAGCGCCGTGCTGGCTGGCTAGCATCGCCGCGCATGGCCCGCTCCACCCCCTGCCGCACCACGCGCCGCCGCGTCCTGCAAGCCACCGCTGCCGCCATGCTGCCGCTGGGCGGCGCCCACGCCGCCGCCGCGTCACCCCGTTTCACCATCGACGCGACCGACTTCCTGCTCGACGGCCAGCCGCTGCAGATCCGCTGCGGCGAGATGCACTTCGCCCGTGTGCCGCGCGAATACTGGCGGCACCGGCTGCTGGCCATCCGGGCCATGGGGCTGAACGCCGTCTGTGCCTACCTGTTCTGGAACTTCCATGAATGGCGCGAGGGCCGCTACGACTGGGCCGGGCAGCGTGACGCAGCCGCCTTTTGCCAGCTGGCGCAGGAGCTGGGCCTGTGGGTCATCCTGCGGCCCGGCCCCTACGCCTGCGCCGAGTGGGAGATGGGCGGCCTGCCCTGGTGGCTGCTGAAGAAATCGCCCAGCGACGCCTTTCTGCGCACCCGTGATCCGGCCTATGTGGAGCCCGCGCGGCGCTGGATGCGCGAGGTGGGCCGGGCACTGGCGGCGCAGCAGATCACGCGCGGCGGCCCCATCCTGATGGTGCAGGTGGAGAACGAGTACGGCTTCTACGGCGACGACCTGGACTACATGCGCAGCATGCGCCAGGCGCTGCTGGACGGCGGCTTCGACGTGCCGCTGTTCCAGTGCAACCCGACCAACGCGGTCGCCAAGACCCACATCCCCGAGCTGCTGTCGGTGGCCAATTTCGGCAGCGACCCGAAGCGTGGCTTCGACGCGCTGAAGGCCGTTCAGCAAGGCCCGCTGATGTGCGGCGAGTACTACTCCGGCTGGTTCGACACCTGGGGCACGCCGCACCGCCGCGGCGACGCAGCCAAGGCCGTGGCCGACATCGCGTGGATGCTGAAGGCCGGCGGCTCATTCAGCCTCTACATGGCGCACGGCGGCACCAGCTTCGGCCTGTGGGGCGGCTGCGACCGGCCCTTCCGCCCCGACACCAGCAGCTACGACTACGAC
>JBKBVY010000205.1:0-5909 GCA_046289335.1 Roseateles sp. | reverse complement strand
GGCCGCCAGCGCGGCCGCCTGCTTGGCTTCGGCCAGATGGCGCTCGCGCGCCGCACGGCTGTCGGCCGCGCTGGGCTCGTCGAAGCTGACCGCGCTGGCGCCGCCGCCGCCGGGGCAGGGCGAGTCGCGCAGGTCGCGGCCCTCGGGGCCGCAGCGGTAGACCTGGGCGCGCCGCTGCTGGGTCTGGGCCAGCGCCGACAGCGCGATGGCCAGGGCCAGGGCGACGAGCAAGGTCTTCATGAGGCCGGAGTGTCCACCGCCGGCGTCGGTTTGGGGGGCTTGGGTCGCTGCGGCTTGGCGTGAATCTTGGCCAGGGCCTTGTCCATCTCGCCGCGCAGCATCAGCTCGACGGCGGCGTAGCTCTTCCCTATGCAGTCTTCCACCGCCTGGCGCTCCGCCAGCGGCGGCTTGCGCAGCACGTAGTTGGCGACCTCGGCCTTGTGGCCCGGATGGCCGATGCCCAGCCGCAGCCGCCAGAACTCGCCGCTGCCCAGCTGGGCCCGCATGTCGCGCAGGCCGTTGTGGCCGCCGTCGCCGCCGCCTTTCTTGAACTTCATCTCGCCGGGCGGCAGGTCCAGCTCGTCGTGGATGGCCAGGATCTCTTCCGGCGCGATCTTGAAGAAGCGCGCCAGCGCCGCGACCGACTTGCCGGAGAGGTTCATGTAGGTCATGGGCTGCAGCAGCCAGATCGGACCGGGCGCGCCCGGCGCACCGTTCACCCGCGCCACCAGGCCGTGGTAGGCCTTGTCGGGCTGCAGGCTGACCTTCAGGCCGCGGGCCAGGCCGTCAATCCACCAGAAGCCGGCGTTGTGGCGGGTGTCTTCGTATTCAGGGCCGGGATTGCCGAGGCCGACGAGCAAACGGATCATGGGACGAATTATTGACCCCTCGCCCAGTCTCGCCCCGCTGAACGCGGGCGTGCCTGGTCGGTCCCCCACGGGGACGGCGATGCTTGCGGCGTTGAGCCGCAAGCACATCGCCAAACGGGCCGGCTTGGGGCGGCCCGGCGCTCGGCCCAAAAGAAAGGGCTCCCGAGGGAGCCCTTTGCGTTGGCGAAGCCAGGCAGGAATTACTTCTTGCCCTTCTTGCCCTTCTTGTCGTCGGCGGCCGGGGCGGCGGCGACGATGATCTCTTCAGCGACGGGCTCCACCGGCGTCACGATGACGGGGTTGGGCTTGCCGTGCGTGACGACCTTGATGCCGGCCGGCAGCTTCACGTCGTTGACGTGCAGCGAGTGGCCCTTGGTCAGGCCGGACAGATCCACCTCGATGAACTCGGGCAGCTGCTGGGCCAGGCAGGTGATTTCCAGCTCGGTGACGACGTGGTTGACCGTGCACTTGTCGGTCTTCACGGCCGGCGAGTTCTCTTCGCCGATGAAGTGCAGCGGCACCTTCTTCGTGATCTTGGTGGTGGCGTCCACGCGCTGGAAGTCCACGTGCAGGACTTGCGGCTTGTAGGGGTGTATCTGGAAGTCGCGCAGCAGCACTTGCGTGGTGGTGCCGTTCAGCTCCATGTCCAGCAGCGAGCTGTGGAAGGCTTCCTTCTTGAGGGCGTGGTAGAGCGCGTTGTGATCGAGCTCGATCAGCGCGGGCTCGCCGGCGCCGTAAACGATACCCGGCACCTTGCCGGCCACGCGCAGGCGGCGGCTCGCTCCGGTCCCCTGCTGCTTGCGCTCGAAAGCGACGAACTTCATGGTTTTCTCCAAAAAGAGAACGGCACCCGCGACCAGGCGCCGTTGGACAAAGGCCGCCTTGCGGCGGCCACGGTTTCCCCGGTCAGAAGTTGTTGTTCTGCTCCGAGAAGAGACTGGTGACCGACTCGCCGTCGGAAATGCGGCGGATGGTCTCGGCAAACAGGAAGGCCACCGACAGCTGGCGGATCTTCTTGCAGGCCTTGGCCGCGTCGGTCAGCGGGATGGTGTTGGTGATGACGACCTCGTCCAGCTGCGAGCCGGAGATGCGCTCGATGGCCGGGCCCGACAGGATGGGATGGGTGCAGTAGGCGAACACGCTCTTGGCACCGCGGGCCTTGAGCACCTCGGCGGCCTTCACCAGCGTGCCGGCCGTGTCGATCATGTCGTCCATGATCACGCAGTTGCGGCCGTCGATCTCGCCGATGACGTGCATGACCTCGGAGACGTTGGCGGCCGGGCGGCGCTTGTCGATGATGGCCAGGTCGCAGCCCAGCTGCTTGGCCAGCGCGCGGGCGCGCACCACGCCGCCCACGTCGGGCGACACGACCACCAGGTCCTGGTAGTTGCGGCTCTTCAGGTCGGACAGCAGCACCGGCGACGCGTAGATGTTGTCGACCGGGATGTCGAAGAAGCCCTGGATCTGGTCGGCGTGCAGGTCCATGGTCAGCACGCGCTCGACGCCCACGGTTTCCAGCAGGTTGGCAACGACCTTGGCCGAGATGGGCACGCGGGTGGAGCGCGGGCGGCGGTCCTGGCGGGCGTAGCCGTAGTAGGGGATGACGGCAGTGATGCGGCGGGCGCTGGCGCGCTTGAGCGCGTCCACCATGACCAGCAGCTCCATCAGGTTCTCGTTCGTCGGCGCGCAGGTGGGCTGCACGACGAACACGTCGCGGGCGCGCACGTTCTGCTGGATCTCGACGGTGACCTCGCCGTCGGAGAAACGGCCGACGACAGCCTTGCCCAACTCGAGACCGAGATGGGTGGCGATTTCCTGGGAGAGAACCGGATTCGCGTTGCCGGTGAAGAGAACCGTGTTGAGCAGCACTGGGGGCCTCTGGATTCAATCAGTGGCCCGCTGAAGCAGAGCCGGTTCAGCGAAGTATCGAAAGAATTTGGCAGGGGAGGAAGGACTCGAACCCTCGCATGTCGGAATCAAAATCCGATGCCTTAACCAACTTGGCGACTCCCCTACACAGGACCCGGCCTGGCGGCCGAACCCTTGCAACCTGTTCAGTCGGCCCAGCCGCAAAGCGGGTGTTGAGCCAAACTGCGGCAGATTCGACCGGTCCACCCTGCAGGCTGAGCCTGCAGCAATGTCGCCAGGGACTGGTCGTCCTTGCCATCTTCGCCAGCGCCCGCAAGCACGGAAAAAACCGCCGCCCCGGAGCCCGTCATGCGGGCGTTGCCGAATTGCTTCGACATCAGGACGAGAGCTTCTCGCACGTCACTGCTGAGGTTTTCGGCCGCGGGCTGCAGGTCGTTTCGACCAAAGCCTTGAACCAGTTCTTCAACAGTTCTTGCTTGCGCTGGAAAGCCCGCGACTATAGCCAGCTTTTCGCTCCTTGCCAAGAGCGGGCTTGAAAAAATGTCCTTGGTCGCCAGTCCGGCCGGTCCCTTGAGCACCGCGAAGCGCTGCGCCGGCAGCGCCAGCGGATGCAAAACCTCGCCGATGCCCTCGACGAAAGCCGGCCCGCCGCCGAGGAAAAAGGGCACATCGGCGCCCAGCTTCAGGCCCAGCGCCAGCAGGCGCGTCAGCGGCAGGCGCAGGTCCCACAGCCGGTTCAGCGCCAGCAGCGTGGTGGCTGCGTCCGACGAGCCGCCGCCCATGCCGGCGCCGGCGGGCAGGCGCTTTTCCAGGTGGATGTCGGCGCCCAGCGTGCAGCCGGTCTCGGCTTGCAGCAGCCGCGCGGCGCGCAGGCAGAGGTCATCCGTAGGCAGATCACCGCCCAGCACGTCGTGGCGCCGCAGCAGGCCGTCGCTGCGCCGCTCGATGTGCAGCGTGTCGGCCCAGTCGATCAGCACGAACAGCGACTGCAGCAGGTGGTAGCCGTCGGCGCGTTTGCCCACCACGTGCAGGAAGAGGTTGAGCTTGGCCGGCGCGGCCAGGTCATGGAGTGCCTTCATCGCCTCCGTCCAGTCTTGCGCGCAGGGTCACGACGGGGGCGGCCAGGCGTATGGCCACCAGGCTGGGCAGCCGCGGCGCGATGCGCCAGCCCAGCTGCTCGAAGCCGTCGGCGGTCTTCTGGTGGGGAGCTGCTGGCCAGGGGCGGGCCTGCAGCCAGTCGAACAGCGCGGCGACCGGCACTGGCTCGCCCAGCAGCTCGCGGGTCAGCGCGTCCAGGTCGTCGAAGCGGCGCTCCTCGCCGGGCGTCTGCAGCATGGCCTGGCCCGGCTGCCAGCTGGCGCGAGCGACCAGTGCGCCCAGCGGCGAGGTCAGCTCCAGCCGGCCGCTGAGCGGCCCGCCGAACAGCTCGAAGCTGGCCGCGCCGCCCGTGCCGCGCTGGTGCGCATCGCCGGCCACGCTGATGCTGATGCGCCCGGCCAGCCGGGCCTCGGTGGCAGCGGCGGGCGCCGGTTCGCGCGGCAGCTGGGCGCAGCCGGCCAGCCCCAGTGCCAGGCAGAGAACGGCGGCCCTCAAGGCTGGACCTTCAGTCGCTTCAAGGTGTCGCGCAAGGCCTCGTTGTCGGGCTCGCGCTTGGCGGCATCCAGCAACACGCGGCGGGCCTCGTCCTGCTCGCCGCTCGCCCACAGCGCCTCGCCCAGGTGGGCCGCGATCTCGGCGTCCGGGCGGCCGGCATGGGCCTGGCGCAGCAGCCGCACCGCGTCGGCCAGGTTGCCCAGCCGGAACTCCACCCAGCCCAGGCTGTCGACGATGAAGGGTTCGCCCGGCGCCAGTTTCAGCGCCTGCTCGATGAGCTGCCTGGCCTCGGGCAGTCGGGTGTTGCGATCGGCCAGCGAGTAGCCCAGCGCGTTGTAGGCGTGGTGGTGGTCGGGCTTGAGTTCGATGACGCGGCGCAGCTGCGCCTCCATCTCGTCGAAGCGGCCCAGCTTCTCGCTCATCATGGCCTGCTCGTAGAGCAGGTCGGTGTCTTCCTTGAAGCGGTCGGTCGCCTGCTTCAGCACGCCGAAGGCACCCTTGTAGTCGCGCTGCTCGCGCAGCAGCTGGGCCTCGGCCAGTGCCAGCGCGCGCACGTCGTCGTCGCTGGCGCCGGCGGCCGGCCGCAGCAGCTTGCGGCCTTCGGCCAGCCGGTCCTGGCGGGCCAGCAGGCTGGCGCGGCGGTACTTGAGCGCCACGCTGTTGCCGTCCAGCTTCTGCAGCGCGGCTTCGGCGGCCCGCAGGTCCCCGCGCAGTTCCGCGGCCTGGGACAGCATCAGCCATGCGCTCTGTCGGCCCTCGGCGCGCGTGCGGATCTCGGCGTCGGTGCCGGCGGCGGGCGTGTCCAGACGACGCAGGCCCTCGCGCAGCGCGGCCTCGGCGGCAGCCGCCTGCTTGAGTTCCAGCTCGACGGCACCCAGCGCCAGCCACGGCGCGGGGTTGTCCGGCGTTGCTTCGGTCAGCAGGCGGAACTCGCGTGCGGCATCGGCGGGGCGCTGGGCCTTCACGAGGGCGCGCGCATAGGCCTGGCGCAGCGCATGCTGGTCGGGCTTGGTGCGCAGGCGTTCGGTGATCAGTGGTTCTGCCTGCGGCTCGGCAGGCAGCAGGTCCACGGCCAGCTGCATGGCGTCGTCTCCGTCGGGCAGCAGCTGGTGCAGCTCGCGCGTCGCGGCCAGCGCGCGGGCGTTGTCGCCGGCGCTGATCGCCAGCTTGGCCTCGGCGTAGAGCGCGGCCGGCTTGAGCGTGCCGGTCTGCGCCTGCAGTACGGGCGCCAGCGCGGCCAGCACCGCCTTGGGGTCGGGCGCGCGCTGGAACAGCCGCGGCAGCGACACCAGGAAGCCAGGCCGCTGCACGGCCGGCGCCGCGCGCAGCAGCGCGGTCAGCGGCTGTGGCACCTCGGCAGGCTTGTTCAGCGCGGCCAGCAGTTGCACGACGGTCTGGTGGGCCTCGACCGAGGCGGGCAGCGTGTCGGCCCAGGCGCGTGCGGCCATCAAGGCCTGGTCGCCCGCGCGCTCCTTCAGCGCGATGTTGACCACGCGCTTGAACAAGGCCTCGTCGCCGGTGCGGCGGGCGGCGTCCAGCAACACCTGGAAAGCGACGCCCGGCTGGCCGTTGTTCAGC
>JBKBVY010000204.1:0-5919 GCA_046289335.1 Roseateles sp. | reverse complement strand
CCCCCGGCGGGCATCCAGCCGCTCGGCCAGCCACAGCTGGGCGCCCAGCGCGGTGGCCAGCGGCATCAGCCCGATCAGCAGGCCGGCCACGCCGGCCGCCAGCCCCTGCTGCAGCGCGAAGTAGATGGCCGAGAAGTGCAGCACCTGCATCAGCAGCGCGACCACGGCCAGATGGCCCCAGTCGCGCGCCCGCGGCCAGGGCGCGCGGGTCAGCAGCGCCGCGCCCAGCAGCACGACGGCGGCCAGGCCGAAGCGCAGCGCCAGCAGGGTCAGCGGCCCGGCGTGCGGCAGGGCCAGCTTGCCGGCCACATAGCCGCTGCTCCACAGCAGGATGAACAGCAGCGGCAGGCTGAGGGCGGCCTGGCCGATGCGGACACGCTGTACGCCGTCTACCTGCCGGGCCGCACGCCGCGCCACCCGGCGCCCAAGGTGCGGGCGCTGATCGACTTCCTGCTGGAGAAGCTGGGCGACGTGCCGCCCTGGGACCGCGAAGAGTCGCCCTGAGAGAATCGCGGGCTATGCCGCTGATCCCCTACGCCCTCACCCGCCCCTTCCTGTTCGGCCTGGACCCCGAGCACGCTCACGAACTGACGCTGGACGCCATCGCGCGGCTGCAGAACACGCCGCTGCAATGCCTGTGGAGCGGCAGCCGCGTCAGCGACCCGGTGACCATCGCAGGCCTGCGCTTTCCCAACCGCATCGGCCTGGCCGCCGGGCTGGACAAGAACGGCCGCTGCATCGACGGCCTGGGCGCGATGGGCTTCGGCTTCATCGAGGTGGGCACCGTCACGCCCAAGGGCCAGCCGGGCAATGACAAGCCGCGCATGTTCCGCCTGCCGCAGGCCCAGGCGCTGATCAACCGGCTGGGCTTCAACAACGAGGGCCTGCAGAGCTTCATCGCCAATGTGCAGCGCGCCCACAGCTTCCGCCGCGCCGGCGGCATCCTGGGCCTGAACATCGGCAAGAACGCCGCCACGCCCATCGAGAACGCGGCCGACGACTACCTGCTGGGCCTGGCCGGCGTGCATCCGCATGCCGACTACATCACCGTCAACATCTCCAGCCCCAACACCAAGAACCTGCGCGCGCTGCAGAGCGATGCGGCGCTGGACGCGCTGCTGGGCGCGCTGCAGGCCGCCAAGCAGAAGCTGGACGCGCAGAGCGGCCGGCGCGTGCCGATGTTCGTGAAGATCGCGCCGGACCTGGAGGAAGACCAGGTCGCCGTCATCGCCAAGACGCTGACGGCCAACGGCATCGACGGCGTCATCGCGACCAACACCACCATCGCGCGCGACAAGGTGCAAGGCCTGCCGCATGCCGAGGAAACGGGCGGCCTGTCCGGCGCGCCGGTCTTCGAGGCCAGCAACCGCGTCATCCGGCTGCTGCGCGCCGCGCTGCCGGCGGGCTATCCCATCGTCGGCGTGGGCGGCGTGCTCAGCGGCGACGATGCCCGCGCCAAGATCGCGGCGGGCGCTGACCTGGTGCAGGTCTACACCGGCCTGATCTACCGGGGGCCGGCGCTGGTGGCCGACTGCGCCCGGGCCCTGGCACGAGGCTGAAGGGCCATGCGCGCGGCGTCCGCTGCCCTGGCCCTGGCCATGCTGCTGTCGGGCTGCGCCACGCCGGACCGCGACGCCCGGCTGCAGCCCGGCGTCAGCCGCGCCGAGGATGTCGTGGCACTGTACGGCGAGCCGCGTCGCATCTGGCCCGAAGACGACGGCGGGCGCACGCTGCAGTACCCCAGCCAGCCCATGGGGACGCGCTGCTACCTGGTCCGGCTGGATGCCGGCGGGCGGCTGCGGGGCGTGGAAGACGGGCTGAGTGCGGCGTCACGCGCCCGCATCGAGCCCGGCATGACGGTCGAACAGGTGTTGCGACGGCTGTGCCAGGAACGCAGCCGCGTGCAATTCCGCCACAGCGGCGAGGACGTCTGGGACTGGACCGTGCAACCCGACCAGACCGGCTACGGCCTGCGCTTCAACGTCCACTTCAAGGACGGCATCGTCGTGCGGACCAGCCACAGCATGGTCTTCCCGAGCCGGTTGCTTCCCGGGCTGGACGACTGAAAGGCCGAAAAAAAGCCCCGGTGCTCGCGCATCGGGGCTTGGGTGACCCGCAGGTCCGATCAGAAATCGCGGCGACGGCGCGCGGCGACGAAGCCCACGATGCCCAGGCCCGCGGCCAGCAGCGCATAGGTCTCGGGCTCCGGCACCGGCGCGGCGGCCGAACTGAAGTTGTAGCCCGACACGCCGTTGGCCCAGCCAGACACGGAGTAGTAGTAGCTGCCGGCTGCCAGCGAGGCGACATTGCCCACGCTGAAGGTCCAAGCGCCCAGGCCGACGTCGTCGGCCGTGCCGAACAGGCCGTCACTGCCGTAGGAATACAGCGTGTAGCCGGCTCCGAGAATGGGCGCACCACCGAAGGACACCGTGGCCCCGCTGGTCAGGACGGATGCCTGGCTGAGCGAGAACTTGTAGATGTCGAAGAAGGAACCGGAGACCAGGCTGCCGCCAACCTCCAGCGGATCATGAGCCCCCAGCTCGAACGTGGACGCCTGACTGCTCAGCGCGGTCAGCGCCACCGCAGAGGCGGCGGCAATGGTTTTCAACTTCATTTGCGTAGCTCCTGACTTTGACGGTCAAGCACAACCGCCGGAGCCGATTGTGCAGTGCAGCGAAGCCCCGTGAAATCCTGCACACCCCTTCGGGCTAGGGGGGAACGGCCGGTTACTTGTAGCGACGTGTAAAGCGGTGCTTACCCGAAGTCACCTTTGTGAGGCGCAATGTCCTCATTCGGTGCCCAGGCGCACCACTTTCTGCAGTCCGTCGACGTTCTTGCCCTTGCGCGCCCGCTTGCCGGCATGCGCGGCCAGGGACTGGTTCTTCAGCAGTTCGTCGCGGGGCTTGCCGCCGCGGCCGCTGCCCAGCACGCGCAGCTGGGTCGTGAAGCAGGCCAGCGACAGCACACTGTCCTGGGCCTCCAGGTCCATCAGCATGAGGCCGCGGCCGCCCTTGGGCTGATGCTTGAGTTCGTCCAGCGGGAAGGTCAGCAGCCGCCCCTGGGCGCTCAGCACGCCGAGCTGCAGGCCCAGCGCGTCGCCCGGCACTGTGGCCAGCAGCGGCGTCTCGCCCGCCTCCAGCGCCAGGAAGGTCTTGCCGGCCTTCTGCCGGCTGACCAGGTCGCCCACCTGGGCCAGCAGGCCGTAGCCGCCGCTGCCCGCCAGCACCAGCCGCTGCGCGGGCGCCCCGGCGACGTAGTGGGCGATCTGCGTGCCACTCTCCAGCTCGATCAGCGTGGTGATGGGCTGGCCATCGCCGCGCCCGCCCGGCAGCATGGCCACCGGCACCGAGTAGACCCGGCCGTTGCTGCCCACCACGATGAGCGGGTCCACGCTGCGGCAGCGGAAATGCCCCCACAGGCCGTCGCCGGCCTTGAAGGTCTGCGCGGCCACGTCCACCTCGTGGCCTTTCAGCGCCCGCACCCAGCCCTTCTGGCTGACGATGACGGTGACCGGTTCGTCGACGATCTTGACCTCGGCCACGACGCGCTTCTCGGCCTGGATCAGCGTGCGGCGGTCGTCGCCGTATTGCTTGGTGTCGGCCTCGATCTCCTTGATGACCGTGCGGCGCAGCGCGGCCGCGCTGCCCAGGATGTCTTCCAGCTTCGCGCGCTCGTCGCGCAGCTTGGACAGCTCCTGCTCGATCTTGATGGCCTCCAGCCGCGCCAGCTGGCGCAGGCGGATTTCGAGGATGTCCTCGGCCTGGCGGTCGCTGAGCTTGAAACGCTCGATCAGCGCCGCCTTGGGCTCGTCGGACTCGCGGATGATGCGGATGACCTCGTCGATGTTCAGCAGCACCAGCTGCCGGCCTTCCAGCACATGGATGCGGTCGTTGACCTGGCCCAGCCGGTGCTCGGTGCGGCGGCGCACGGTGGCCTGGCGGAAGCCTATCCATTCGGTCAGCACCTCGCGCAGGTTCTTCTGCGTCGGCCGGCCGTCGGCACCCACCATGGTCAGGTTGACCGGCGCGCTGCTTTCCAGGCTGGTGTGGGCCAGCAGCGTGTTGATCAGGTCCTGCTGTTCGACGGTGCGGCTCTTGGGCTCGAAGACGATGCGTACGGCCGCTTCCTTGCTGGACTCGTCGCGCACGCCGTCCAGCACCGCCAGCAGGCTGGCCTTGAGCTGCAGCTGCTCGGCCGTCAGCGTCTTCTTGCCGGCCTTGACCTTGGGGTTGGACAGCTCCTCGATCTCCTCCAGCACCTTCTGCGCGCTGGTGCCGTGGGGCAGCTCGGTAACGACCAGCTGCCACTGGCCGCGGGCCAGATCCTCGATCTTCCAGCGCGCCCTCACCTTGAGGCTGCCGCGGCCGGTCGTGTAGGCGGCGCGGATTTCCTCCGGCGCGCTGATCAGCTGGCCGCCGCCGGGGAAGTCCGGCCCGGGCAGCAGCTCGAACAGCGCATCGTCCGACAGCTTGTCGTCCTTCAGCAGCGCGACGGCCGCGGCCGCCACCTCGCGCAGGTTGTGGCTGGGGATCTCGGTGGCCAGGCCCACGGCGATGCCGCTGGCGCCGTTGAGCAGCACGAAGGGCAGGCGCGCCGGCAGGTCCACCGGCTCCTGCTGGGTACCGTCGTAATTGGCGCGGAAGTCCACCGTGCCCTCGTCGATCTCGTCCAGCAGCAGCCGGGCGATCGGGGCGAGCCGCGCCTCGGTGTAGCGCATGGCCGCCGCGCCGTCGCCGTCGCGGCTGCCGAAGTTGCCCTGACCGTCGATGAGCGGGTAGCGCAGCGAGAAGTCCTGCGCCATGCGCACCAGCGCGTCGTAGACGGACTGGTCGCCGTGCGGGTGGAAGTTGCCCAGCACATCGCCCACGACCTTGGCGCCCTTGACCGGCTTGGCGCCGGAATTGCCGGTCCAGCCCAGGCCCAGACGCTGCATGGAGTAAAGGATGCGGCGCTGCACCGGTTTCTGGCCGTCGGAGTAGCTGGGCAGCGCCCGGCCCTTGACGACGCTGAGCGCGTATTCCAGGTAGGCCTGCTGGGCGTAGGCAGCCAGCGTCAGCGCGTTGTCGTCGCCGTCGGTGGGCGGGTTGAAGTCGATGGTGGTCTGTTCGGAACTCATGGATGCAATCTCAGGCGCTGCGCACGGGCCGGCTGGCTCTGCTGCAGCAAGGCCCAGTACAGCTCAAGGACGAGATGCACATGGGCCCGGGTTTCTTCGATGTCGGGCACGCGGTTGCCGGCGCGGCGCACGGCGCCCTCGCCGGCATTCCACGCGGCCAGCGCCGCGTCGATGCGGCCGAAACGGCGGATCAGGTCGGCCAGCATGCGCGCGCCGGTGCGGATGTTGATGCGCGGCTCCATCAGCCGGGCGGCGTCGGCAGGCGTGGCGTAGCGGCTGGCGGTCTGGGGCGTGATCTGCATCAGGCCCAGCGCGCCGCGCGGCGAGACGGCGTCCTTCTGGTAACCCGACTCCACCGCGATGACGGCCTTCAGCAGCTCGGCGTCCACGCCGTGTTCGCGGGCCGCCTCGCGCAGCCAGGGCTGCACTGCCTTGACCTCCGGCGCGATATCCAGCCAGGTCAGCAGGGATGCGCCGGCGTCGGCCTTGCCCGGCACGCGCAGCGGGCCGGCAGCGCCGAGAACCGGCATGAAGCGGGCGTCCAACTGGCGCGGCGCCAGGTGGGCAACGCCCTGGGCGTCCACATAGCCCCACAGCTCGGCCTGCGCCGGCAGCGCCATCAGCCCCGCCAGCAGGAGGGTCCAGCGCGTCATGTGGCCTCCAGCCCCAGCGCGACGCGGGCCTGGTACTCGCGGTCCAGCAGCGACATGACGATCAGCGAGTCATAGCCGTCGGCGCCGTCGATGGTCACGCGCACGCTCTCGCGCAGCCGGCCCTCCCCGACGAAGCCCTCGCTCAGATAG
>JBKBVY010000203.1:0-5928 GCA_046289335.1 Roseateles sp. | reverse complement strand
TCATCGCCCAGCTGGAGGGCGAGCCCTATGAGCAGCCGTGGGTGCTGGAGGACAACACCGTCGTGCTGCTCGATGCGCCCCAGCAGATCGCCGTTGCCCGCGCATGCAAGCGACACGTCGCGGAGCTGTGGGCCGCCAGCGAAGTCCTGCGCGCGCAGATCTACGCGGCAACCGACATCGCGGCAGTGCGGGCAGTGGTGTGGCCCCCCTCAACCTCTGGAGTGACCCCATGAACAAGACGCGAACGACCATCGGTGCATTGAGTCTCAGTGCAGCCGCGCTGGTGGGCCTGGCGCTGCAAGAGGGCTATACGGACAAGGCTGTGCAGCCGCTGCCTGGCGACAAGTGGACCAACGGCTTCGGCAGCACGACCAATGACGCCGGCCAGGCGCTGAAGCCCGGCGAGGCGGTGACGCCGCCTCAGGCGCTTGCTCGCAAGCTACGTGACGTGCGCAACTTTGAAGGCAAGCTGCAGACTTGCGTGAAGGCCGAGCTGACGCAGGGCGAGTACGACAGCCTGGTGAGCCTGGCCTACAACGTGGGCGGCGACGCGGTTTGCAACTCCACGATGGTCCGGCTGCACAACGCTGGCCAGCACGCCGAGGCGTGCGCGCAGTTCGACCGGTGGACCTTCTACCAGGGCAAGGACTGCCGCGACCCGGCGAACCGCTGCAGCGGGCTGGCCAAACGGCGCGCGGCCGAGCGTGCCATGTGCGAGGGCCGCACCTCATGAATCTGGAGTGGCACGCGCAACCGGCGAGCCTGACCCTGCGGCTTCTGCCCGCAGGCGGGTTCGGGCGCGTGCCCTTCGTGGCCACGGTCCAGGTTGAACTGCTTGGCCTGGGCTGGGCCTACCTGCACGCCGCGCTGCGTGCAGACACCATCACGCTGCGGCGGCAAGACATTGCTGCCGTTGCACGACTACTGCACACGGCCTGGGGCGTGAGCCATGTGCTGGTGGTCCGTCATGGCGTGATGGAGACCGTGGACATCAAGCAGTACTTCCGTCGGCGAGGCCGCTGCAATCAGGCCGAGGCCGCCGACGATCAACTCACCTAATCACCCCCATGGCTCAACCCATCATTCCCTGGATCGGCGGCAAGCGCCGGCTGGCTGAAACGCTCTTGGCTCGCTTCCCGGCGCACCAGTGCTACGTCGAGGTCTTTGCCGGCGGCGGCGCGCTGTTCTTCCTTCGGCCGCCTGCGCCGGTCGAGGTCATCAACGACATCAACAGCGACCTGGCCAAGCTGTACCGTGTGGTGCAGAACCACCTCGAAGAGTTCGTCCGGCAGTTCAAGTTCGCCATCTCGTCCCGCCAGGTCTTCGAATGGGAGAAGGCCAAGGTGCCGGACACCTTGACCGACATCCAGCGCGCGGCGCGGTTCTTCTACCTCCAGCAGCTGGCGTTCGGCGGCAAGGTGGAGGGGCAGACCTACGGCACCGCGACGACAGCGCCAACGGTCAATCTGCTGCGCATCGAAGAGACCCTCAGTGCCGCGCACTTGCGCCTGGCCGGCGTCAACGTCGAGAACCTCTCCTGGGAGGATTGCATCGACCGCTACGACAGGCCGCACACGCTCTTTTATTGCGACCCGCCTTACTGGGAGACCGAAGGCTACGGCGTCGAGTTCGGTTGGGAGCACTACGAGCGCCTGGCAGACCGCATGGCCAGGCTGCAGGGCAAGTGCATCGTGAGCCTGAACGATCACCCGGCCATCCGCGAGTGCTTCAAGGCGTTCGAGATGGAGGCCGTGGAGATCGACTACACCGTCGGTGGCGGTGGCAACAAGGCCACGCGCAAGGAACTGATCATCTACAGCTGGCCGATCTCGGCCGAGCCGGCAGGGCTGTTCTAGGTCCGCTGAACGCTCTTTAAAACTTCGCTGGACGGTCTGGGCGGGCTCAGGCTGTGGATAAGTTGAGGTGCCGCTAGGTGCGCCGAGCTGTTAAATCGGCGTCCTGACGCTGCAAAAGGCGCTGCCAATCACTGCAAAAGGCGCTGCCAATCACTGCAAAAGCGCGCGCCGCGCCATAGTTCAACCAAGACCGACTTGCCGTACGCCGGTGCGCGCAAGTCGTTCTCGTGAGTGAGGTGATTTTGGTAGGCCGTATTGGACTTGAACCAATGACCAAAGGATTATGAGTCCTCTGCTCTGACCAACTGAGCTAACGGCCCCCGAGGAAGGCGCGCATTCTAGTCAGCGCTGCCTCACCGCTGGGAAAGCGCCTGCCCCACCATGCGCGAGGTGATGTCCACGATCTGGATCATGCGGTCGTAGGCCATGCGCGTGGGGCCGATGACGCCCAGCGTGCCCACCACCTGGCCGTCCACCTCGTAGGGCGCGCTGACGATGGACAGCTCCTCGTAGGGCACGACCTGGCTCTCGCCGCCGATGTAGATGCGCACGCCCTCGGCGCGGCTGGAGGTGTCCAGCAGCCGCATCAACTGGGTCTTCTGCTCGAACAGGTCGAACAGCCGGCGCAGGCTGCCGAGATCGTGGCTGAAGTCCTGCACGGTCAACAGGTTGCGCTCGCCGGAGACGACCACCTGCTCGTCCTGCTGGGCCATGGCCTCGGTGCCGACCTGCACGGCGGCGCTCATCAGCTGGGCGATCTCGCCGCGCAGCGCGTCCACCTCGTGGCGCAGCCGCTCGCGCACGGCCTCCAGCGTCAGCCCCGAGTAGCCGGCGTTGAGCCGGTTGCTGGCCTCGGCCAGCTCCGCCTGGCTGAGGTCCTGGCTGGTGAAGATGACACGGTTCTGCACGTCACCGTCCGGCGAGACCAGAATGACCAACACGCGCCGCTCGCCCAGGCGCAGGAACTCGATGTGGTGGAACACGCTGGGCTTGCGCGGCGCGGTGACGACGCCCACGAAGCTGGACAGGTTGGACAGCATCTGCGCCGCGCTGGCGATGACGCGCTGCGGCTGGTCCGGCTGCAGCTGCGCGGCCTCCACGCCCACCAGGCCAGGCTGCGCGGTCAGCATGGTGTCCACGAACAGCCGGTAGCCGCGCGGCGTGGGCACGCGGCCGGCGCTGGTGTGGGGGCTGGCGATGAGGCCCAGCTCCTCCAGGTCGGCCATGACGTTGCGGATGGTCGCGGCGCTGAGCTCCAGGCCCGAGGCCTTGGACAGCGTGCGCGAACCCACCGGCTGGCCGTCGGCGATGTAGCGTTCGACCAGGGTCTTCAACAGGGTTTTGGAGCGCTCGTCGAGCATGCGCCCATTCTATGGAGAGCGCCCTTTCATCCACAGGGAGGCGATACCCCTGTGGTGTAATTTGCCCCATGGCCGAGCGCTTCAGACATGTCGCCGTCGTGGGCAAGCATCAGGCGCCTGGCATCCGGCCGGTGCTGGAGGAAATTGCCCAATTTTTGTGCAGTCACGGGCTGGACGTGTCCCTGGAAGCGGACACGGCGCTCAACACCGGCCTGACGGATTACGACGCCCTCTCGCCCGCGCAGCTCGGCGCGGCCTGCGACCTGGCCGTGGTCATCGGCGGCGACGGCACGATGCTGGGCTTTGCCCGCGAGATGGCGCGCCACGGCGTGCCGCTGCTGGGCATCAACCAGGGCCGGCTGGGCTTTATCACCGACATCCCCATCGAGCGCTGGCGCGAGTCGCTGGCGCCAGTGCTGGCCGGCGACTACGAAGTGGAGCCACGCGCGATGCTGGAAGGCGCGGTGCTGCGCGACGGCGAGTCCATCTTCTCGGGACTGGCGCTGAACGACGTGGTCGTCAGCCGCGGCAGCACGGCGGGTATGGTGGAGCTGCGCATCGAGGTGGACGGGCAGTTCGTCGCCAACATGCGGGCCGACGGCCTGATCGTGGCCTCGCCCACTGGCTCCACGGCCTATGCGCTGTCGGCCGGCGGGCCCATCATGCATCCCAGCATCGCCGGCTGGCTGCTGGCGCCCATCGCGCCGCACACGCTGTCCAACCGCCCCATCGTGCTGCCCGACAGCGGTGAGGTGCGCATGGAGATCGTGGCCGGGCGCGACGCGTCGGTGAACTTCGACATGCAAAGCCTGACCAGCCTGCTGCACGGCGACACCATCACGGTGCGGCGCAGCCGGCACCAGGTCCGCTTCCTGCACCCCAAGGGCTGGAGCTATTACGCCACGCTGCGTCGCAAGCTCCGCTGGTATCTATGAAGCCCCTCGTCCAACGAGTACGTTGGCCGGTCCCCAAAGGGGACGGCGATGCTCGCGGCATGCAGCCGCTCGCACATCGCCTGCGGGCCGGCTTGGGAGCGGCCCGGCGCTCGGCCCGCAGCTGCTTCCGCATCACGTCACCCTGCGCTGTAGCCGCCTGAAATGCTCCGCCACCTTTCCTTGAAGGACTTCGTCATCGTTCCCGCACTGGAGCTCGACTTCGAGCCCGGCTTTGCCGTGCTGACCGGCGAGACCGGCGCCGGCAAGTCCATCCTCATCGACGCGCTGCAGCTGGCGCTGGGCGGCCGGGGCGACGCGGGCGTGGTGCGCGAGGGCGCGGCCAAGGCCGAGATCTGCGCGGAGTTCGACACCCCCGCGCATCTGCGTGCCTGGCTGGACGAGGCCGGCTTCGACACCGACGACACGCTGCTGCTGCGCCGGGTCATCGACGCCGCGGGCAAGAGCCGCGCCTGGATCAACGGCGGCGCGGCCACCGTCACGCAGCTGCGTGAGCTGGCCGACCAGCTGCTGGACATCCATGGCCAGCATGCCTGGCAAGGCCTGACCCGCCCGGCCGCTGTGCGCGAGCTGCTGGACGCCTTCGCCGGCCTGGACACCGCGCCGCTGGCCCGGGCCCATGCGGCCTGGAAGCAGGCGGCCGACGCGCTGCAAAAGGCGCAAGGCCTGCAGGCCGAGGCCCAGCGCGAGCGCGAGCGCCTGGCATGGCAGATCGGCGAGCTGGACGGCCTGGCGCCGGCCGAGGGCGAGTGGGCCGAGCTGAACGCCGAGCATGAGCGGCTGTCGCACGGGCAGTCGCTGATCGACGCGGCCAAGTCCGCGCTGGACCAGCTGGACGAGGCCGAGCCCAGCGCGCAGTCGCTGGCCGCCCAGGCGCTGGACCAGCTGGAACGCGTGCTGGACCATGACGCCCGCCTGCTGCCCGCCGTGCAGGCCCTGCGCGATGTGCAGGCCCAGCTGCAGGACGCCAGCCACACGCTGGCCGGCTATCTGCACAAGGCCGACCTGGACCCGGCCCGGCTGGCCGAGCTGGACGAGCGCGTGTCCGCCTGGCTCACGCTGGCGCGCCGCTATCGTCGCCAGCCGCAGGAGCTGCCGGCGCTGCTGGCGCAGTGGCGCGCGGAGCTCGCCGCACTGGACGCCGCCAGCGACCCCGCCCAGCTGGAGGCCGCGCTGGCCGCCGCCCGCGCCGCCTTCGACCAGCAGGCCCAGCTCGTCAGCCGCGCGCGCCGCAAGGCCGCGCCCGAGCTGGCCGCCGCCGTCACCGCCGCGATGCAGCAGCTGGGCATGGCCGGCGGCCAGTTCGACATCGCGCTGCAGCCCACCGACGGGCCGCAGAGCTGGGGCGTCGAGTCTGCCGAGTTCCTGGTGGCCGGCCACGCCGGCAGCACGCCGCGGCCGCTGGCCAAGGTGGCGTCGGGCGGCGAGCTGTCGCGCATCGCGCTGGCCATCGCCGTCACCACCAGCCAGAACGCCGCCGGCCCCGCGCCCGGCACGCTGATCTTCGACGAGATCGACGTGGGCATAGGCGGCGCGGTGGCCGAGACCGTGGGCCGGCTGATGAAGCAGCTGGGCCGCGAGCGCCAGGTGCTGGCCGTGACACACCTGCCCCAGGTGGCGGCGTGCGCAGACCGTCATCTGGTCGTGGCCAAGTCGCTGCAGGATGGCAGCACCGTCAGCTCGGTCAGCCCGGTGGCCGGCGAGGCCCGCGTGGCCGAGATCGCCCGCATGCTGGGCGGCGAGCGGCTGTCGTCCACC
>JBKBVY010000202.1:0-5929 GCA_046289335.1 Roseateles sp. | reverse complement strand
CCGAGCTGCCGCCCGCACGCGTGCGCCTGCAGCCGGCGGCCGACGGCAGCGACTGGCCCGCCGGCCCGGTGCCGGCGCCGCAGCCCGACGGCGAGCGCTGGTCGGCCTTCATCGCGCCCGACCTGGCGCCGGTGTTTGCCGACACCCCCTGGCTGGATCTGCCCCCCGGTGCCGACGGCCAGGCCGACCTGCTGGCCCGGCTGCAGAGCATCACGCCGGCCGCGCTGGACGCGGCCATGGCCCAGCTGGCTCCCGCGCGCGCGCCGGCACCGGCGGCGTCGCACGACCCGGCCGCCGACCTCGACCCACGGCGCTTCCTGCAGAGCGTGGTCAACGACGCGACGGCACCGCTGGCGCTGCGCATCCAGGCGGCGCAGGCGCTACTCGGTTCGCGAACCTAGCCGCGCCGCCCGCGCCAGCAGCAGCGCCCGCTGGGCCTCGTTGTCCGTCAGCGCCGCCGCGCGCAGATAGGCCTCGCGCGCCTCGACGGGGCGGCCCAGGCGTTCCAGCACGTCGGCCTGGGCGCCGGCCAGGAAGGGGTAGCGCTGCAGCAGCGGCTCGGCCGCGAGCGCCTGCAGCAGCGGCAGCGCGGCCGCCGGCCCCTGCGCAAAGCTGACGGCCACCGCGCGGTTCAGCGCGACGACGGGCGAGGGGTTGAGGGCCAGCAGGCGGTCGTAGCCGGCCACGATGGCAGGCCAGTCGGTGTCCGCGGCGCGCGTGGCGCGGGCGTGGCAGGCGGCGATGGCGGCCTGCAACGTGTAGGGGCCGGGCTCGCCGAGCTGCAGCGCGCGGTCCAGCGCGGCCAGGCCGCGGCGGATCAGCAGCGGGTCCCACTTGCGGCGGTCCTGCTCGGGCAGCAGCACCGGGCGGCCCTGGGCGTCCAGCCGCGCGGGCAGGCGCGAGGCCTGGATCTCCAGCAGCGCGGCCAGGCCGTGCACCTCGGGCTCGTCGGGCAGCAGGTGCTGCAGCTGGCGCGCCAGGCGCAAGGCCTCGTCGCACAGCGCCGGCCGCAGCAGCGTGGCGCCGCTGCCGGCGCTGTGGCCCTCGGTGAAGATCAGGTAGACGACCGCCAGCACCGCGCCCAGGCGCTGCGCGCGCTCGGCCGGGCCGGGCAGCTCGTAGGCCTGGCCGTTGAGCGCCTTCTTGGCGCGCACGATGCGCTGCGCGATGGTGGCCTCGGGCAGCAGGTGGGCGCGGGCGATCTCAGCCGTCTCCAGGCCGCCCAGCAGTCGCAACGTCAGCGCCACCTGGGCCTCGCGCGGCAGCACCGGGTGGCAGGCGATGAAGATCAGCCGCAGCAGCTCGTCGCCGATGGCGGCCTGCTCGCGCGCGGCGTCCAGCTGGTCGCTGAAGTCGGGCACCACATGGGCGCCGGCCGCGGCGTCGTCGGCCGCCAGCTGCTCATGCTCGCGGGCCAGCATGGCGCGGCGGCGCAGCCGGTCCAGAGCCTTGTTGCGGGTGGCGGTCATCAGCCAGGCGGCGGGGTTGGTGGGCGGGCCGTCACGCGGCCAGGCGTCCAGCGCGGCGACGAGGGCGTCCTGCGCGCAGTCCTCGGCCTCGTCCAGGTCGCGCAGCAGCTTGGCGGCGGCGCCCACCAGGCGGCTGCGTTCGAGACGCCAGACCGAGGCTGCCAGCTCAGCCGGCATAGGCTCGCTGCAGGGCTGCGAGGTCGATCTTCTGCATGCGCCAGATGGCCTGGAAGACGCGCTGCACACGGGCCGGGTCGGGGTCGCGGATCATGTCGAACCAGGCCTTGGGAATGATCTGCCACGACAGGCCCCAGGCGTCCTTGACCCAGCCGCATTCCAGCGGCCGGCCGCCGCCGACGGGCAGTTGCTCCCACAGGTGGTCGATCTCGGCCTGGTCTTCGCAGGCGACGGTCAGCGAGAAGGCCTCGGTGAGCTTGAAGTGCGGGCCGCCGTTGAAGGCCGTCATCTGCAGGCCCAGCAGTTCGAACTGCACGACCATCACCGTGCCGGCCGGCCCCGGCGCGTGCTCGCCCCAGTGCTGCGTGTGCAAGACCTGGCCCTGGCCGAACACGCGCAGGTAATGCGCCACCGCGTCCTCGGCGCCGCGCTCGTACCAGATGAACGGGGTCAGCTTGTGCTGGGTCGGCAGTTGCATGGGGCGCCTTTCAGTGGACGGACTCGGCCAGCGCCTTCAGGCGCAGCAGCGCGCGGGGCCAGCTGTCGGTGAGGAAGTCGGTGAAGCCGTCGCTCCAGCTCTGCAGCTCGATGTCCAGCTGCGTGCCGCCGCCGGGCGCGGCGCTGAACAGGTAACGCTCGACGGCGGGCGTGTGGGCCAGCGGGCTGCCGGCCACCGGGCGGCCGTCACGGATCTCGCCCACCAGCCGCAGCGACAGGCGCTGGTGCGGCACGGCCTCGTCCACGACGGCCTCCATGCCGAAGCCCTGCGGGTCCAGAAAGCGCAGCCGCGCGCCAGCAGCCCAGCGGCCCTCGAAGTAGGAGCCCGCGCAGAACGGCGTGGTCCAGTCGCGGTAGGCGATGGGGTCGAACATGCAGTCCCACACCCGGGCGGCGGGCGCCGCGATGGCGATGCCGAAGCGCAAGTCCTTCACGGCCGCGCCCTCATGCGCTGCGGATGGCCATGTCGCCGCCGGGCGCGAAGTCGGCCTCCTCGTACAGCCGGCGCACCTCGATCTCGCAATCCATGCCGACGAAGGGCATGGGAAAGCGGCTGGCCCAGTCCCGCGCCTCGTCCTCCGAGCGCACCTGGATCAGCGTGTAGCCGGCGATCAGCTCCTTGGTCTCGGCGAACGGGCCGTCGACGATCTGGCGGCTGCCGTCCTTGGCATAGCGCTGCCGCCAGCCGTCGCGGCTGGGGCGCAGGCCGGCGCCGTCCAGCAGCACGCCGGCACGCGCCATTTCCTCGTGGAAGGCCCCCATGGCCTCGAACAGCGGCGCGTACTCCGGGCCGGGCGGCTCGCCGCGCTCGCTGTAGGCCGTGGCGCGGACCTGGATCATGAATCGCATGGGCATCTCCTGGGTGGGTCGGCGTGGTCCCTTCCGCGCCCGTCACAGCCACGACGATCCAGGCCGCTGCGCTTCGACAGCCTCAGGGTTACTACTTAGTCGGACAGGCTCAGGTGTAACAAGGCCCCACGCCGCGGATCTCCACGGTGGCCCATTCGGCGGCCGGGCAGCGCTGTGCCCAGGCCAGCGCGACCTCGGGGTCGTCGGTGTCCAGCAGGAAATAGCCGCCCACCATCTCCTTGGCCTCGGCGAACGGGCCGTCGGTCACCTGCACCGCGCCGTCGCGACGGGTCAGGCGCCGGGCGGCCGTGCCCAGCGAGTTGACGCCCAGCAGCAGCCCCTGGGCCTGCAGCTCGGCGGCGTAGTCCAGCATGCGCTGGTAGACGGCCTCGCCCGCGACGCGGCCGCGCTCGGCACGCTGGCCGGTGGGTTCGACGATGAGCAGCATCTGGGGCATGGCGGGCCTGCGGGTGTTGGGCGATGGCGCGCATTCTGACGCCGGTGGGCCCAGGCCGCGACGGCACGGTGTACGCTTGCTAAGCACGTCATTCAGCGGAGGCCCGGATGGACGACATGACCCCCGTCGCGATCCTGCTCGCGACGGCCTCGCCGGAACTGCCCATCATCGGCGCGGCCTCGGGCCGGGCCAAGGTGCTGGGCTACGACCCCGAGGCGCTGCGCGGCATGCCGCTGTCGCTGCTGTGCCCGCTGCGCCAGCCCGACGGTCGGCCGTCGGCGCAGACGCTGGACGGCCTGCTGCACCAGCTGCGCGAGGTGGGCGCCCTCAGCCTGCGCTGGAGCCTGCAGACCCGCGACGGCGAGCTGCGCCCGCACGAGCTGCACCTGACGCTGACCGAGCGCGACGGCGAGGCGCAGGTGGCCGTGTGCATGGTGGACCTCAGCCGCCTGCAGTTCGCCGAGGTGCTGAATCAGACCAAGAACGAGCTGCTGGAGATGGTGGCCACCGGCCAGCCGCTGCAGGCCGTGCTGGAGCGGCTCACCGCCCTCATCGAGTCGCAGTTCGACGGGCTGTACTGCAGCGTGCTGCTGCTGGACCTGGACGGGCGCCATGTGCATGCGGGCGTCGGGCCGCGCATGCCGGCCGCCTACATGCAGGCGATGCGCGGTCTGGCCATCGGCCCCACGGCCGGCTCCTGCGGCACGGCCATGGCCGACGACCGGCTGGTCGTGGTGGACGACATCGCCTCCCATCCGCTGTGGGCCGGCTACCGGGACCTGGTTCTGCCGCACGGCTTCAAGGCCTGCTGGTCGGTGCCCATCCACGGCCCGCGCCAGACCGTGCTGGGCAGCTTCGCGATGTACTACCGCGAGGTGCGCCGGCCCGGGCCCAACGAGCTGAGCGCCCTGCACTCCGCCAGCCACCTGGCCGGCATCGCCATCGACCAGGCGCGCCGCGCCGAGGAACGCGATCGTGCCGCGCAGTGGCTGGAGGAGCAGGTGCAGCGGCGCACCGCCGCGCTGCTGGCCGCGCAGGACGAGCTGGTGAACAGCCGCAAGCTCGCCGCGCTGGGCCGGCTGCTGGCCGGCATCGCCCACGAGATGAACACGCCGCTGGGCAACGCGCTGCTGAGCGCCTCGTCGCTGCGCGCCGGCAGCGCGGCCTTAGCCGAACGCATGGCCAGCGACGCGCCGCTGAAGCGCCAGGCGCTGGTGGACTGGGTGGCGCAGACCCAGGACGGCGCCGCGCTGGTGGAGCAGAGCGTGGAGCGCGCGCTGCGGCTGGTCAACCGCTTCAAACAGCTCACCGAAGGCCACGAGCGCGCCGAGCGCATTCGCTTCGACCTGCGCGGCGCGGTGCAGCAGGCCTGGGCGCGCGTGCAGGCCCGCGTCGGCGCGCCCGGCGTGGTGCTGGACTGCGCGGTGCCCGAGGGCCTGCTGCTGGACGGCTACGCCGAGGTGCTGCAGCAGGTGCTGGAGCAGCTGCTGGAGAACGCCTGCCTGCATGCCTTCCGCGGCCGCGACGGCGGGCGCCTGCGCGTGGACGCGCGCTTCGGCGACGCGGATCGCTTGGTGCTGACCGTGCGCGACGACGGCCAGGGCATGCCGGCCGCCGACGTGGCGCGCGCCTTCGAGCCCTTCTTCACGACGGCCTTCGGCCAGGGCGGCAGCGGCCTGGGCCTGTTCGTCGCGCACAGCTTCGTCACCGGCCTGCTGGGCGGCAGCCTGCAACTGGACAGCCAGCCCGGGCAGGGCACCACGGTCCGGATGGAAGTGCCGCTGCGCGCCGACGCGCCGCTGGCACTGGCCGGCTGACGGGCCTCAGGCCCCGCCGCGGCGCACGCGCTCCAGCAGGCCCCGCACGGCCAGCTCGGAGGTCAGCGAGGCCTCCAGCGGCGCGCGGCACAGGCCGGCATGGGCGTACTGCAGGTTCTCGTAGACCTCGGACGCGGCCGGGAAATGGTCCAGCAGCGGGGCCAGCGCCGGGTGGCCCTGGTGCTGCGCCAGCTCGGCGCTGAGCTTGTCGACCAGCAGGCGGTACTGGTGCGGGTCGGCGGCCTGGTTGCGGCCTTCGATGGCCTGCAGCAGATGGGCCAGGCGGACCAGGGACAGCAGCTCCTGCGGGACGGTGATGCGGACGACGGCGTTCATGCGGGCACTCTGTGAAAGCAGTTCCTGCCCGCCAGCTGGGTGCCGCCGGCCGGTTTTCAAGACGGCGGCCGCAGGCGGATGAGCAGCAGGGCCGCCAGCGCGCTCAGCGCCAGGCCGGCCGAGCACCACAGCGCGCCGGCGCCCAGCCCGTCCAGCAGCAGGCCGAACAGCCAGGGCGACAGCGCCTGGCCCAGCCGCGCCGCCGCTCGCCTTGTGCCGCTCCCTTCCGCCCCGTTCCCTGCCTGCCCTGTCCTCCGCCACTCCAACGCGCCCTTGCCCCCTCCCACCCGCGCAAGCGGTCGCCGCACGCCCGCGCCCGGGCACGG
>JBKBVY010000201.1:0-5930 GCA_046289335.1 Roseateles sp. | reverse complement strand
GCGCAGCGCGAGCTGCTGCTGGACACGGTGGTGCAGAACACGCCCACCGCGCTGGTGCTGACCGGCCCCGGCGACAAGGTCGCCATCGCCAACCTGGCCGCGCGCCAGCTGCTGGGCGACGGGCGCAGCCTGGTGGGGCTGGACTTCGCGCGGGTCATCGCGCCGCTGCCGCCGCCGCTGCGCGAGGCGCTGGCGGGCGATGCCGACCAGCTGTTCGCGGTGACGCTGGCCGATGGTGTCGAGGAAACCTTCCACCACAGCACCCACGCCTTCCGGCTGCAGGGCCAGCCGCACCGGCTGCACCTGCTGCGGCGCATGACGCGCGAGCTGTCGCGCGCCGAGGTGGCGACCTGGAAGCGCGTCATCCGCGTGCTCAGCCACGAGCTGAACAACTCGCTGGCGCCCATCTCGTCGCTGGCCCACAGCAGCGCCGAGCTGGCGCGGCGCGGCCAGACCGAGCGGCTGCAGCAGGTGCTGGCCAGCATCGGTGAACGCGCGGCGCACCTGCACGGCTTCCTGTCGGGCTATGCCAGCTTTGCCAAGCTGCCGGCGCCGCGCCGCAAGGCGGTCGAGTGGGGACCGTTCCTGGCGCGGCTGGCCACGCTGGGCCAGTTCCGCGTGGACGGCGAGCTGCCGGCGCAGCCCGGCTGGTTCGACCCCGCGCAGGTGGAGCAGGCGCTGCTGAACCTGATCAAGAACGCGCACGAGTCGGGCAGCGACCCGGACGCCGTGGCGCTGCTGCTGACCACGGCCGGCGGCGAGCTGCGCATCGAGGTGCTGGACCGCGGCCCCGGCATGAGCGAGGCGGTGCTGGCCCAGGCGCTGCTGCCCTTCTACTCCACCAAGCGCACCGAGCCCGGCGGCCAGGGCGGCACGGGCCTGGGGCTGGCGCTGGTGCGCGAGATCGTCGAGGCGCACGACGGCCGGGTGGCGCTGGCCAACCGCGAGGGCGGCGGCCTGCGCGTGCTGCTCACGCTGCCGCTGGCCCGATGAGCAGCGCGGCCAGCGCGCTGAAGCTCAGGAAGGCCGCCGCCGTGGACGCCAGGATGATGCGCGCGATGCGGCCGTTGTCGGCGCCGTAGCGCTCGGCCAGCAGCGACACATTGCTGGCACTGGGCAGGGCCGCGGCCAGCGTCAGCGCGATGAGCTGGCCCTGCGACAGCGGCGCGCCCAGCCAGCGGGCCGCGGCCGCCAGCCCGAACACCAGCGCCGGATGCAGCAGCAGCTTGATGGCCGCCACCGGCAGGTACTGCCCCGGCGGCGTGACCCGCCCGGCCGCCCGGTTGGCGCGGCCCGAACGGCTCAGCACCGCGCCTATCGTGAACAAGGCCACCGGCGAGGCCGCATCGCCCAGCATGGTCACCGCCCGGTCCAGCGGCCCCGGCAGCGCCAGGCCGCTGGCACCCAGCAGCGCGCCCACCGCGATGGACCAGGGCAGCGGGTTGGACGCCGCGGCCTTGAGCGCCTGCACGAAGGCGGCCCGCTCGGCGCGCAGGCTGGCGCCCGCCTGCGCCAGCGCGATGCAGACCGAGCTGGTCACGAACAGGTCGGCCAGGATGGTGCTGACCACCACGCCGCCGGCCGCCGGGCCCAGCAGCGCGACGATCAGCGGCACGCCCATGAAGCCGGTGTTGGGAAAGGCCGCCACCAGCGCGCCCAGGGCCGCGTCCTTCATGCCCACCTGGGGCGACAGCGTCACGGCCACCGTGAAGGCCACGATGATCAGCGCCGCGACCAGGTAGACGCCCAGCAGCGCCGGGTTCAGCAGCTGCAGCAGCGGCGTGTCGCGGCCGAAGCGGAACAGCAGGCAGGGCAGCGCGAAGAACAGCACGAAGCCGTTCAGACCCGGGATGGCGGCGTCCGGCAGCCGGCCGCTCTGGGCGGCCAGCCAGCCGCACAGCACCAGCGCGAAGAAGGGAAAGGTCGTGGCGAGGACGGCAAGCATGGCGGGCCGTGGCGATGAGGGCGGCGCCCAGTATCCCGGAGCCCCGGCCGCCTCGGCGGTGGCCGTGAGCGATTGCGCGAGCCCCCCGGCTTTGTGACAGCGTGGGATGGCCAGGCACTTCGGGTCACCCCTAATATGCGGTGCATGCGCATGCCCAACCTCTCGCTGCCCCCGCCTGCCGCCGCCGCGCCCCTGGAGGAAGGGCAGGCGCTGGGCGTGTGGCGGCTGGAGAAGCCGCTGCCGGACGGCGAGCAGGCCCATGCGGGCCAGTGGTACGGCGCCCACCACGGTCGCGCCACCGAGCACAAGGCCGCCGTGCTGGTGCTGGACCGCAGCGACCAGGGCGCCGGCGTCATGCTGCGCTATGCCGACCAGGCCGGCGACCTCGCCCAGCTCCAGCATCCGCGCATCGCGGTGCCCAGCGACAGCGGCGTGACGCCCGACGCCCACCCTTACCTGATCGTGGAAGGCCGGCATGGCGCGCCGCTGCTGCCGCAGCTGCACACGCTGGGCCTGCGCGAGCGGCTGGAGCTGCTGGTGCAGCTCTGCGAGGCGCTGCGCTCGGCCCATCAGCAGGGCTGGCTGCTGGCCGAGCTGGACCCGGCCATGATCTGGCTGGACCCCCAGGGCCAGGTGCGGCTGATGGGCCTGGGCCTTGCCCGCATTCCCGACCCCACCGATCCCTTCGACCGCGGCCTCAGCCCGGGCGCCGCGCCCGCCTTCGTCGCGCCGGAGCGCCGCGCCGGCTCGCCGCCCAGCCTGGCCAGCGAGGTCTATGGCCTGGGCGCCTTCGGCCGGCTGCTGGTCTGCGGCTGGGAGGACACACCACGCGGCCCGGCGCCGCTGCGCGGCAGCGTGGCCGACGCCTGGCCGCTGCTGACCGAGGCCCAGCAGGTGCAGCTCGACGCGCTGCTGCGCGGCGCCATGGCCGAGGCTCCTGAGCTGCGCACCCGCGGCGCCGAGGGCCTGGCCGACGAGCTGCGCGACTGGCTGGGCCTGGCGCCCAAGCGCAGTGCCGGCGCCCCGATGGCGGCGACGGCCGCAACACGCCGGCCAGCCTGGTGGCGGCGGCTGCTGGGGCTGGACACCTCCACGACCTGAAGCCCCCGCAGGGGCCTGCGTTCCGGGGGATTCCCGCGGGATAGTTGGGGGTGCGCCCAGCACGACGCTCGGCAACAATGCGGGCCCCATCGCTGGAGGCCCCATGGTCTGTTCGCTGCGCCCCCTCTTCATCGCCTGCCTGAGCCAGCCTGGGGCCGGCCTGCGGCGCGAGCGCTGATGTCGGCCGTCGGCGCGACACCGGCCTCGGGCCTGCTGGGCCTGGGCGAACTGCAGCTGCGGCTGCCCGCCACCCGGGTGCAATGGCTGGCCCTCGTGGCCGGCATCGGGCTGGGCGTCGTCGGGGCCGAGCTGGCCTGGCATCACCCGCTGTCCGGGCCGCTGGCGCTGGCGGCCTGGGGGCTGGCGGCCCTGGTGGCCGCGCTGTTCTGGGTCAAGACGCCGGTGCTGCTGTTCGCGCCGCTGCCGCTGATCGGCCTGGCGCCCTGGAGCGGCTGGATCACCTTCGAGGAGATGGACCTGCTGGTGACCGCCTGCGGCTGCGGCGGCTACCTGGCCTATGCGCTGCAGCTCAACGCCCGCGACCGCGCGCCGGCCTGGCGGCATGGGCTGGTCTATTCGCCGCTGACCCTCATGCTGGTGCTGGCGCTGGCGCTGTCCACGCTGTGGAGCGTGAAGCGCGGCTTTGCCGATGCCGGCGGCTTCCAGTTCGGCTGGTTCCAGGGCTACCACGAGGCCATGAACTCGGTGCGCAACGCCAAGGCCTTGTTCCTGGTGCTGGCGCTGCTGCCGCTGTGGACGGCCGCCGCGGCGGCGCGGCCGCGCGGCTTCTCGCGCGGGCTGCTGCTGGGCCTGGTGCTCGCGCTGACGGCCGGCTGTGTGGCCGCGCTGTGGGAGAGGCTGGCCTACACCGGGCTGCTGGACTTCTCCACCGACTACCGCACGACGGCGCTGTTCTGGGAAATGCACGTGGGCGGCGCGGCGCTGGACGGCTTCCTCGTCATGACGCTGCCGTTTGCACTGCTGGCGCTGCTGCGCACGCGCTCGCCCTGGCGCTTCGCGCTGGGCCTGAGCGTGGCGCTGCTGGCCATCTACGCGGTGCTGACGACCTTCTCCCGCGGCGTCTACCTGGCGCTGCCGCTGGCGCTGGCGCCCATGATCATGCTGGCCGACGCGCAGCGCCGTCGCGCCGCGGCCTCCGGCGTGGAGAGCAGCCACATCGACAGCTCGCTGGGGGCGGTGGACGAGCCGCTGCCGCGCACCGCCAAGATCGGCGCGCTGGCCATGGCCGGCGCCTTCGCGCTTGCTGCGACGCTGGTGTTCGGCGGCGGCGGCTACCGCGGCCTGCTGGCGCTGTTCTTCGTGATGGTGGTGCTGCTGACGCTGCCGGCTAGCCTGTGGCGGCCCAGCCTGGGCCAGCGGCTGACGGCGCTGGTGATGGGCGGCCTGCTGGCGCTGCTGCTGGGCGCGGCCAGCTGGGCGCTGTCCACCGCCGTGCCCAAGGCGGCCTATGTGCTGAATGTCGTCGCGCTGCTGTGCTGCGCCGCGCTGCGCTGGCGCGACGCGCCGGGCGAGACCCGGCCGGTCTATGTGCTGCTGGTGACCACCGCCTGGTTCTGGCTGCTGGCCACCATGGTCATCGTGGCCGATTACTGGGGCGGCACCGCGGGCCGCTGGACCTCGCTGGCCGCCGGCCTGGCGCTGGCCGGCCTGTTCGCCGCGATGCTGCTGGAGCACCGGCTGTGGCCCCTTCAGGGCGCAGGCAGCACCGGCGCCGCCGGCTGGCGCAAGCGCGCGCTGCTGGTGGCGGGGCTGCTGCTGGTGATGGCCGTGGTGGCCGCGCTGGGCGGCGGCGCCTACCTGCGCGACCGCGTCGCGAGCTGGCAGGAGGACGGCCAGATCCGCCTGACCCACTGGCGCGAAGGCCTGCGCCTGCTGCACGGCGGCCAGCAATGGCTGCTGGGCAAGGGCACGGGCCGCTATGTCGCCAGCAACCTCTACGACGGCCCCATCGAGTACCAGGTGGGCGACTACCGGCTGCGCACCGACGAGGACGAGGCCTACCTGGCGCTGACCAGCGGCAAGCACCTGCTGGGCCGCGGCGAGCAGTTCCGCGTCAGCCAGCGCATCGCCGCACCCGCCCCCGGGCCGGTGACGCTGACGCTCAAGGCGCGCACCGCGGCGGACGCCTTCGTCATCCTGCAGATCTGCGAGAAGCACCTGCTCTACGCGGAGAACTGCCACAACGTCATGCCGTTGCTCAAGCCCGAGCGCCCGGAGGGCGCCGCCGCCGAGAGCCCCGGGCCGTGGCAGACGCTGCAGCTCAAGCTGGGGCCGGTGCCCGCACTGGGCGGCGAGTGGTGGGCGCCGCGCTTCGTGACCTTCTCGATGGCGCTGGGCACGCGTGGCGCACGCGTGGACGTGAGTCGCATCACCCTGCACGACAGCCAGGGCCGGGCCCTGCTGGTCAACGGTGACTTCAACCGCGAGATGGCGCACTGGTTCTTCTCCAGCGACCGGCACCACCTGCCCTGGCACATCAAGAACGCGGCGCTGCACGTGCTGTTCGAGCAAGGCCTGCTGGGCCTGGCGCTGGCGGGCGGCGTCTATGTGCTGGCGCTGGTGCGGCTGTCCTTCGGCCGCGGCCGCGACCACCCGCTGGCACCCGCCATCGTGGCGGCGCTGATCGGCTTCGGCACCGTGGGCGCCTTCGACAGCCTGCTGGACGCGCCGCGCGTCGGCTTCATGTTCTTTGCGCTGCTGCTGCTGGGGCTGGGCTTGCGCGCCCTGCCGGGAGAGGGCGTGGCCCGCGTGGCATGATGTGCGCCCCTCGTCCAAGGTGTACCTTGGCCGGTCCCCCGAGCAACTGTGTTCAAAGTCAAGCATTGGAAGGGTCTTGAACATGTTTGACGGCGGACCAGGCGGC
>JBKBVY010000200.1:0-5974 GCA_046289335.1 Roseateles sp. | reverse complement strand
GGCTTTTGAGTGGCAACGCATGGATTTCCCTCACAAGACCAGGCCCTGTTCCTTACTGGCTGCCGAGCAGCTTGGCGGACTGTTGGCCCTGGGTCTGCGAAATCTGCAGCAGCTTCATCTGCTGCTCGAACTGACGGGCCGCGGCAATCATGGCGACCATGGTCTCGACGGGGCTGACGTTGGAGCCCTCCAGCGCGCCGTCCTGCAGCCGCGCGGCAGGGTCGGCCGGTAGATCGCCCTCGGCGGCGCGGAACAGCCCGTCCTCGCCACGCGTCAGCGCCTGCGTGGTCTCGGGCGTGACGAGCTTGAGCCGGCCGATGTTGGTGGGGCGCTGGTTGGGCGCCTTGGCGGTGACGGTGCCGTCGCTGCCGATGGACACCTCGGCGTTGGGCGGCACGTTGATGGGGCCGCCGTCGCCCAGCACCGGCATGCCGTTGCGCATGACCAGCAGACCTTCGCCGCTCACGTCCAGCGAGCCGGCGCGGGTGTAGGCCTCGGTGCCGTCGTTGGCCTGCACGGCCAGCCAGGCGCGGCCCTGCATGGCCACGTCCAGGTTGCGGCCGGTGGGCGTCAGCGGTCCGGGGGCGTCGTTGTAGCCGATGGTGGTTTCCAGCGCGAAGGCGCGCGTGGAGGCGCCGTCGCCGCGCACGGGCACGGCACGGAAGGCCTGCAGTTCGGCCCGGAAGCCGTTGGTCGTGACGTTGGCGAGGTTGTGCGAGAGCACGTCCTGCCTTTGCATGGCCGCCTTGGCGCCGGCCATCGACAGGTAGATCATGCGGTCCATCGCTCAGCCTCGCTCGCGATCAGCGCAGGTTCACGATGGTCTGCAGGACCTGGTCCTGCGTCTTGATGGTCTGCGCATTGGCCTGGTAGGCGCGCTGCGCGGTCACCATGTTGACCAGCTCGGCCGTCAGGTCCACGTTGCTCTCTTCCAGCGCGCCGGACTGCAGGGCACCCATATTGCCGTCCCCGGGCACGCCCACCACCGCGTCGCCCGAGGCCACCGTGCGGATCCAGACGTTGCCGCCCATGGGCTGCAGGCCTTGCGGGTTGCGGAAGCTGGCCAGCTCCACCTGGCCGGCGGGCTTGCTCTGGCCGTTGGAGTAGCGCGCCTGGATGACGCCGTTGTTGGCGACCTGGATGCCGGTCAGCTGGCCCGGCGCATAGCCGTCCTGCGACAGGTCGGTCACCGCGAAGCTGCTGCCGTTCTCGGTGGCGCCGGTCAGGTCCAGCTGGATGTTGGGGATGGCCAGCGTGGAATTGCCGCGCGTGCTGGTGCCGGCCGGCACGCTCATGGTGATGACGCCCGGCGGCGAGGACTCCGAGCCGGTGATGCCGCTGGGCGAGCCGCCGGTGGGCGGGAAGGTCAGCACGGTGAAGGGGATGTCCGGGTTGCCGAACTCGTCCGGCGTGATGGTGTTGCCGGCGGCGTCGGTGTCGAAGGGCGTGCCGTTGGCGGTGGCGTAGACGTTCCAGACGTCGCTGCCGTCCTCCAACGTGGCGGCCTTCTGGAAGTAGAAGGTCACGGCCACGTCCTGGCCCTTGGCGTCGTAGACGGTCATGGACGTGGCGTTGTTGTAGGTGGTGCTGTCGCGCAGGTCGATGCCGGTGGCGGCGCCGTCCTCGGGCGCCGTGACGCGCAGCCGCGAGTCGAGGTTGAACTCCACCGACACCTTGCTGGTCACCGCCGGCGGAATGCCGCCGGTGGGCAGCTGCAGCGGCTGGGCTGTGCCGGGCTGGATGACGCCGGCACCGTTGGCCGGGTAGCCCATCAGCTTGAGGTTGTCGTTGTTGACGATGAAGCCGTCCTTGCTGACCTTGAACTGGCCGTTGCGGCTGTAGCGCGTGGGGTTCACGCCGTCGGTCACCTGGAAGAAGCCGCCGCCGTTGATGGCCAGGTCCATCGGGTTCTCGGTGATGGTGATGTTGCCCTGCGTGAACTGCTGGGCCACCGACTTCAGCGAGGTGCCGATGCCGATCTGGCTCTGCCCCGCGCCGTTCAGCGCGGCGGCGTAGACGTCCGAGAACTCCGCCCGCGAGCCCTTGGCGCCGTAGGTGCCCGAGTTGGCGATGTTGTTGCCGATGACGTCGAGGTTCTTGGACGCGGCGTTGAGACCGGAGAGGCCTTGCTGGAATGCCATGGGAGGGTCCTTGCTGTCGTGCGGTGGGAGTTCAGTTGACGGCCGAGACGGACGTGTAGTCCACCGGGCCGAGGCGGGCGAGCTTGAGCTTGAGGCTGCCGTTCTCGCTGTAGACGGCGTCCACCTTGTCGTGCGCGTAGGTGACGGACGGCACC
Source organism: Roseateles sp. (assembly GCA_046289335.1). Lineage (GTDB taxonomy): Bacteria > Pseudomonadota > Gammaproteobacteria > Burkholderiales > Burkholderiaceae_C > Pelomonas. The sequence goes on along the minus strand of JBKBVY010000200.1, from coordinate 3,678 downwards.
GCCGCCGTGCCGTTGGTGGCGGTGATGCGATACTTGACCTCGGCCCCTTCCGCGGCCAGCGTGCCGGCCTTCCACGAGAAGGTCTGGCGGCCGGAGCCCTGGGCGCCCAGCTGCTGGGTGTCGATGACGTTGCCGGCCGGGCCCAGGATCTCCAGCTTGACGTTCTTGGCCGCGCCGTCGAGCTCGTAGCTGCCCTCGGCGACGCCGTCCACCACCTGCAGCTTGTCGCTGGGCACGCTGACCTCGCGGCCCACCAGCGAGATGGACTGCAGCGCCTGCATCTGGCCCAGCTGGCCGCCCAGGCTCTTGATGCTGGTGTCCAGCGTGGACAGGCTGGTCACCTGCTGGATCTGCGCCATTTGGCTGGTCACCTGGGCGTTGTCCATCGGGTTGAGCGGGTCCTGGTTGTTCATCTGCGCCACCAGCAGCTTCAGGAAGCGATCCTGCGTCTCCGCGGCGTTCTTGGTCGCGGTGCTCGTGGCGCCCTTTGAAGTGCCGTTCAGTGCCGTGATGTCCATGGCTCAATCCTTGTTGGCCGATTGCGGCGCCGTAGACCGCCGCGACGTCCAGCGGCAGCCGCGGAACCGGCTTTGCCGGGCCGCTGGGTGCGCCCCCTTGAGGGGGAGGCGCGAAGCGCTTCGGGGGTGGGTCATGACTGACCGAGCTGCAGCGTCTTGAGCAGCAGGTTCTTGGCCGTGCTCATGACTTCGATGTTGTTCTGGTAGGAGCGCGAGGCCGAGATCATGTTGACCATCTCCTCCACCGGGTTCACGTTGGAGTAGGTCACATAGCCCTCGGCGTCGGCCTGCGGGTGCTTGGGGTCCAGCACGCGCCGGCCCGGGGTCTGGTCTTCGGTGATGTTGGTCACGCGCACGCCGGCCGTGCCGCTGTCGTTGCCGGCGCCCAGCAGCTGGGTCTGGAACACCACCTGGCGCGCCTTGTAGGCCTGGCCGTCGGGACCGGCCACCGTGTCGGCATTGGCCAGGTTGCTGGCCACCACGTTGAGCCGCTGGCTCTGTGCGCTGACCGCGCTGCCGGAGACGTGGAAGATCTGGAACATCGACATGGCTCAGGCCTCCGTCAAACCTGGTTGTGCGACTTCATCGCATCCAGCGTGGTGCGCACGCTGCCGTTGATGAAGCGCAGCGTGGCCTCGTACTTCACCGCGTTGTCGGCGAAGCTGGCGCGCTCGCGGTCCATGTCCACGCCGTTGCTGTCCAGGCTGGTCTGCGACTGCAGCGCGAATTCCTTGCCGCTCTCGCCGCGGGCGCCGGCCAGCGGCGCGATGTGGCCGCGCTGCGTGGCGGCCAGCGCGCCCGGCGTGCCCACCTCGCCGGTGGCCTCGCGCAGTGCCCGGGCGAAGTCGATCTCGCGCGCCTGGTAGCCCGGCGTGTCGGCATTGGCGATGTTGCTGGCGAGCAGGCGCTGCCGCTCGGCCCGCAGCGTCAGGGCCTGGGTCTGGAAGTTCAGCGCGTCGGTGAGTCGGTTCAACATCTGGGGGCCTCTTGCGAGGGGCGAGCCGGTATGGCTCCTGGCGCAAATTGTCTGAACCAGGTCCGAAAACATGAGCGGGATTAGCAGGGCCAAAGCCGGCCAATTCCGACCTAGGCGCGACCCGGCGCATCTCTAGAGTGGCGGCCATGCTGCGTCGAACCGCATTCCTGCTGTGCCTGCTGTTGGCCGGGTGGCCGGCCCGGGCCCAGGCCGTGCTCGACCCGGCGCTGGTCGAGCGCGTGCGCCAGCTCGTCGAGACCGCCGCGCGCGCGGCTGCGCCGCCGGACACGCGGGTGGCCGTCGAACTCGGCCAGCTCGATGCGCGGCTGCGCCTGGCGCCCTGCCGCCAGGTCCAGCCCTATCTGCCGCCCGGCATGGCCGCCTGGGGGCGCAGCCGGGTGGGCCTGCGCTGCACCGACGGTGTGGCGCGCTGGAACGTCACGCTGCCGGTGCGGGTGTCCGTGTTCGGCCGTGTGGTCGTGGCGGCCGCGCCCTTGCCGGCCGGCGTGAATTTGTCTCAAGAACACCTGGCCCTGGCCGATATCGACATCGCGGCCGAACCCGGCGCCGTGTTCACCGACGCCGGGCCGCTGATCGGCCGCATGCTGGCGCGGCCGCTGGCGGCGGCGCAGGCCTTGCGGGCGCCGGCGCTGAAGTCGCGCCAGTGGTTTGCGGCCGGCGAGACGGTGCAGGTGAGGGCGGCCGGCGACGGGTTTGCCGTCGTGGCCGAGGCCCAGGCGATGGGGCCGGGCATCGAGGGGCAGGACGTGCGGGTGCGCTTCGACAGCGGCCGGGTGGCCAGCGGCCGGGCCGTCGGTGAACGCCAGGTGGAGCTGAGGCTGTGAGCAATGCGCCACACTTCAGGGCGGCAATCGCCCGAACAGGCCGGATAAATCCGGCAAATCGCGCTCAAGATGCGGCGGCGACGGCCGATACAGGAGCAAACTCACCTGAATTGCCCGCCCGCGGGGCCCGCCCCGCACCTGGAGAAACTCATGAAGATCGGTAACAGCCCCAGCCCCGACGGCAGCGCCAGCCCGGCCAAGGCCGAGCGGGCGGCCGCGCGCAAGCCCGAGGCCGCGGCGACCGAGACTGTCCGTCAGGCTGCGGCCGCCCCGGCGCCCAGTGCCCAGGTCGAGATTTCCAGCGCCGCCAAGCTGGCGGCCAGCGCCGGCAGCGACGACGGCAGCTTCGACGCCGCCAAGGTCCAGCGCATCTCCCAGGCCATCTCCGAGGGCAAGTTCACGATCAACGCCAAGGCCATTGCCGACAAGCTGGTCGCCAATGCGCAAGAATTGCTGGACGCGCGCGCCAACAAGCACTGAACGCTTTCACACCATGACCGCCATCGCCCCGTCCGCCCCGCTCAGTGCCGAACTGGAAGCCCCGCTGCTGGCCGTCGAGGCCGCGCTGAACCAGCTGGGCGACGCCCTGGCCCGCCGTGACGCCGCCGCCATCGAGCAGCATGCGGCCGAGCTGCACCAGCACCTGGCCCGCGCGGTGCAGAGCTTCGGTGAGGCCGCCCGCAGCGGCGGCGTGCCGGCGGCGCTGCGCAACCGCCTGGTGCGCGCCGGCGGCCTGCTCGCCGCCCAGCGCGAGTCGCTGGCCCGCGGCAATGCGTCGCTGGACCGTGCGCTGGACGTGCTGATCCCGAGTGAGCCGACCGGCCTGTACGGTGCCGGCGGCAAGGCCGAGCGACGCACCACCGGTGGCGGCAGCTATACCGCCTGAACGCATGTGCCCCTCGCCCAGTCTGGCCTGTTGAATGCGGCCAGCCTGGTCGGTCCCCCAAGGGGACGGCGATGCTCGCGGGGCCTGCCCCGCTCGCACATCGCCAGACGGGCCTGCTGGGGAGCGGCCCTGCGCTCGGCCCGACCGAACTCATCAAAGCCCCTGCATGGGGCTTCGTCGTTTCAACGCGTGGCCGCTTGGCGCACCTTGTCCAGGTAGGCGTGCCCGTCCGGCGGCAGGCCGCTGCGCTGCGAGGCCCAGATCATCTCGCCCAGCGCCTCCATCGCGACGTGGTGGGCCTCGTGGCGCGAGTTGCGCTTGGCGCTGAGCAGGTCCACCGCCTGGCGGATGCCGGAGGGCTGGTCGATGGCGTGCTGCTCGGTGATGGTCAGGTGCATGGACAGGTGCAGGAAGGGGTTGGTGCGGCCTTCCTCCACCGTGTAGACCTTCTCC
>JBKBVY010000199.1:0-6028 GCA_046289335.1 Roseateles sp. | reverse complement strand
GAGACGGTGCGCGACGTGCTGGCCGAGGCCGGCCTGCCGCCGCAGCGGCTGCTGCTGCTCTTCCCGGCCGCCCGGCTGGCCGAGCCGCAGCGCGGGCTGGACACGCTGAGCCGGCTGCGCGGCCAGGGCGTGCGCATCGGCTTCAGCGGCATCAACCATGCGGAGCTGGGCCTGCAGCGTCTGGTGATGGCGCCGGTGGATTTGCTGGAGGTCGACCTGCACGGCGAGGCGGGCACGCCGCCCGGCACGCCCTATGTGCGCGCGCTGGCGGCCTTGGGCGCGCAGCTGGGCTATGCGATGTCGGCCACCGGCCTGGACACGCCGGCGCAGCGCCGCTGGGCCGAGGCGGCCGGCTGCACGCTGGGCACCGGCCAGGCCTGCCCGGCCACCGAGGCGTAGCGCAGTCCTTCAAGGCGCCCCGCACAGGCAATGCGCCACCGCCGCCCGCTCCCAGCGCCCCTGGGCCGACAGCCGCGCCAGCTCGCGCAGCGCGGCCAGTTCCTCGGCCAGCGGCGCGGGCAGCGCGTCCAGCCCCAGTGAGGCCACCAGTGACGGTGCCATCACGTCGGCCAGCGACGCCAGCAGCCGCTCCTTGCGGCTGAGGTCGCGCTCCACATAGACCACGCGCGGCCGCTCGCCGGCAGGCACCTCCAGCTTGGCCAGCTGCACCGCCGTCTGCACCGCGTCGTCCAGCCGGCCCAGGCGGTCGATCAGACCGCGCTCCAGCGCCTGCGCGCCCGTCCAGACCCGGCCCTGCGCGACCGCGTCGATCTGCTCCGGCGTGGTCTTGCGGGCTTGGGCGGCCAGCGTCTTGAAGCGGGCATAGATGTTGTCGATGCTGGCCTGCACGACGGCCTGGAGCCGCGGGTCCAGCGGGCGGCGCGCGTCGAAGCCGCCGGCCAGCCAGGTGGTGGTGACGCCGCCGGTGTGCAGCGACAGCTTGTCCAGCAGCCGCTCGGCCGTGGGCAGCATGCCGAACACGCCGATGCTGCCGGTCACGGTGGCCGCGTCGGCGATGACGGCGTCGCTGCTGGTGGCGATCCAGTAGCCGCCGGAGGCCGCCACGTCGCCCATGGACACGACCACCGGCTTGCCGGCCGCGCGCGCCAGCTCCAGCTCGCGGCGCACGATCTCGGACGCGAAGGCGCTGCCGCCGGGCGAGTTCACGCGCAGCACGATGGCCTTGACGGCCTCGTCCTCGCGGGCCTTGCGGATCAGCCGCGCGGTGGAGTCGCCGCCGATGCGGCCCGGCCCGGCCTCGCCGTCGACGATCTCGCCCTCGGCCACCACGATGCCCACGCCGGGCTGCAGCCTGCTGGGTGCACCGGCTGGCTTCAGATGGGCGAGGTACTCGCCGGACGAGACCTGGCGGAAGCTCTGGCCCGCCGCGTCGGGCGCACCCTTGGCCACCAGCAGCGCGCGCATCTGGTCGCGCGTCTTCAGGCCGTCCACCAGCTTGGCCTGCAGGGCCAGCTGGGCGGGGTCGCCCTGCACGGCGGCCAGGCGCTGCGGCAGCGCGTCGATGCCCTGGGCGATGCTGCCGGCCGGCAGCTTGCGCGCCGCCTCGATGGCGGCCGTGAAGCCGCTCCACAGCTCGCCGTAGACGGCACCCACCGACTCGCGCGTCGCGGGGCTGGGGCCGGTCTCGGTGTAGATCTCGGTGGCGTTCTTGTACACGCCGGCCTTCACGACGTGGGGCGTCACGCCCAGGCGGTCCAGCGCGTCGCGGTAGTAGAGGTTCCAGCGCCCGAAGCCTTCCAGCATCACCGAGCCCATGGGATGCAGGTAGACCTCGTCGGCCTGCGCGGCCAGGTAGTAGCCGCGCTGGCTGTAGCTGTCGGCATAGGCCAGCACGGGCTTGCCGCTCTTCTTGAAGCGCTGCAGCGCGGCCGCGACCTCGTGCAGGCTGGCCAGGCCGGCGCCGCGCAACTCGTCCACGTCCAGCAGCAGCGCGGCGATGGCGGGGTCGGCGGCGGCCTGCTCCAGCACCGCCAGCACGTCGCGCAGCCGCGTCTGGCGGGCGGTGGCGCGGCCCTGGGCCTGGGCGATGAGCTGCTCGCGCGCGCTGCCCGAGTACTGCTCGACGAGGTTGCCGTCCAGCCGCAGCACCAGCGTGGTCTTGTCGGCCAGCGGCTTGGGGCCGCGCGTGAGCAGCGCCGTGGCGACGACCACGAGCAGCAGCAGCACGACCAGGTTCATCAGCGCACGGCGCGTGCCGTCGAGCAGCCACCAGGCCTTGGAGAACAGCCAGCCGAGCTTGGAGAACAGGGACTTCATCGCATGGGACCTGCGGGATTGCGGCCGGGCGATTGTGCGGGCTCGTTCAGCGTTGCCTTAAGCTCCGCCGGTCACGGTTGCGAGGATTCCTCATGCTTGCTTGGCCCGGCTGGACGCAACGCCTCAACCAGCATTTCCCGCTGCGCTACTCGGCGTGGATGCTGTGCGGCGCGCTGGCGCTTTTCTTCGCGTTTCGTTGGCAGGCGGGGCTGACCGACGGGCTGCTGACGCTGGTCTTCCTGGCCCTGGTGCTGCTGGGCCTGCGTGACGTGCGCCAGTCGCGCCACTCGGTGCTGCGCAACTACCCGGTCATCGGCCACCTGCGCTTTCTGCTGGAGTTCGTCCGGCCCGAGATCCGCCAGTACTTCGTGGAAGGCGACAACGATGCCGCGCCGTTCTCGCGCGCGCAGCGCTCCATCGTTTACCAGCGCGCCAAGGGCGACCCCGAGCAGCGCCCCTTCGGCACCCAGCTGGACGTGGGCGCGCGCGGCTACGAGTGGATCAACCATTCGCTGGCGCCCACCCACCTGCCCAGCCACGACTTCCGCATCACCATAGGCGCCGGCCGCGCCCAGCCCTATTCGGCCAGCGTGTTCAACATCTCGGCGATGAGCTTCGGCGCACTCAGCGCCAATGCCATCCTGGCGCTGAACAAGGGCGCGAAGGACGGCGGCTTTGCGCACGACACCGGCGAGGGTTCCATCAGCGTGCACCACCGCCAGCACGGCGGCGACCTGATCTGGGAAATCGGCTCCGGCTACTTCGGCTGCCGCAACGACGACGGCTCGTTCAACGCGGACAAGTTCGCCGCCAATGCGCGCGACCCGCAGGTCAAGATGATCGAGCTCAAGCTCAGCCAGGGCGCCAAGCCGGGCCATGGCGGCGTGCTGCCGGGGCCCAAGGTCACGGCCGAGATCGCCGCCGCGCGCGGCGTGCCTGTGGGCGTGGACTGCATCTCGCCGGCCCGCCACAGCGCGTTCGCGACGCCGGTGGAGATGATGCGGTTCATCGAGCAGCTGCGCGAGCTGTCGGGCGGCAAGCCCACCGGCTTCAAGCTGTGCATCGGCCATCCGTGGGAGTGGTTCGCGCTGTGCAAGGCCATGCTGGAGACCGGCATCACGCCGGACTTCATCGTCGTGGACGGCGCCGAGGGCGGCACCGGCGCGGCGCCGCTGGAGTTCACCAACTACGTCGGCGCGCCGCTGCAGGAAGGGCTGCTGCTGGTGCACAACACGCTGGTGGGGCTGGATCTGCGCGACAGGATCAAGATCGGCTGCGCCGGCAAGGTGACCACCGCCTTCGACATCGTGCGGCTGATGGCGCTGGGCGCCGACTGGTGCAACTCGGCGCGCGGCTTCATGTTCGCGCTGGGCTGCATCCAGGCCCAGGCCTGCCACACCGGCCACTGCCCCACGGGCGTGACGACGCAGGACCCGCTGCGCCAGCGCGCGCTGGTGGTGCCCGACAAGGCGCAGCGCGTCGCCAACTTCCACCAGGGCACGCTGAAGGCGCTGAAGGAACTGGTCGAGGCCGCGGGCCTGTGCCATCCGCAGGAGATCACGGCCCAGCACATCGTGCACCGCACCGACAAGCACGAGGTGCGTCTGCTGGCCAACCTGCTGCCCTTCGTGAAGCCCGGCGCGCTGCTGCGCGGCGAGATGCCGCACAACACCTTCCGCATCTACTGGCCGCTGGCCAGCGCCGACAGCTTTGCGCCGCAGGGCGCGATCAACAACGCCCCCTGAGTCGCGTGACAACCGCCGGATCGTGGGGGTTGAGGGCTGCAAGTTAGGGGGAAATCGGCAGAAACGCGCAAAATGCGCGCGTCATGTCCACCGTCTACCTGCTCCGCCTTGGCGAGACCACGCTGCAACGCACGCGGTCGCTGCTGCTGCGGGCCGACGGGGTGGAGCTGGCCGGCAGCAGTGGCAACCTGAACGACGCGCTGCCCGAGATCCAGCGCCTGACGCCCGACATCGTGGCCAGCGACCTGCGCCTGGTCGATGCCCATGCGATGCGCGTGGCCCATGAGCTGGGCCGGCTGCCGGTGCGGCCCCAGCTGCTGCTGCTGACCCCCACGGCCGACGACCTGCAGCTGTTCGCTGCGTTGAGCGCCGGGGCCAACGCCTACCACGTGGACGACGGCAGCGGCGCCGGCCTGGTGGAGGCGCTGGCCCGCCTGCACGAGCGCCGCGCCATGCTCAGCCCGCCGCTGGCGCGCCAGCTGCTGGCGGCCTTCGGCATCGAGCGCAGCCCGCTGGCCACGGCCCGCCAGGCCGCCGCGGCGCTGGACGCCACACCTGCCGGCCGCCAGATCGAACAGGCCAGCCGCCACCTGCTGACGCTGCTGGCGCAAGGCCTGCTGCTGGCTGAGATCGCCGCGCTGTGGACGCTGGACGCCGCCGAGATCGAGCGCCGCATTTGGCGCCTGGTGCGCCTGCTGCACGTGCGCTCACGCGAGCTGCTGATCGTCTGACGGCGGCGGCCCTCCGGAATCAGGCCGCGACGGGCACCGTGTCGATGAAACTCTGGCGCTGCGACAGCTTGTCCAGGTGCCGCGCCAGGTTGGGATGGTTCTCGCGCCAGTTGATCTCCGGGAAGCGGAACGCCAGCCAGTCCAGCGCGCAGCCGACGGCGATGTCGGCCAGCGAGAAATGGTTGCCCGAGCACCAGGTCTTGTCACCCAGGCCCTGGCCCATCGCGGCCAGCGCGGCATGCACTTTGGCGAGCTGGCGATCTTCCCAGGCCTGGCTGCGCTGCGCGTCGGTGCGGTGCGGCCAGTGGCGCTCCTGGCGGGCCAGGATGGCGGCGTCCATCATGCCGTCGGCCAGCGCCTCCCAGGTGCGCACCTCGCAGCGCTCACGGCCGCGGTCGGGAATGAGCTTGCCCACGGGGGACAGCGTGTCCACGTATTCAACGATGACGCGCGAGTCGAACATCGCGCCGGTGATGGAGTCCTGGCCTTCCATGACCAGGCAGGGCACCTTGCCCAGCGGATTGACCTTGAGGATGGCGTCGCTGCCCCAGACATCTTCGAGCACCAACTGGAAATCGAGCTTCTTCTCGGCCATCACGATGCGCACCTTGCGCACGTAAGGGCTGGTGAGCGAACCGATCAACTTCATCGCGGTCATAGGCAAACACGGGGTCTCAGGTCGAAACGATTCTAGCCAGCGCCTTCTCGCCGACGCCCCGTGAAAAAGGCCTGTCGGGCCGGGCCGACAAGCCCCAGGGAAGCAGGGGTTGCCAGCCCGGCCGCGGGCGGCCAAAGTCTTGCACGCCCACCGCGGTAGACGGTGGCCAACATCTTCAGGGAGTCCCATGTCAGCACTCGACGCCGCATCCCCCGCGGCTGCATCGCCCTTGCCCGCGCACGCGCCGCGTGTCCTCGAAATCCGCTTCACCGGTTCGGGCAGCGAGTACTTCCGCATCTGGTCGGTCAACCTGCTGCTCATCCTCGCCACGCTGGGCCTGTACCTGCCGTTCGCGAAGGCCAGGCGCATCCGCTACTTCTATGCCAACACGCTGGTGGACGGCCAGGCGCTGAGCTTCCACGGCGACCCGTGGAAGATGTTCCGCGGCTTCGTGCTGCTTATCCTGCTGATGGGTGCCTACAGCCTGGCCGGCAGGCTCTCGGCCGTGGCGGCCCTGGTGGCCTTCCTGATCCTGTGCGCCGTGTGGCCGGCGCTGTGGCGGGCCTCGCTGCAGTTCCGCCTCGGCAACACCAGCTGGCGCGGCCTGCGCATGCGCT
>JBKBVY010000198.1:0-6099 GCA_046289335.1 Roseateles sp. | reverse complement strand
GTCGGCACGCCGCTGAAGATAGAGCTGCGTTCCTCGAAGAATCCCTTCGACGAAAAGACCTAGGGTGAGATCCGAAGGGACAAAGGTGCTGTGTTAAGGTCTTACCCGTAGTCCCTCCCCCCGATAACTCGGAGCATACCGATGAGCAATAAAGGCCAACTTTTGCAGGACCCCTTTTTGAACCTGCTGCGCAAAGAGCACGTGCCGGTTTCCATCTACCTGGTCAACGGCATCAAGCTGCAAGGCCACATCGAGTCGTTTGACCAGTACGTCGTGCTGCTTCGCAACACCGTGACCCAGATGGTCTACAAGCACGCGATCTCCACCGTCGTGCCGGGCCGCGCGGTCAACTTCCACGCCGGCGACAACACCGCCGACGCCTGACCTTCCCCTCCTTGTCCGCCTCCTCTTCACCGTCCGCGACGCCGCCCTCCGAGGCGGCGCGCGCCATTCTTGTCGGCGTCGATTTCGGACGGCATGCCGCCAAGCAGGGCTTTGACGAAAGCCTGGACGAGCTGGCCCTGCTGGCCGAGTCGGCCGGCGACACGCCGGTGGCCAAGGTCATTGCCCGCCGCCAGGCGCCCGATGCGGCGCTGTTCGTCGGCTCCGGCAAGGCCGACGAGATCAAGCTGCTGGTGCAGGCCCACCGGGCCCACACGGTGCTTTTCGACCAGGCCATCTCGCCGGCCCAGCAGCGCAACCTCGAAAAGGTGCTGGGCGTGCCGGTGGCCGACCGCACGGCCCTCATCCTGGAAATCTTCGCGCAACGCGCGCAGAGCCACGAGGGCAAGCTGCAGGTGGAACTGGCCCGGCTGCAATACCTGGCCACGCGGCTGGTGCGGCGCTGGAGCCACCTGGAGCGGCAGAGCGGCGGCATCGGCATGCGCGGCGGCCCCGGCGAGGCCCAGATCGAGCTGGACCGCCGCATGATCGACGACCGCATCAAGAAGACCAAGGAGCGGCTCAAGCAGGTGCAGCGCCAGCGCAGCACACAGCGCCGCTCGCGCTCGCGCAACGGCGTGTTCAAGGTCTCGCTGGTGGGTTACACGAACGCCGGCAAGAGCACGCTGTTCAATGCGCTGACCAAGGCTCGCGCCTACGCGGCCAACCAGTTGTTCGCCACGCTGGACACCACCACGCGCTCGCTCTACCTGGAGCAGGCCGGTGCCAGCGTGTCGCTGTCCGACACCGTCGGCTTCATCCGCGACCTGCCGCACAAGCTGGTCGAGGCCTTCCGCGCCACGCTGCAGGAGGCGGCCGATGCCGACTTGTTGCTGCATGTGGTGGACGCGGCCAGCCCCGTGCTGGACGAGCAGATGGCCGAGGTCGAGCGGGTGCTGGACGAGATCGGCGCCGGCGACGTGCCGCAGCTGCTGGTCTACAACAAGCAGGACCTGCTGGACGAAGACCAGCGCCCACGCGAGATCGTCGACGCGATGCTGCGCCCGAACGGCAGCACGGAGCCCACGCCACGCGTCTTCGTCAGTGCCATCGACGGCAGCGGCCTGGCCGAGTTGCGCCAGCTGATTGCGGCGGCCATGCAGGCCCAGCCCTTGATTCCCGACGAGCGGGACCCACGTTTCGACGTCGACCCGTCGGACCTCGAAGAACCTTCTTCCTCGGACCCTACCCAGGCATGAGCAGCACTTCCCACACCCGCCCTTGGGCGCAGCGCCTGATGACCCCGGTGGCGCGCGCCGCGGGCCGCCTGCTGAACAACGGCCGCAACGACGGCCCGCCCGACCTCGACGAGCTCTGGCGCGACTTCAACCGCAAGCTCTCGGGCCTGTTCGGTGGCCGCCCCGGCGGCCCCACCGGCAACAGCAACGGCGGCAGCGGCGGTGGTGGCATGCCCGACATGAAGGGCGCCGGCATCGGCATCGGGCTGATCGCCGGTGTCGTGGCGCTCGGCTGGCTGGGCAGCGGCTTCTTCATCGTGCAGGAAGGCCAGCAGGGCGTCATCACGTCCTTCGGCAAGTACAGCAAGACGGTGGAGGCCGGCTTCCAGTGGCGCCTGCCCTTCCCCTTCCAGGCGCATGAGGTGGTCTCGGTCACGCAGCTGCAGCAGGTGGAGGTGGGCCGCAACTCGGTCGTGGCCGCCACCGGGCTGCGCGACTCGTCCATGCTGACGCAGGACGAGAACATCGTGGATATCCGCTTCACGGTGCAGTTCACGATCAAGGACGCGCGCGACTTCCTGTACGAGAACCGCGAGCCGCGCGAGGCGGTCACGCTGGCGGCCGAGTCGGCGGTGCGCGAGATCGTCGGCAAGAGCAAGATGGACTCGGTGCTCTATGAGCAGCGCGACGCCATCGCGGCCGACCTGGTCAAGTCCATCCAGGCCCAACTGGACCGTCTCAAGGCCGGCATTCAGATCAAGAACGTCAACGTGCAGAGCGTGCAGGCACCCGAGCAGGTGCAGGCAGCGTTCGACGACGCCTTCAAGGCCGGCCAGAACCGCGAGCAGATCAAAAATGAGGCCGAGGCCTATGCCAACGAGGTGATCCCGCGCGCACAGGGTGAGGCCGCCAAGCTGCGCGAGCAGGCCGAGGGCTACAAGGCGCGCGTCATCGCCGCCGCCGAGGGTGATGCGCAGCGCTTCAAGAGCGTGCTGGCCGAATACCAGAAGGCGCCGCAGGTCACGCGCGACCGGCTCTACATCGACGCGATGCAGCAGGTGTACAGCAACGTCAGCAAGGTCATGGTGGACAGCCGCAACGGCTCCAACATGCTCTACCTGCCGCTGGACAAACTGCTGCAACAGGGCAGCAGCGGCACCGTCACGGTGTCCTCGCCCCAGCCCAGCCCGCTGCTGCCCGAGGCGCAGACGCTGCCCAGTACCAACGATCTGCGCAGCCGCGAGAACCAGCGCAGCCGCGACGGCCGCTGATCGAGGACACAAGCCATGAACCGTATTGCCGCCATCGTCGCCGGCGCCCTGGTCGCGCTGATGCTGCTCTCCTCCACCCTCTTCATCGTCGACCAGCGCCAGTTCGCTGCCGTCTATGCGCTGGGCGAGATCAAGGAAGTCATCACCGAGCCGGGCCTGAAGTTCAAGCTGCCGCCGCCGCTGCAGAACGTCGTCATGCTGGACCGGCGCGTGCAGACGCTGGACAGCCCCGAGTCCCGCCCCATCTTCACGGCCGAGAAGAAGAGCCTGGTCATCGACTGGCTCATCAAGTGGCGCATCGTCGAGCCGCGCCAGTTCATCCGCAACAGCGGCGCCGACCTGCGCAACGTCGAGAACCGGCTGGCGCCTGTCGTGCAGGCCGCGTTCAACGAGGAGGTCACCAAGCGCACCGTCATCGGCGTGCTGGCCACCGAGCGCGAGAAGGTCATGCAAGACGTGCGTGCGCGCCTGGCCGACGAGGCCAAGCAGTTCGGCATCGAGGTCGTGGACGTGCGCATCAAGCGGGTGGACTTCGCCTCCAACATCACCGAGTCGGTCTACCGCCGCATGGAGTCCGAGCGCAAGCGCGTGGCCAACGAGGCGCGCTCCACGGGCGCCGCCGAGGGCGAGAAGATCCGCGCCGACGCCGACCGCCAGCGCGAGGTCATCGTGTCCGAGGCCTACCGCGACGCGCAGAAGATCAAGGGCGAGGGCGATGCCAAGGCGTCGGCGCTGTACGCCGAGGCCTTCGGCCGCGACCCACAGTTCGCGCAGTTCTACCGCTCGCTGGAGGCCTACCGCGCTAGCTTCCGCAACAAGAGCGACGTGATGGTGGTGGACCCCAGCAGCGACTTCTTCAAGGCCATGCGCGGTTCGGGCGCAGCGCCCGGTGGGGCACCTGCGCGTAAATGACCGAACTGCTGACGGCGCTCGCGCTGGTCTTGGTGCTGGAGGGGCTGCTGCCCTTCATCAGCCCGGGTCGTTGGCGCGAGGCCTTCAGCCGCATCCTCTCGATGAGCGACGGGCAGATCCGTTTCGTAGGCCTGGCCAGCATCGTGCTCGGGTTGCTCGGACTGCTCTGGTTGCGTTGATCCGAAGCCGCGGGGCGTGGAGGGCGCCGGTACAATGCCGTTTTTAACCGCCTAGCCTGCGCCCATGTCCTCTGCTTGGCTGCTGCCCGAGCACATCGCCGATGTCCTGCCCTCGCAGGCGCGCCGCATCGAAGAGCTGCGTAGAGAGCTGCTCGACATGGCCCGCAGCTATGGCTGCGAGCTCGTCATCCCGCCGTTGCTGGAGCATCTGGACTCGCTGCTGTCCGGCACGGGCAGCGGCACGGAGATCAAGCTGTTCAAGCTGGTCGACCAGTTGTCCGGCCGCAGCCTGGGCCTGCGCGCCGACACCACGCCGCAGGTGGCTCGCATCGATGCCCACCTGCTGAACCGCCGCGGCGTGACACGCCTGTGCTACTGCGGCCCCGTCGTGCACACGCGCCCCGACGGCTTGAACACCAGCCGTGAGCCGCTGCAGTTCGGCGTCGAGATCTATGGCCATGCCGGCCTGGAAGCCGACCTCGAGGTGCAAGACCTGGCGCTGGACGCGCTGCGCCGTGCCGGCCTGTCCCGCGTCATGCTGGACCTGGGCGATGCCCGCCTGCTGCAAGGCGTGTTGGACGGCGTCAAGCTCAGCGCCGATGCGCTGGCGGCGCTGACGGCGGCCCTGGCCGCCAAGGACATGGCCACGCTGGCCAGCCTGACCGCCGAGCTGCCCGCCGTCACCCGCGACGCGCTGCTGGCCTTGCCCAGCCTTTACGGCGGTCGCGAGGTGCTGGCCGAGGCCGCACGCCGGCTGCCGCCGCATCCGCTCGTCAAGGCCGCGCTGGCCGACCTGGACTGGCTGGCCGGCCACCTGGCGGCCGTGCACCCGGAGATCCGCCTGAGCTTCGACCTGGCCGACCTGCAGGGCTATGCCTACTACACCGGCATCCGCTTCTCGGCCTATGCGCAGGGCTGCGCCGATGCGGTGCTGCGCGGCGGACGCTATGACGAGGTGGGTGCGGCCTTCGGCCGGCGCCGGCCGGCGGTGGGCTTCAGCCTGGACCTGAAGACGCTGGTCGGCCTGGTCACACCCACGCCGCTGCGCGCCGCCGTGCGAGCGCCTTGGGGCGAGGAGGCCTCGCTGCGCCAGGCCGTGCGCGCGCTGCGCGAGCAGGGCGAGACGGTGGTCTGCGTGCTGCCGGGCCACGAGAACGAGGCCGACGAATTCGACTGTGACCGCGAACTGGTTCGCGAGCACGCTGACTGGGTTGTGCGGGCGCTGTAGAGCGCCGCGGACCCTTCCCAATCCCAAGCAAAGCAGGCAATCAAGATGCAAAGCCAAACCGCGCGCGGACGCAATGTGGTAGTCGTCGGCACCCAATGGGGTGACGAGGGCAAGGGCAAGGTGGTCGACTGGATGACCGACCACGCCCAGGGCGTCGTGCGCTTCCAGGGCGGCCACAACGCCGGCCACACCCTGGTCATCAAGGGTGTGAAGACCGCGCTGCAACTCATCCCCAGCGGCATCATGCGCGACGGCGTGGCC
The DNA here is from genome assembly GCA_046289335.1 of Roseateles sp. Taxonomy (GTDB): domain Bacteria; phylum Pseudomonadota; class Gammaproteobacteria; order Burkholderiales; family Burkholderiaceae_C; genus Pelomonas. The sequence goes on along the minus strand of JBKBVY010000198.1, from coordinate 629 downwards.
TGCTACATCGGCAACGGCGTGGTGCTGGACCCGACCCACCTGCTGTCCGAGATCGAGCGGCTGGAGAAGGCCGGCGTGGAGGTGCGTTCGCGCCTGTTCATCAGCGAGAGCTGTCCGCTGATCCTGCCCTTCCATGTGGCCGTGGACAAGGCGCGTGAGGCGCTGCGCGAGACCAGCGGCAGCGGCAAGATCGGCACCACCGGCAAGGGCATCGGCCCGGCCTATGAAGACAAAGTGGCCCGCCGCGCGCTGCGCGCCCAGGACCTGAAGCACCCCGAGCGCTTTGCGAAGAAGCTGCGCGAGCTGCTGGAGCTGCACAACTTCGCGCTGCGCGGCTATCTGAAAGGCGAGGAGCTGGCCTTCGAGCCCATCTTCGAGCAGGCCATGAAGATGGCCGAGGCCATCAAGCCCATGCTGGCCGACGTCGGCTACCTGATCCACAAGGCCAGCAAGGCCGGCGCCAACATCCTGTTCGAAGGCGCCCAGGGCACGCTGCTGGACATCGACCACGGCACCTATCCCTACGTGACGTCCAGCAACTGCGTGGCCGGCAATGCCGCCGCCGGCGCCGGCGTGGGCCCGCAGATGCTGCACTACATGCTGGGCATCACCAAGGCCTACACGACGCG
>JBKBVY010000001.1:0-97255 GCA_046289335.1 Roseateles sp. | reverse complement strand
CGGCTCGCGCACCAGCGCCTGGGCCAATCCGACCAATTGGCGCTGGCCGCCAGACAGCGCGTCCAGGTATTGCAGCGCCAGCGCCTCGCAGCCCAGGCGCTGCAGCACGGCCTCGGCGCGGGCCAGGTCGTCGGGCCGGCTGCGGCCGCCCGCGCGCAGGGCGGCCAGCACGGCCTCCACGACACGCAAATGCACGCCGCGTGGCAGCGACTGCGGCAGGTAGGCGATGCGCTCCATGCGCTGCACCAGCGGCAGGCCGCGCAGGTCGACGCCATCCAGGCGGATGCCGCCCTCGCTGGGCAGCAGGCCGGCCAGCGTCTTCAGCAGCGTCGACTTGCCGCTGCCGTTGGGGCCCAGCAGCGCGGTCAGGCTGCCGCCGGTGAGAAGCGGCAGGCCGACGCCGTGCAGCACGCGCCGGCCCGGATAGCCGGCGCTCAGGTCTTGAACGTCCAGGCTCATGACAAGCCCCCGCGTCTCAGCACGATGGCCAGGAAGAACGGCACGCCGACCAAGGCGGTCACGACGCCGACCGGCAGCGCCGCACCGGGCAGGATCTGCTTGGCCGCGATGGCGGCGGCCGACAGCACCAATGCACCCACCATGGCGCTGGCCGGCAGGTAGAAGCGGTGGTCCTCCCCGCACAGCCGGCGCGCGATGTGCGGCGCCACCAGGCCGATGAAGCCGATGGTGCCCACGCAGGACACGGCCGTACCGGCCAGCAGCGCCACGCGCAGCAGGCTCCAGCGGCGCAGCCGCGCGACGTCGATGCCGAGGCTCGCCGCGCGGTCTTCTCCCAGCCGCAGCGCGGTCAGCTTCCACGCGTCGCGCAGCGCCAGCGGCAGGCATAGCGCCAGCACGGCCGCCAGGCCGGCCAGCTTGGGCCAGTCGGCGCGCACCAGGCTGCCCATGATCCAGAACACGATGGCCTGCAGCATCTCCGGCGACGCGATGTACTGCAGCAACCACAGCAGCGCGTTGAAGCTGAACACCAGCGCGATGCCGAACAGCACGACGCCGCTGGCGTTCATGGCCAAGCGCCGGGCCACCTGGTCCAGCAGCAGCGCGGCCAGCAGTGCGAAACCAAAGGCCGACGCGGCCACGGCCCAGCCGCTCGCGGCGCCCAGCACCAGCGCCAGCGCGGCGCCGAACGCGGCGGCCTCCGACAGGCCCAGCGTGAACGGGCTGGCCAGCGGGTTGTCCAGCACCGTCTGCATCTCGGCGCCGGCCAGGCCCAGCGCGGCACCCACCACCACGGCCATCAGCGCCTGCGGCAGCCGGATGTCCCAGACGATGACGCGGTCGGCGTCCATCGGTGCCGCGTCATTCAGCGGCGCCAGCAGCAGCTCCAGCAGCCGTGCCGGGCTGAGGCCGGAGGGCCCGGTCGTGAAGTCCCACGCGAAGCTGGCAAGGATGGCCAGCGCGATGAGGCCGATCAGCCCCAGGCGGCGCCGCAGCAGGCCCGCGTAGGCCGCCTTCATGCAGCGATCCAGTAGTGCCCGGCCGGCTCCATGCCCAGGAACTCGCGGTGCATCTGGCGCCAAGTCTCCTGCGGATCCACGGCCGCCATCCGCTGCGGGTGCAGCCAGCGCGCCATGGCCTGCAGCATGACCACGTGATACGGCGTGTTGTAGAAGTGATGCCACACGCCGTGGATGCGGCCCGTGCGCACGGCCGGCAGCGCGGCGATCTCGGGGCGGCGCTTGGCGACCTGCAGCAGCGTCTCGCGCGCCAGCGCCTCGCTGACCTGCGCGCCCATGCGCAGGCCCGGCGCCGTGGCGCCCGGGTGCTGGTAGCCGGTGGCGATGTAGACATCGGGTTTGGACGCGATGACGGCCTCCAGGCTGGCCTCGCCCAGCGGCGACGGGATCAGGTCGTTGCCCACGTTGATGCCGCCGGCCATCTCGATGAGTTCGCCCAGGCTGCCCTTGCCGGCGGTCAGCACGCCGGCCGCGTCGCCGGCGCGGGCGTCCAGCAGCACGCGCGGGCGCTGGGCGGCGGGAATGCTCTGGGTGAGTTCTGTGACGCGGCGCGTCTGCGCCTCGTAGAACGCGATGAACTTTTCGGCACGCGCCTCGCGGCCCAGCGCCTGGCCCAGCAGGCGCAGGCTGGGGATGGTGTTGGCCAGCGGGTGCTCGCGGAAGTCGATGAAGATGACCGGCACGCCAATCTTCTGCAACTGCTCCACCAGCGGGTTGCGTCGGCCGGGGCCATGGCCGCTGATGCTGAAGATGGCCAGGTCGGGCCGCAGCAACAACACCTTCTCCGGGCTGACGCTGGCCTCGCTGGTGCCGCCGATCTTGGCGATGCCGTCGATCTGCGGGAAGCGGGCGCGGTACTGCTGGTAGGTCTGCGGGTCGAACGAGGCCATGTCGCCCTGCCAGCCGGCCACGCGGGCCAGCGGCGGGTCTTCCAGCAGTGCCAGCGTGTAGAGCTGGCGCCCCTCGCCCAGCACGATGCGCTCGACCTTCTTGGGCAGCTCGACCTGGCGGCCGGCCAGGTCGGTGACGGTGCGGGCGCTGGCGAAGGCAGGGGCCATCAGCGTGGCGAGCACGAGTTGGCGGCGGTTCAATTCAATGTTCATCGTCGTGGTCCGAAGTGCCGCGCTTCCAGTAGCCGGCGGCGTAGAGGTGGTCGCGCGGCCAGGCGCGTTCGGTCAGCAGGTGCAGGCGCAAGGCGCGCATTTGAGCGGATTCGCAGGCGATCCACGCATAGCCCGGCGCGAGCGGCAGACCGCAGACGGCCGCCAGCAGCGCGCAGCCCTGCGGTACGGGTCGGCGCTGCACCCAGGCCAGGTCCAGGCCGTCGTGGGCCGGCAAGGCGATGCGGTCTTCCGGGCTGTCGACTTCCACGCGCACGGTGACGCGGCTTGTCTGAGGAATCCATTCCAGCCAACGCGCGATGGCCGGCAGCGCGGTCTCGTCGCCCAGCAGCAGCCAGTGCGCGTGGGCCTGCGGGTCCACGACACGCGACGCGCGCGGACCGGCCACGCCGATGGGGTCGCCGGGCCGGGCCGCCGCGGCCCAGGTGGACGCGGGGCCGTCGCCGTGCAGCACGAAGTCCAGCGTCAGCGTGTGGCGCTGCAGGTCGAAGGCGCGCGGCGTGTAGTCGCGTGCGGCGGGGCGGGTGGCACCGTCGGGAAAGCTGACGCCGTTCGCGCCGAAGGTCGGCAGCACGGGCCTGGCCTCGCCGGGGGCGGGAAACAGCAGCTTCACATGGTCGTCCGGCATGGGGCTGGTGAAGCCCTCCAGCTCGGGCCCGCCCAGCGTGATGCGGCGCAGCCGCGGCGACAGGTCGTCCACGCGCAGCACCTGCAGCATGCGGGCGCGCAAGGGGTGATAGACGAGGCTGCTCATGGCTTGCCCAGCAGCGCGATCAGGCCTTCGGCCAGTTCGCTGCGCCAGTTCACATAGTCGTGGCCGCCGCCGAACTCGCGGTAGATGACGCGTTGGCCCTTGGCCTTCAACACGTCGCGCAGGTGGCGGTTGGTCTCCAGGATGCCGGGGCCGTCGGACGGCGCGCTGCGCTCCAGCAGGCCGGGCGCCAGGTAGAACACTACGTCGCTGCGCGGAGCCGTAGCGAACTGGCGCGTCAGCCATTCGCCCTCGGCGGTGTCGTCCAGCCCGCCGGCGACGTAGCCGGGCGGCCGGGCCGGGGCCCACCAGAACGAGCCCGACAGGCTCAGCACGCGGCCGAAGCGCTGCGGGTGGCGCAGCGCCAGCCAGGCCGAGGCCAGGCCGCCGTAGCTGGAGCCGGCGACGACGGTCTGCGCCGGGTCGGCCGTGACCGGCCAGCGGGTGGCCAGCCAGGGCAGCAGCTCGGTGGCCATCATGTCGGCGAACTGCGGGTTGCAGGGCAGCTCCACCGAGCGCGAGTCGCGCGTGGGGTTGCCCACCAGCACGGCCATCACCGGCGGGATGCGGCCGGCGGCGATGAGGTTGTCCAGGATGGTGGGCGTGGGCACGCGGGTCAGGTAGGCGTCCTCGTCGAACAGCACCAGCAGCGGCAGCGGGCCGGCCGGCTTGTTGGGTGGCAGGTAGACGGTCAGCCGGCGCTCGTTGCCCAGTTGTTGGCTGGCGAATCGCACATGCTCGACGCTGCCGCGCGGCACGCCGGCGCGCTCGGCCAGCCAGGGCTCGGGCGGCGCGTCGGGCAGGGCCAGCACGGACTGTTCGCCCAGCAAGTTGTCGAAGCCGGGCAGCGTGGGCGTGCCGGCGCTCCAGCGCTGCGGGTTCAACGGATCGGCCTGCACGCGCGACAGGATGGCGCGGCGCTGCGGCTGGCGGGCGGCGCCCTTGAGCTGCGGCACGTCGGGCGCGAGCTGGTACGCCAACCGCGTGACGCCGGGCAGGCGCAGGCTGTAGTGCCAGACGTCGGTGCCGGGCAGGCGGGCGAAGCGCTCCTGGTCGCCCTGGCGCACGGGCCAGAACAGCCGCAGGCTGCGCGTGGACGCGTCGCCGCGCCACAGGAAGGTCACGCGGTAGGCGGTCTTGCTGTCCTCGACGGGTTCGACGATGGGCGTGCCCAGAGCTTTGACCGCGGCCCAGAAGGCCGGCGTGCCGGCACCGTGCTCGCGCGCCAGCGCTTGCAGGCGCGGGCTCTGCAGCGCCGCTTCGGGCGGCGGCGGTTCGGGCTGCTGGTCGGCCAGCGTGCGCTGCTCCAGCACGGCGAACCGCGCCAGTGGCTGCGTGCTGGCGAGGCTGGCTCGGTAGTTCCCGGCCTGCGCGGCGACGAAGCGGAAGTCCGACTCGCCGGCCGGCGCCGTCTGGCGGCGCAGCAGCCGCCCATCGGGCGCGCGCAGCTCAAGCACGCCGGCGTCCGGCAGCGTGACGCTGGCGACGATGTAGTCCCCCGCCGCGGCCGGCAGCTGCAGCTCCTGCGCCGCCAGCGGCAGCGCCGCGGCGAGCATCAGCGTGGTCAGCAGCGCCCGCATCAGAAGCGCGCCGTGGCCGACAGGTAGATGCGGCGGCCGTCCTCGTTGAACTCGTTGCTGGTTTCGCGGTCCACGGTCTTGTCGGCGAGGTTCAGCAGCCCGGCGCGCACGGTGAACGTCGTGTTGACGGTCCACGCGGCGCTGGCGTCGAACACCGAGTAGGCCGGCGCCTTCAGCAGGTTCAGGCCGTTGGCGGGCACGCTGATGTATTGCGCGCCGTTGTAGCGGCCGGAGACGCTCAGGCCCAGCGAGGGCAGGGCCTGCCAGTCGAAGCCGACGTTGGCCACGTGCTTGGAGCGGTAGGTCAGCGGCAGCACGATGGCGCCGCTGGTGTTCTTCGCATCGGTGTACGTGTAGTTGGCGCGCAGCGACAGCGCGGGGCTGACGATGAAGCGACTGTTCAGCTCGGCGCCGCGGCTCTCGACGCTGGCCAGGTTCTGGTAGCGGAACATGGGCCGGCCGTCGGGCAGGAAGCCGACGAAGTTGGCATACGTCGGCGCCAGCGTGCGGTTGGCCGTGCGGTTGCTGATGTCCAGCATGTTCTTCAGCTGGGTGTCGTAGACCGTCAGGCCGACGCTCCAGTTTCCGCCGTCGTAGGCCGCGCCGATCTCCTTGCTGGTGCCGGTCTCGGGCTGCAGCTCGCGGCTGCCGACGATGTAGCAGCCCACCGTGGCGCTGCCGCAGGACACCGAGCCCCAGTCCGGGCTGTTCTGCAGCAGCGTCGGTGCGCGGAAGGCCTTGGCCCAGCCGGCACGCAGCGTCCAGGCCTTGGCCGGGTGCCACACGCCGTAGACGCGCGGGCTGTGGTGGCCGCCGAAGTTCTGGTGGTCGTCGTAGCGGTCACCGAGGGTCAGCGTCAGGCCGGGGGCGAGCTTGATCTCGTCCTCGAAGAACACGGCCTTCTGGCGCACCGACGTGGTAGGGCTGGTGCGCGCCGGGCTGCCGGGCGTGCCGCCGAGGTTGGCGGGGTCCCACAGCTCCTCGCGGCGCAGTTCGCCGCCGACGGTCAGGTTCTGGTCGAGGAAGTCCAGCGGCAGGCTGAGCTTGCCGTCCAGCACCTGCACCTTGGACTTGTTGGGGTTGACCTGGCCGCCGACGGTGCCGGTGAGGTTCTTGGTGTTGTCGTTGTAAAAGCGCAGTTCGCTGCGGCCGAAGTCGAAGCGGCCCTGGTGGCGCAGCGACAGCGCGTCGCGCTCCAGCTCGAAGCCGGCGTGGTCGCGGTGGCTGGTGTCCAGGTCCAGCGTGACGGCGTGCTGGGCGTTGGGCGTCCAGGCCAGCTGGCCGCTGAGGTAGCGGTTCTTCAGGCCGGGCAAGCCTGTCTGTCTGGTGCCGTTGGCGGCCGCGGGGTTGAGCCTGGGATCGTCGGCCTCGCGCTTGTCGGCACCGCCGTAGATCTTCAGGCCCAGTTGGTCGGCAACGATGGGGCCGGACACCGAGAAGCTGGCGATCTGGCTGTCGCCGGCCAGCCGGTTTTCCTGGTGGATGGCGTCCAGCCGCACGCTGCCGCGCCAGCGCGTGCCGACCTTGCGCGTGATGATGTTGACGACGCCGCCTATGGCGTCCGAGCCGTACAGCGACGACATGGGGCCGCGCACGACCTCGATGCGCTCCACTTCCTCGGCCGGCACCCAGCCCAGGTCGTAGTCGTTGCCGCGGAACACGGCCGAGCTTGAATTGACCCGGCGGCCGTCGACGAGGATCAGCGTGTACGCATTGCCCAGGCCGCGGATCTGCACGCCCGGCACGCCGTTGCCGCTGCGCGTCAGCGTGACGCCGGGCACCGAGCCCAGCACCTCGGCCAGTTCCTGTACCGGGCGGCGCTCCAGGTCCGCGCGGGTCAGCACGGAGATGCTGGCGGGGGCGTCTTCCAGCCGCTTCTCGATGGCGGCGCCGGTCACGACGACATCGGGCAGTTTGTTGTCAGCGCCCTGCGCGGCAGCGTTGCCGGCCAGCAGCAGCGCCAGCAAAGGGCTCAGTCGGAAAGAGGCGTGGAGGTGATTCATCGGAGCAGACATGGCACACTGTAAATACGAATTGTTCGCAACTAAGAATTCTCACCAGCCGCCATGTCCCAAACCTTTGCGCCCCAGCCGGAATCGTTTGCGCCGCCGTCAACCTTGCTGGCCAAGCTGCAGCTGACCGCACCGGCGGGGCCTCGGGGTCGCCATCACGTGGCGGGCCTGGTGGAGATGACGGAGCTGAGGCCCGGGCTGGTCATGCAGCGCATGCGGGTGCGCGACCTGGAAGACCGTGAGACCCATGGCACGGTGCTGCCGGGGCTGAAGATCGGCCTGGTCGTCGGCGGGCAATCCGACCTGTGGCTGGGCCACGAGGCCTTCCGCCTGGGGCCGCAGGCGGCCGGGCCGTCGGGCGGCATGCTGGTGTCCGTGGCCGAGCCGGACGGCTACCGCCGCTACGCGCACCGCGGGCAGGACGAGCACAAGCTGATCCTGACGCTGCTGCCGGAGTGGCTGGCGGAGCAGGGCGGGGAAGACGCCCAGGTGCGGGCGCGTATCCAGTCCTTCTGCGCGCGACACCTCGCACGGCTGGACTGGCAGCCGTCGGACCGTGCCGTCAGCCTGGCGCACCAGGTCGTGCATGCGCCGGCGCAGCCCGGGCTGGTCGAGCGGCTGCACCAGGAGGCACGCGTCATCGAGATCGTCGCCGAGGCCTTGGCGGCCATCGCCGGCGAAGAATCCTCCGAGCCGGTGCTGAGTACCCGCGACCACCGTCGGCTGCGCGAGCTGCTGGCGCGGCTGGACGGAGGCGAGTTCGAGGACTGCTCCCTGCAGCAGATTGCCCGCAGCATTGGCATGAGTGCCAGCAGCCTGCAGCGGCATTTCAAGGCGTTCACCGGGCAGGGCCTGTTCGAGTACCTGCGGGGTCGGCGGCTGGAGGCGGCGCGCGAGTCGCTGGAGCGGCAAGGGCTCAGCGTCTGCGAGGCGGCCGCCGTGGCGGGCTACGGCAACGCGGCCAACTTCGCCACGGCGTTCAAGCGCCGCTTTGGCTGCAGCCCCAGCGCGGTGAGGGCACGATGCTGAGGCGCGCACTGCTGGCCGTTGCAGCCACGGCACTGGCCGGCTGCGCCCATGTGGCGCTACCGACGCCTGACTTCGTGCTGCTGGGCGAGATCCACGACAACGCCGGCCACCACCAACTGCGCGCGCAGCGGTTGGCGGCCTTGCTGGCCGATGGCCGGCCCACGGCCGTCGTGTTCGAGCAGATGCCCGCCGCGCGCAACGACGCCCTCCAGGCGCAGCAGCGGCAGGCACCGCGGGATGTCGAAGCCCTGGTGGACGCAGGCCAGCTGGACCGCAAGGGCTGGCGTTGGCCGCTGCATCAGCCGCTGGTGCAGGCCAGCCTGGCGGGCGGTGCGCGCGTGCTGGGCGGCGACCTGGAGCGCAACGACCTGCGCCGCCTGATGCGCGAAGGCGATGCCGCCTGGCCCGCCGGGCCGCTGGCGTTGGCAGGTCGCACGCCCTGGGGCGAGGCGGAGCAGCAGGCCATGCTCAAGACCATCGACGAGGGCCATTGCGGTGCGCTGCCGCCCGCCATGATGGAACCGATGGCGCGCGCCCAACGGGCCCGCGACGCGACGCTGGCCCAGACGATGCTGGACGCCCGCGCCGCCGGCGCACAGCGGGTCGTGCTCATCGCGGGCAACGGTCACGTGGACCGTGAGCTGGCCGTGCCCCGCTATCTGGAAGCGGCGGGCATCGCACCGGGGCGCATCCTCGCCGTCGCCTACGAGGAGCCGGGGCAGGCATCCCGCGGCCGGTTCGACGAACGGCAGCACGCGGCTGCCGTCGAACGCGAGGATCCCTGCAAGGCATTGAAGTGCTGACGGCGTGCTGCACGGTCAGCGCCTAGGGTAGACCCCAGTCTTCCGCGAGTGATTGGTATCGCTATCATTTATTTGGTAGAACTATCAATCATTTGGAGGCGCCGTGAATCTGATGTCCTGGTGCCGCGCTGCGCTGGCGCTGTCCCTGTTTGCTGCCTGGGGCGGTGTGAGCGCCCAGGTGGCCGCGCCCTTGGGGGCGCCCGCCACCTTCGACAACCCCATCGTCAGCGGCTTCGCGCCCGACCCCAGCGTCTGCCGGGCGGGCGATGACTACTACCTGGTCACCAGCACCTTTGAGTACCTGCCGGGACTGCCGGTCTATCACAGCAAGGACCTGGTGCACTGGCGCCTGATCGGCAACGCGCTGTCGCGGCCCAGCCAGCTGACCTTTGTAGGCCGCAAGAGCTCGCAGTCCATCTTTGCGCCCACCATCCGCTGCGAGCCTGGGCGCTTCTACATCGTGACCACCGATGTGGGCGGCATCGGCAACTTCTTCCTGACGGCCACCGACCCGGCCGGTGAGTGGTCCGACCCGGTACGCCTGCCCGAGCCCGTGTTCGGCATGGATCCGTCGTTCTTCTTCGACGACGACGGCACCGTCTACTACACCCGCCATGGCGGCGGCCGCGACGGCGGCGTCTATCAGGCCCGCGTGGACCTGAAGGCCGGCAAGCTGCTGGAGGAGCCGCGGCTCATCTGGCGGGGCATGGGCGGCATCTGGCCGGAAGGGCCGCACCTGTACAAGCGCGACGGCTGGTACTACATCATGATCGCCGAAGGTGGGACGTCATACGACCACCGCATCACCATGGGCCGCTCGCGCTCGCCCTGGGGGCCGTTCGAGTCTCATCCGGACAACCCCATCCTGACGCACCGCCACCTGCCGGACCACCCGCTGCAGGCGCTGGGCCATGCCGACCTGGTGAGCACGCCGCAGGGCGAGTGGTGGGCCACGCTGCTGGCCATCCGGCCGCAGGCTGCGGCGGGCGGGCGCCATCACCACATCGGCCGCGAGACGCTGCTGGCGCCTGTGCGCTGGCGCGAGGACGGCTGGCCGGAGTTCGGCCAGCAGGGCGTGCTGGCGCAGCCGCAGCCCACGCGCGGTCTGCCGGGCTGGCATCCCTGGCCGACGCCGCCGGTGCGCGAGACGTTTGCGGCCGACCGCAAGCTGCCGCCGCATTGGAGCTTCCTGCGCACGTTGGCCGCCGGGCAGTGGTCGCTGACGGCCCAGCCGGGGCAGCTGCGGCTCATCGGCGCGCGCAACGGGCTGGACGTGATCGGCACGCCCTCGTTCATCGGCCGCCGGCAGGAACGGCTGAACCAGCGCATGGCCACGCAGCTCGACTTCAGGCCCGAGGCGCCGGGCGATGCCGCCGGCCTCGCGCTGCGCATGAACGAATCGCACCACGCGTTGCTGCGGCTGACCGGCGGCACCGATCGCCGCGTGGAATGCCTGCAGCAACTGGGCGGCAAGCCGCGGGTGCTGGCGTCGGCGCCGGTGCCGGCAGCACCGCTGCAACTGCAGGTGCTGGCCGAGCCGCGCAGCTATGCGCTGGCCTGGCGCACCGCCGACAAGCGCGGCGACCAGTCTGGCGAGTGGCAGCGGCTGTGCAGCATCCCGACGCATGAGCTGTCCACCGAGACGGCCACCGGCTTCACGGGCGTCTACCTGGGGCTGTTCGCGGTCAGTTCGTCCGAACGGCCGGCGAAGGCGGACTTCGCCTGGGTGGACTTCGAGGCCCTGGGCCCCTGAGCCGCCGGCCTCGCTGGCGGTGCGCTCACAGCGTCGGCGCGACACCACCGCGAATCGGGTAAACGATAGGTCCTCGGACAACCTACAAGGCTAGACTGAAATGATTGCGTTACCAATCATGGTGGAGAACCACCTATCTTGATGTGCCGACCGCAGCCGCGGTGCGCATGAACACCAGACCCGCAATGGGCCCACAACAGGAGACAACAGTGAGCATTCAAACGATCGGGGCAGGACGGCGCCGCATGGCGGTCGCGCGTGATGTTTTCGCAACCACCACGTTGGCCGGCATGATCGCCTGCGCCTACGCGCAGGGCGCGACGCCCCCCGCCGGCGCGGCATCCGGGCCCGCCGCCAAGGGCAACACGCTGGACACGGTGACCGTGACCGGCTACCGCAGTTCGCTGGCGAACGCTGCCCGTGAAAAGCGCGACGACATCGGCCTGAGCGAAACCGTGTTCGCCGAAGACATCGGCAAGTTCCCCGACTCCAGCATCGCCGACTCGCTGTCGCGCGTGCCGGGCGTGCGCGTCAACCGCGCCACCATCGACGGCGAGGGCTTGAACATCTCCATCCGCGGCATGGGCGCCAACTTCACGCGCGTGCTGCTCAACGGAGCGCCCATGGCCTCGGCCTCCGCCGGCCACTGGGGCGGCACGATCAGCGCGAACCGCGAAGTCGACATGGACTTCCTGCCGTCCGAGCTGTTCCGCAGTGCGACGGTCTACAAGAGCCAGCGCGCCAGCGTGCTGGAAGGCGGCATCGCCGGCACGGTGGACATGCGCAGCGTGCGACCGTTCGACAAGCAGGGCTTCCGCTCGGCCTTCACGCTCAGCGGCAACTACCGCGACCAGGTCGGCAAGTGGAGCGACACCGGCTCGGCGCTGGTCAGCAACACCTGGCGCAACAACACGCTGGGCGACTTCGGCGTGCTGGTCGGTGCGGCCTGGGGCAACACCAACTACAAGACCACCGGCTTCCAGACGGTGGACATGCGCAACTTCCAGCTGAAGTCCTTCCAGGCCAACGCATCGGACAACCCCAACAACACCGGCGGCGGCTCGCAGTCCACGCCCGACACCGTGCCCTCGGGCCTGGCGCTGGACGCGCTGCCCGCCTATGCCCGCACCATCCTCGGAACGCCCGGCGCGCAGATCAACCGCGACATGCTGCTGGCGCTGAACCCGGGCGCCAACATCAAGCAGATCGACAACGCGCTGATGGGCCGACTGGGCCGTCACCTGAGCTACGAGGGCGAGCGCGAGCGCGCCAGCGGCATCGTCAGCCTGCAGTGGCGCCCCAACGAGAAGTGGGACATCTACCTGGACATGATCGGCGCCGAGAAGTCCAACAAGATGGTCTACAACGCCATGAACGCCGGTACGCGCGCCAACACGCCCATCCCCATCGGCATGGAGTTCGACCGCAGCGACTGCACCAACGGCTGCGTGCTGAACAAGGCCACCTTCGCCAACACCTTCTGGTCGCTGGAGTTCCGGCCCATGGAGGAGAAGACCAAGTTCTGGAGCTTCAACCCCGGGTTCGAGCTGCGCCCCAACGATGACTGGACCATCGACGCGCACTTCAACATGACCTACAGCGACTTCTACCGTGACATGCCCACGGTGCTGCTCGCCACGCGCTCGCCCAACTCCGTCATCACCTACGACAACTCGCGTCCGGGCGAATTGCCGCGCTACTCCAGCAACCTGGACATCAACAACCCGGCCAACTTCGGTTGGTATCAGGCCGGTCAGGGCCTGTCGGGCCTGCGCATGGACCTGTACGACCGTCGCAACACCACCAACGGCTTCCGCGCCAACGTCAAGTGGGGTGACGAGACGTTCAACATCAAGGCCGGCGTGGCCTACGACGACATCGAGCGCCGCTACCGCAGCTACTCGGTGGCCGACGCGTGGATGAACGTCACCTGCGGCGGCAACATGAACTACCGCTTCTTCCAGCCCAACACGCAGCTGCAGTCGCCCGGTTGTGACGGGCGCACCACCACCGGCGCGCTGCCCGCCACCGCCTACCCCGGCTTCGGCCAGGGCGCGACGGCCGGCATCACGACGCCGCTGGCCTACCAGGGTTCCATCATCCCCAACTCGCGGGTGCCCGAATACGCGATGGCGTCCAGCCAGGGCTTCATCACGGTCAACTGGGACAAGTTCGCCAAGGACACCGACTACCAGTACTTCCGCGACAACATCTACCGCGGCTTCCAGAACGGCAGCGGCGGCTACATCCGCGAGAAGGTGTACGGCGCCTACGCCGAGGCCACGGGCATCGTCAAGCCCTTCGGCCGCACGCTGCGCTACAACGCCGGCCTGCGCTTCACCGAGACGCAGCAGACCATCGGCGAGGTGGTCGCCCAGGCCGACCCGCGCAATGCCGCGCTGGGCGACCTCAACGGCGCCCGCTACGACAACCTGGCCGTGTGGAACTACGAGTCCACGACCTACACCAACCTGCTGCCCTCGTTCTCGCTGGCCTACAACATCACGCCCAGCCTGATCGCACGGGCCTCGGGCTCCAAGTCGATGACGCGCGCCAACCCGGCCGACCTGCGCCAGACCCGCCTGACCATCGGCGACCAGGGGGCGCGCCAGGGCAACCTGACCAACCCCAAGCTCACGCCGTTCAAGTCCAACAACTTCGACCTGGCGCTGGAGTACTACATGACGCGCGAGGCCTATGTGGCGCTCAGCGCCTTCGGCAAGGACCTGACCGGCCGCCCGGGCAACCGCATCGTCAGCTACACGCTGGCGCAGCTGGATGCGCTGTACGGCACCGTGGGCCTGACCGATGCGCAGCAGCAGTCCGTGGCGGCCAGCGGCGGTCGCGACCAGCACCGTGTCGAGATCACCGAGCCCTACAACATCAGCACCAAGCTCAAGGTGCGCGGTGCCGAGCTGACCTGGCAGCAGCCGCTGGACTTCCTGCCGGTCAAGGGCTTTGGCTTCACGGCCAACTACACCTACGCCAAGCAGATCGACGAGCTGCCCAACGCGCTGCCGGTGGCCGGCGTGCCGCCGCGCACGAACAACCTGACGGTCTACTACGAGCGCAACGGCTTGAGCTTCCGCGTCTCGCGCCAGTACCAGGCCGAGCACATCGTGAACGCCAGCGTGGGCCTGTCCACGCCGGGCGCCTACATGTGGACCACCGCGCGCACGCAGATCGACGCCTCTGCCGGCATCAACTTCAAGCAGGCCTTCGGCTTCAAGTACGACACCAGCCTGAACCTCAGCGTCTGGAACGCCACCGATGCGATCAGCCGCACCTGGGTGCAGTTCCCGGGCGCCGTGTTCGACGAGTACCGGCCGGGCCCGAGCTACAACGTCTCGCTGCGCGCGGCGTTCTGACGCGCCACCCCGGGCCGCCGGCACGGGCGGCCCGCAACGAAAACGCCCCGGCATGCCGGGGCGTTTTTTCTTCTGGCGGAGCTTGGACGATCAGCGCTGGTCGCTGAAGCGGAACCAGTCCACGTCCATCTGCCCACCAGCGGCGCCGGGGTTGAAGCAGAACAGCGCGTACTGCGGCCCCTGGAAGGTGCCGGTGCGCCAGTCGTAGATCAGCGCGAACTCGTCGCCCAGCGGCTGCCAGCGGCCGTCCACCGACCACGACAGCCGGCCGCGCTCGCGCACGAAGTCCAGCTCCGTGCGCAGCAGCACGCGCGGGCCGGGCAGGGCGGCGCGGGCCGTGGGCAGCTCGGTCTGCGGCTGGCCGTCGCCCTGATCCACCTGGCCGCCCATCTCCAGCTGCAGGCTGTCGTCGTCCAGCCTTGTGGCGGCGATGTGCGCGTTGACCTTGCCGATGACGCCAAAGCCGCAGCGGTCGCCGCGGGCCAGGCCCTGCAGGTCCAGCGCCACGTCGGCGCGGCTGTAGGGGCCCTGGCCCTTCTGCGTCAAGGTGTTGCGGGCCTGCCAGAAGCGCGGCGCCTGCGTGGCCTGCAGGCGCAGGAAGCCCGGGCGGGCCTGCAGCGACCAGCGCGAGTCGTCGGGGTTGTGGTTCCACGCCCATTGCAGGCCCAGCTGAGGGCCGTCGAATTCGTCCGACGTGGCCGGCTGTTGCCGCGGCTGGCCCTGCACCGGCTTGTGCGCCACGGCCGGCACGCGGCCCGGCGCCTCCGGCGTGCCCCAGATGGGCCAGTCGTCGCGCCAGAAGATGGGGCTGAGGTTGGTGACACGGCCGATGCTGGGCTTGTCCTGCATGACGAACCCCCACCAGCGGCCGTCCGCCAGGTCCACGATGGCGCCCTGGTGGCCGCCGGTCTGGGCGCTGTTGATCGAGTCCGCCGTCTCCCACGGCCCGTGCAGGTGCCGGGCGCGCGAGATGCTCATCGTCAGCCGCCGCGGGATCGCGTTGAACAGGTAGTACCAGTCGCCGCGCCGGATCAGCTTGGAGCCCTCGGCGCCGGGGATGTAGTGGATCTTGCGTGCCTCAAGCACCCGCTTCAGGTCGGGGCTCAGCGACAGCAGCGTCACGGTGCCGTCGCTGCCGATGGCGGTCGCGATGTAGGCGCGGCCGTCGGTGTCGAAGAACAGGCCGGGGTCGAAGGCCGCGCGGTCCAGCGCGTGGCAGCGCCACGGGCCGGCGATGTCGGCCGCACGGCAGATGCGGGTGTTCTGCCCCACCACGGTGAAGGCGATGACGAACTGGCCGTCGTGGAAGCGCAGGCTGGGCGCAAACACGCCGCGACGGTAGACGCTGCTGCCCTGCAGGTCGTAGGCCGGGCCGCCCTCCAGGCGCGGCAGCACATGGCCCGCGATGCGCCAGTTGACGAGGTCGCGCGAGTGCAGCAGGCGCAGGCCCGGCGAGTTCGCGAAGGTGGTGGTGGCGAAGTAGAAGTCCTCGCCCACGCGGATGATGTCGGGGTCCGGGTAGTCGGCATTCAGCGGCGGGTTGGTGTAGCTGCCGTCGCCGTTGTCGGCCTGCCAGGCCTGGACGGGCGGCGCGGAAAGGGCGAGGCCGGTGGCGCACAGGGCGGCGGCCAGGCGGGTCGCCAAGGGTTTCTTCATGGGCCGCTGTCCTTCAGGTCGAATCAGCCGCCAGCTTTCGCTGCGGCCATTGGTATCGCTATCATATGATTCGATCCGACTCGAACTCCGCGCGTTTCCACTTGCTTACTCGGTGAGAAAGAGGGGCTGAGATCAGTACCAGACAACTCAGGGAAACCGTCATGTCCAGCGTCCCCTGGCCGCATACCGCTGCGGTCCTCATCCTTTGCCTGGCGGCCGCGATGCCAGCCACCGCGCGCGAGCGCATCGAATTGCGCGACGGCTGGCGCTTCCAGCGTGGTGACCCGCCCGGCGCGACGGCCCGTCTGATGTATGACGCCCGACCCGAGGTGCAGGTGTCGGCGGACGGCCGCGTGGCCGACGCCCAGCCCGAGGCGGCCGTGAAGGCCTCGGCGGCGGGGCAGGACGCCGTGCTCAAGCCCTGGGTGCTGCCCAGTGCCAACGCCTTCATCCAGGACCCGGCCCGGCGCCATCGCCGGCCCGCGGGCCATCCGGGCAGCGACGTGAGCTATGTGCAGACCGGCTTTGATGACAGCGGCTGGCAGGCCGTCTCGTTGCCGCACGACTGGGCCATTGCAGGCCCCTTCCTGCAGACCGGCCCCTATGGCGGCATGGGGCGGCTGCAGACCTGGGGGCCGGTGTGGTACCGGCGCATGCTGGACATCCCTGCGGCCGACCAGGGACGCTCGCTGTTCCTGGACGTGGACGGTGCGATGTCCTATGCCACCGTGTGGCTCAACGGCAGGCTGGTGGGCGGCTGGCCCTATGGCTACAACTCGTTTCGCTTGGACTTGACACCGCATGCCCAGCCCGGCGGCACCAACCAGTTGGCGATCCGGCTGGACAACCCGCCCGAGTCCGCGCGCTGGTATCCCGGCGCCGGCCTGTACCGCAAGGTCTGGCTGACCAAGACGCATCCGGTGCACGTGGCGCACTGGGGCACGCGCATCACGACGCCGCGGGTGTCGGCGCAGGAGGCCACGGTGGAGGTGGAGGTGCGCGTGGACAACGACGGCCGCCAGCCCGCGCGCGTGGACGTGCTGACGGAGCTGTACGAGCTGGACGCCGCGGGCCGGCCCGTCGGTGCCGCCGTCGGGGCCAGCCGCCCATCGGCGCTGGCGCTGAAGGCGGGCGGGCAGGGCGTCGTCACCGCGACGATACGCATCGCCAGGCCCAGGCTCTGGGGGCCCAGGCCGCAGCAGCAGCCCCATCGCTATGTCGCAGTCACGCGGCTGACGGACCAGGCCGGCGTGATCGACCGTTATGAGACGCCCTTCGGCATCCGCACGCTGCGCTTCGACGCCAACACCGGCCTGCATGTCAACGGCCAGCCGCTGAAGCTGCAAGGCGTCAACCTGCACCACGACCTGGGCGCCCTCGGGGCCGCCTTCAACCTGCGCGCCGCTGAGCGGCAGCTGCAGATCATGCAGGCCATGGGCGCCAATGCGGTGCGCCTGGCCCACAACCCGCCGGCGCCCGAGTTCCTGGACCTGTGCGACCGCATGGGTGTGCTGGTGGTGGACGAGATCTTCGACGCCTGGGAGCGCAAGAAGACGCCGCTGGACTTCCACCTCATCTTCCCGGACTGGCATGAGCCGGACCTGCGCGCCATGCTGCGCCGCGACCGCAACCACCCGTCCGTCATCCTGTGGAGCATCGGCAACGAGGTGGGCGAGCAGTACACCGGCGAGGCCGGTGCGGCCATCGCCCGCCGCTTGCACGCCATCGTGCGCGAGGAAGACCCGACACGGCCCACCACCACGGCGATGAACTTCGCCAAGGCCCACATGCCGCTGCCCGCCGAGGTGGACGTGATCAGCCTGAACTACCAGGGCGAGGGCATACGGCAAGACCCCGAGTTCGTCGGCACCGACCGCATCCGCACGCCGCCGCAATACCCCAGCTTCCACGCCACCTTCCCGGACAAGCTCATCCTCAGCAGCGAAACGGCCTCGGCCTTCAGCAGCCGCGGCGTCTACCTGTTCCCGGTGACGTCGGCCCACAGCTCCATCACGCGCGACGGCCGCGGCGGCGACAGCCAGGCACTGCAGGTCAGCGGCTATGAGCTGTATGCGGTGGACTTCGGCGCCTCGGCCGACAAGGTCTTTGCTGCGCTGGATGCCCACCCCTACGTGGCGGGCGAGTTCGTCTGGACCGGCTTCGATTACCTGGGCGAGCCCACGCCTTACTACGACGCGCGCAGTTCCTACTCGGGCATCGTGGACCTGGCGGGCTTTCCCAAGGACCGCTTCTACCTCTACCAGTCGCGCTGGCGGCCCAACCTGCCCATGGCGCATCTGCTGCCGCACTGGACCTGGCCCGAGCGCGTGGGCCAGGTCACGCCGGTCCATGCCTTCACCAGCGGCGACGAGGGCGAGCTGTTCCTGAACGGCCGGTCGCTCGGCAAGCGCAAGAAGGGGCCAGGGCAATACCGGCTGCGCTGGGACGACGTGGTCTACGAGCCGGGCGAGCTGAAGCTGCAGGCCTACAAGGACGGCAAGCCCTGGGCCACGGCCAGCGTCGCGACCGCAGGCCCGGCCGCGGCGCTGACGCTTCAGGTCGACCGCAGCACCATCGCGGCGGACGGGCGCGACCTCGGCTTCGTCACGCTGCGCATCACCGACGCCGCCGGCCGCACGGTGCCGCGTACGGACGCGCGCATTCGTTTCAGCGTGGACGGGCCGGGCGAGATCGTCGCCACCGACAACGGCGACGCCAGCAGCTTCGAGGCCTTCACGTCGCCCAGCCGCAAGGCCTTCAACGGCCTGGCCCTGGCCATCGTGCGCGCGCGCCCCGGCATGCCGGGCGTGTTGACCCTGCGCGCCCAGGCCGAGGGCCTGGCGGCGGCTCAGTTGGAGATCACGGCGCGCTAAGTGAGTGCCCCGCATCGTTGCCGCTTTCTGCGATGCTGCTGCCTGCCGGAAGGAGAGATCGTCCTGAGGATCCACGCGTAACCTCTTGATTTTGTTGACATCGCCTTCTAAGCATGTGCTTTTGTCCATCCGACCCACGTGCAGGCATGCTGGCAAATTTCAGCCAACGGCAGTAGACCTATTCCTCTTGCAGCCACGTGCAGTAAAGCTACGACCGTGACAGCCGCTGTGAAGCGAAGCTGCGACCATGGTGGCCAACGCAAGCGGGCAGCGATTTTGGCCCATTCGTCAGATGCCGGTTATGTCGCGCCTGCCAGGAAGCGCGGGAGGCTTAAAGAACTCGGCCATCGTCCAATCGAAGTCGTGAAGGTGTCCCCGCGTCGGTGAGGCCGGGAGGGGGTTGGCGAAAAATCTGTCCGGCACGTTCGGCTGGGCGACTTGAACTGGGTCGGGTGTCATGAAGGCGGCGACGTCGCTCCGCGTCCGGACCTCCAGCGGTTGCTTGAGAAACTTGGTGCGCAGCCGAAACGAATCCCAGAGCCCGCTCGGCGGCGTGACGATGTACTGCTCATCCCAGAGGCTGGCGAGCCCCTTACGTGTTGCTGCGAAGAACTCGTTCGGACTTTCCAATGGGGAGGCGTACGGATCGAGCCGAATGCTCACTTGGCCAAACCAGCAGGCCGTGTGGGCGTAGAGCAAGTCGGCGGCTCTTCGAAACAGGGGTGACCGCTCGATGTCAACGCGGGTCTCCAGCCACAGGCCGTATAGCGCCACATACCTTCGAAGATCGCGCTTCCCGACGGACTCACGCAAGCTCCACCACAGTGCCGTAACCGCCGCGACCAGGTCGCCGGACTGAAGTTCCTCCCTGATCCGCCGGATCTGCAGATCCAGTGCGGGAACGGCGGTTAAGCGATAACAGGTCACCGGGTTGCCGCCGTCCGGGAGCTTCACGCTGTTGAAAGTCAACCGCTCGCTGCCCAGCGGCTGGGGATGGATCAGCTCGAGGAGCACCCACTGCGTGCAGTTCCAGAGTTCAGTGGCGTCGTCGCCAAGAAGCTTCAGTCGGCGATGCAACGCCCGCAGCGGAGGGCCCCTCTTGCCGCTTCGTCGCAACTGCGGCGACCCGGCCGCCAGTCGAGTGAAGTACCGCGTTGGCTCCTGGCTCTGCAGCGCCGGCGACTTTCGAACCAGTTCGTTCCAAACGTGCTGATCCAGGGCGGTGACGCTGCGGAAGCCTACTCGGTGGGCAAGCGCGTTGGTTGCGATGCGGTTGACGATTCTTTCCAGGACGTCCGGCGTCAGCGAGGTCGCCTGCGGGTTCTCGTCCCCGAATGACACGCCCAACCGGCAGGGTGCGAGCCGGTGAACGGGCTCGAATATCGGCTGGATGGGTCGCGGGACCGCCATGCGCGGCATTGGACATGTCGCCGCTTGTCGCCGCAACTCCCTTCAATGGCGCCCGTCAAGTGCCGCAATTCGGCCACTGAATTGCGCCACTAGCGCCGGCCGGTACCTCTGGTGCATCGTCCGCTCAAGGAGAGTTCCCGTGCCCGAGCCCAATTCGGATTTGTCCCTGTTTGACACGCTCGTCGCCCAGTATGGCTACCTGATTGGCGGTGACGACCTTCGTCGCCTGCTGGCCTATCCATCGACGGACAGCTTCAAAAAAGCCTGCGAGCGCAACACGGTGCCGATCCAAACGTTCCACGTCAAAGGTCGGCGCTCTCGCTTTGCGACGACGGCCAGCGTGTCTCGCTGGCTGCTCGACCAGATCAACCGAGCAGAGGAAGGAGGTAAGCCAAGCCCCAGTTGAACAAAAGAGCGCCGCACAAAGGCAAACGCCCCATCGGCTTGCCGGCCTAGGGGCGTTCGTGCGCCATTCAGGAATGACACAAAAGAAAGTGTCTTGAGTGTGCTGCAGGCCTTTGCCCCTGTCAAGAGGGGCCCTCGACTCTTGTCCGCCGCGGTGCCGCGGAGGCGGATCCATCGTGCTCGCGCACGAGGCTGGCCACCGACCTCGCTGGGTCGGGGCGGCGGCTGGCTGCTGAAAGGACTGCAAATGAAACACTCGACGACCACCCTGGGTCAAGCCGCCGCATTGGCGGGCGCCGCCCCGGACACTCCCAAGGGAAAGCGCCGCGCGCAGCCGCTGCCGCCGCCCCCACCGCCGCTGTGGATGCAGCAGGGCGGTTTTGGCGGCCGCCAGCACCGCTATCTGGTGCAGAAGGGGCAGCAGGTCCGCGCCTTCGACCCGGTCGCCATGCGGCACCTGAACTTTTCCCATGAACGGTTCTATCTGCTTTGGCTGGTGCACCGCTTCGATCCGACCGTGCGCGACCTCGATGCCGCACCCAAGGAAGTGGCCTACCTGAACAGGGGCTACCGCATCGCAGCCACGCCGAGCCTGCAGTGGAAGCGCGCAGGCGAAAAGCCGGTGCTTTGCTTTCTGTTGAAGTCGTGGCCCATTGAAGAGCGGATCATCCACCAGCACTTCGCGGTCACCCACAAGGCGACGGTCGTGTTGATGCCCTGGGACTGGTTCGACGACAAGCAGGTGCTGCTGGAGAACCTCGAACACGCCCGCCAGATCATGACGTCGGCGGCCTTTGCCGGCGCTCGCCTGGACTGCGTGGCCAAGGCGATCTACCGCCACATGAAGAACCGCACGCAGTGCACGCGGGGTGAGCTGGGCGCCGAGCTCAGCTGCGAGGGCTGTCTTGAGTGCGACGAGTACCTCGACGCGACGCTGTTCCACCTTCATGCGCTGGGCGGCCTTCACATCGAGTTCTCCGACCGCGAGTACAGCGACGACACGGTGATCCGCCACCCCTGATCACGCCATCCAGAGGTCCCTTCCGCCTGCGCCCCGCCGCTGGCGGATTGCTCGGCCTCGTCCGTCCGTTTCACCGCGGCGCATGACGCGTCGCGTGACCACAAGGAATCCTCATGTCCGCAATCACCCTGTCGGAAGAGCGCGCGCTGCGCGCCGTTCCGCTCCAATACCGTGACCTCTCGACCTGGCCCCTGGTCGACGAGAGCCTGCTGTCGAGCGAAGACCGCAAGCGACTCGCGCGCTATCAGCGCGCCCTCGAAGTCAAGCTCGCCGGCCGCTCGAACGCCGACGCCGCGAAATTGGCCGGCACGACCGTGCGCGAGTTCTCGCGGGTCTTGAAGCGTTGCGTCGCGATCCACGCCGACGGCCGCATCTGGGGCCTGCGCGCGTTGTTGAAGGGCACCCGCGTCTTCGCCCCCAAACGTACCGCGGAGCACCAGAACTTCGATGACCACCCAAAGGCCGGCTTCAGCGGCCTGTTCAACAAGTTGCTCGACGAGCACCCGAGCATCGAGCGCGACCTGGTCTACGCCCTGACCACGGCGCGGCAACAAATGCCCAGCTTGAACAAGTTGAGCACGCGCCAAATCCACCGGATCTTTCTGAAGCTCTGCACCGACGCCGGCATTGGCGAGGACGAGTACCCGTTCAACACCCAGCACAAGGCGCGCCGCACGCTGCGCAACTGGTTGCAGCGCGTCTTCCTGCCCAAGCATGCTGGCGCCTGGACGCGCGCCGAACACGGCGACCAGGCCGGGCAGGCCTTCGGCTACCAGGGCGGCGACGGCAGCGGGACGCGTCTCTTGGGTGCGTACCGCATCTGGCAGATGGACGAGGTCACCATCGACCAGGAAGGTCGGTACGAGCTGCCGAACGCCAAGGGGGACTGGGAGCAGATCGAGCTTCGCCGCTGCAGCGCGATCCGGCTGATCGAAATCGGCACGACGTCCACGCTCGCGTGGAAGCTGGTGCTGGCGCCTCAGCCGACGGCCGAGGACTTGCTGACCGTGATCTGGGACGCCATGAACGGTCCTCCGAAGGTGCCCGCAGCGGTTCCGGGGCTGGATTACATGGAAGGCGCGGGCTATCCCGCCAACGTGCACCCGCAGCTCCGCTACGCCGAGCCTTCGATCATCGAGCTCGACAACGCGCTGTCGCACTTGGCGGACAAGCTGCAGGCCCTGCTGCTCGGCACGTGCGGCTGCGTGATCAGGCTCGGCAAGCCGGCGACGCCCCAGGCGCGCGCCAACATCGAGGCCAAGTTCAAGTTGCAGGCGCAGCGGGTGGTTCACCAGTTGCCCTCGAGCACGGGCTCCGGGCCGCAGGATCCGGTCCGCAAGAAGTCCAAGGTGCCGGTCGACAAGCGCGTGCTCGTCGACGAGCTCGAACATGTGCTTGACGTCTATCAGGCCAACGAAAACGCGACGCCTGCCGCCGGCGCCGGCTACGAGGCCCCGCTGGAGCGGTTGCGCCGCCAGATCGAGGCGCAGGCCATCAAGGTCAACTACCTGCCGGTGGCGCGCCGCAAGCCGCACTTTTTCAATGGCCTGCACCGCGTGAGCCTGAAGGCGGACATCGACCGGGGCCGGCGTCCGCACATCAATTTCCTGGGCGCGCGCTACTCCAGCCCGCAGATCCAACGGGCCTACACGCTGATCGGCGTGCCGCTGTGGGTGCGCTTCGATCCGCGCGACCTGCGCACGTTGATCGTCTTCCAGGACGATGGCACCGAGTTCGGCGCCGTGACGGCACTGGGCCAGTGGGGCAAGTTCCAGCATGACACCCGGATCCGCAAGCTCTTCCTGAAGCTCAAGCGTGCCGGCGAACTCGTCGAACGCCCGGAGGACGGGCCACTCGACGCGCTGCTGGCCCACCTGCGTGCCGGCGCGCCCCGCGACCGCACCAAGGCGCTGCAACTGGCCAACCTCATGAACACCCTCAGCCGGCCGATGGAGGGCGCCGTGCGGGCCCAGGAAGCGGCCGAGGACGCCCGCCGCGAGCAGGGGGCGCTGGAGGCGTTCGACATGGTGGCCGAGAGCACGCCCGAAGCCGCGCCCGCGATGCCGCCGCAGCGCCGGGACGCAGCCAACGACACCCCGCCGGCCGAGCCGATGTCGTCCCGGGTTCTTCGCCTCCCGCGCCGCGCTGCGCGCCGCTGATGCCGTGATCGCGCGGCGAGCCCCGGCCAGACCGGCGCCGCGTGTCGGCTTGCCTCTTCAACATGAGGGCCCTCGCGGCCCGGAGCACCATCATGACGAAATCTGCATCCTCCACGACCTCCGCAGCCTCCACCCCTGACGCCGCCGAGGGCGGCTCGCCGCTCGGCGAAGTCGATCTGCTGGGCGACAGCAGCATCTGGACCCCTGAGATCGAGCGCCTGATCAACGCTGTTGCCGCGGCCTTCCGCATGGGGTTCGTGGGCATGGCGGTCGACGGTCTGCAACGCTGCGGCAAGAGCTGGGCATGCGAGTTCCTGCAGGGCACGCTGGCCGACGCGTTGAACTATCCGCTGGCGACCTTCATGTGGACCATTCCGGAAAGCTGCAAGACGGAGCGTGACTTCATCCAGGAACGGCTGCGTGAATCGGGCTGTTTCGCCGGCTCGCACCGTGACATCGCCGTCTTGCGGGGCCGCCTGTACGACCACATCTGCGACTCCGCGGCCCAGCGCGGCGGGCGCAAGGTGGCCATCATCGTCGACGAGGCCCACCATCTCACGCGCGAGCAGTACTACTACCTAATCCACACCGACAACAGCCTGCGCCTGCGCAAGGTCCGTCCTTTTTTCATCTTGGTCGGCCAGCCGGAGCTGCGCTCGACGTCCAGCAGTTGGATGAAGGCCAGCGGCTACCAAGTGGTGGGGCGCTTCTTCAGCCGCCAGCATCGCTACCAGGGCATCGCGCTGGCAGACATCCAGGAGGTGGTCAGTGGCTTCGATGAGCCCGAGCAAGGGGCCGAGGTGGCGACCTATGCCAAGGCGCTGCCGGAGGCCTACGCGGCGGGCTGGCGGCTGAGCCACGTCGCGCCGCTGCTGGTCGAGGCGATCGGCAGCATCGCGAAGCGCCAGAACATCACGGCGGGCGTGCGCGTGCCGATGCAGTCGCTGCGCGCCATGCTGCTCTACATCCTCTTCCACTACATCGAGACCAAGGCCAACCCCGCCAGCTTCAGCATGGCGGTCGCGCTGCAGGCGGTAGACGCGTCCGGCTTCCCGGGCGTCATGGAGTACTACGTCCACAGCGCCGAGGCCGCTCAGAAGGAGGCTGCGTGACATGGCGCGTCCCATCCCGCCCCGCAACGCCGATCCGACCCGGCATCCCGCCTATCCGACCCACCGCTGGTGGCAGGAGTCGCTCTACGCCCGGCTGTCGCGCGTCTTCATGTTCCGCGCGCCGGGCGCCGATGCGCTCGCCAAGGCGGCGGAGGCCCAACTGCGACAGCGCAACGTCTTGCTGGGCGTCAAGCTCCTTCCGGGCGGCGCCTATCCCGCCCGGGCGAGCGAACTCGGGCTCGACGAGGATGAGCTCGACCAGGCGCTCGGCGTCGACCTGGTGCCGGCGGAGGAGCGCTGGGGTGGCCTGTTGGTCTTTGCCAAGACGCTTCGGTACTGCCGGCGCTGCCTGGAGCTCGGCTTCCACAGCATGGTCTACCAGCACGGGGCGGTCGCCCGCTGCGAGTTCCACCAGGCCCCGCTGCTGGACCGTTGCTTCGACTGCAGCTGTCCGGTGGTGCCGCTCATCAAGGACATGCGACTGAACCCCTACTGCTGCAGTCGGTGTGGCCGACTCTTCGTCAAGACGGTGCTCCCCGCGGACGCCACCCAGGAGGTGGCAGACATCGACGCGCACATCAGCATGTGGCGCAACGACCTTCGGCTGGAATCCCAGGCCCACCGGCTCCGTACGCCGCTGAAGTCGTTCCTGCCGGAGGTCGGCGACCCGTCACGCCATGCGGCGCGCCGCCGGCGCCACCTGCAGCGCACGACGGCCTGGCCGTCGCCCCCGTCACGCCGGTGGCCCGTCTTCACAGAATGGAGCTGCGGCGTCGAAGCGCCAACCCGACAGTGGCCGCCGGTGCGCCGGTCCGATCAGCTGGAGGGGATGCTGCCGTATCCGACGCGGGCGCTGTGCTGGCTGCGCGACTGCTGCGATGCGTACCGCGGGCAAAGCCGCGGCCTCATTGCCAGCTCGTGGCAGCGTATCCAGTACCTGTCGCCGCAGTCCCTGGAGAACGGGCTGTCTGCTGTGGCCGTGGCGCTGCACCTGACGATGACCAAGTACGGCGTCTACCCCGTCAACTTCCGGACGGTTCATGGGGACGAAGACAGCCATGCGCCCTATGGCGCGGTGTCGTGGAACGGCCACCATTCGGATGCCACGCCCGAGAGCAACGGGCGGGCGAGCGGCATGCTGGTGGCGATGGAGATCCTGGCCTACTTTGCCCTGTGCCTGCGGCGCTGCGTCGGCGTGGGGGCGGGCGGCCTGGGGCCGATCGAAACGGCCGGCCACGAGTCCTTCGATCCGAGCAGCTATGTGCCCGCCTGGCAGCTGGAACGCCAGGGCAGGGCGTGGGCAATGCGTGCGCGCCCGCGGGTGTCGGAGAAGCTCTTGAGCTGGCTGCTGCACCGGTATCGCGACGAGCCGCTGCGTCGCTCCGTGGTCTGCATGAAGCCCCAGAACCCTTACCGCTTCCATGGTCAGGCCGACGTGTGGGGCGGCAGCCTTTCCGAGGTGCTGCTGCAGTTTCCGCGAGTCGTCCCGGCGAGTAAGAGCGAACAGACGGCCGGCGCAGATTGCTGATCGATCTCAGCCGCGGGCCTGTGCCACCTGGCCGCCCGCGGCTTCAAGCGCGCCAAACTCCTCGTCCACAGGAGGAAGTTTCGCCGGCGGCGTCGACGGCAGTGCCGGACACTCGCCGCGACACGAACTCAGTACGAGCGCCCCGATCGGCTGTGGCGAGACGTCGACGATCGCGCTGCCGGCCGGTTGCCTTCCAGGACTACCGCCCCTTCTTTGAACGGTGTCGGAGAGTCGGGTCAGACAACTACCGCCGGACGTTCCGGTTCGTGCCCCTCGGCGAGCCGCACGATGTGCTGCATCGTCCACAGCGCCGGCGCCAGGCCGGCGGCCATGGCCGGAGATCGGCCGGTCGAAGGCAGGGCCGTGACGAAGTTGTGGACCATGAAGTGCAGGCTCACCGCGTGCAGGTGCTTCAGCAGCTTCGCTTTGTCGGCAGGGGTTTGACTCACCGCTTCCAACGCGCCGCTGAATCCCTTCCCGGTGTCGTTGCGGAGGCCGGCAAGGCCGACGGTGGCTGTCACCGGCTCGTTGGCTCGAGATGCTGCCTCCGCGACGAAGGCCTCCGCGCCACTGTGCGCGCCGCTACCCACGCGCCAGCAGAGCACCAGCCGAGTGTCGGCGTCGATGGCGCTGAAGGTCCAGGCGCCGCCGGGCGTCGGCGTGGCTTCACAGTGAAGTCGCCGGACGGGGAGGGCACGCAGATGTCGGTCGGCGTAGGCGACACACGCCTGCCCCACGTCCGTGACGAGCTTCAGGACCGTGTTCTTGCTCGTGCGGATGAGGCCGCAAGTGGCCTGCACGCCGCGGCCTTCAGCCAGTGCGCTCAGGATTGCGGCGCGTTCATCGACGGAAAGGCGGTTCATGGGGTTTGCGTGCGGCAGGGGACTCGTCCCAGAGTCGGCCGGATTGGTCAAGCATAAACGATCAGTTTGCGAAAATGAGAAATTTCGATGCTACGATGGTCCGCAAATGAATTTCGACAGCTACAAGACCCCGGGGCAACTCATCGAAGCGCTGCTGGAGCAGCGCGGCTGGACGCAGCGCGTCCTCGCCATCGTGCTCGACATCAGCGAGTCCGCCCTGAACAAGGTGGTGGCCGGCAAGCAGGCAATGACCGCCGAACTGGCGTTGGCGCTGGAAGACGTGTTCGCCGTGGAAGCGGCCCAGTTCCTGAGCCTGCAATCGTCATACGACCTGGCGCGAGCGCGCCTGGTAGCCAGGCCGGACCCCGAACGCGCGACGCGGGCACAGATCTACGCGGGCCTGCCGATCTCCGACATGATCAAGCGCGGCTGGCTGGACGCCACCGACGTGCGGGATCGCGTCAAGGTGGAAGCCGCTCTGGCCAAGTTCTTCAACGTCGAATCGATCGGCCAGATCGAGGTGCTGCCTCACGCCGCCAAGAAGACCGCCGTGGCTGAGGGCACCACACCGGCGCAGCTGGCCTGGCTGTACCGGGTGCGGCAGATCGCCAGCGAGATGCTGGTCGCGCCGTTCTCCACCTTCGGTGCGCGCCGTGCCGCCGAGCGCCTGAAGGAGCTGGTGTCGTCGGCGGAGGAAGCCCGCAAGGTGCCGCGCATCCTGGCCGAGGCTGGGATCCGCTTCGTGCTGGTGGAGTCACTGCCGTCGGCCAAGATCGACGGGGTGTGCTTCTGGCTGGACGAAAACGCGCCCGTGATCGGCATGTCCATGCGCTTCGACCGCATCGACAACTTCTACTTCGTCCTGCGGCATGAGCTGGAGCATGTGATCCAGGGCCACGGCAAGGCCGTCATCACCATCGACTCCGATGTCGAAGGCGACCGCGATGGGGACACCATTGCCGAGGAAGAGCGCGTCGCCAACCAGGCCGCCGCGGACTTCTGCGTGCCCAAGAAGACGATGGACAGCTTCATCGCCCGCAAGGCGCCGTTCTTTGCGGAACGCGACATCCTCGGGCTCGCGGCCACGCTGAAGGTCCACCCCGGCCTGGTGGCCGGCCAACTGCGCCGCCGTACCGGCCGCTATGACCGGTTTGGCAGCCATCTCGTGAAGATTCGATCGATCATCGCGCCAGGAGCGGTCGTGGATGGATGGGGCGACATCGCCCCGGTTGGCGTGTAGGAGTTCATGTTGAACAAGAAGCAGCAAATGCAGGCCCTCATCCGCCGCTACCGCGAGCAGACGGGCCAGCAGTCGGTGGACTTGAAGGAAGTGGCGAAGTTCGCCACCAGCATGGGCTGGCCGCTGCCGGTCCCTAAGAGCCCGCTGGACCGCCTGGCCGAGCAGTTCGCCACGGCGGCGCGCGAGGAGATGCGGCGCGACGAAGTCACTGGCCGTCCCTATCGCGCCAACCTGGCGGTGACGACCTGGCAGGGCAAGGACCAGATGGTCTTGTGGAGCGACATCGACGAGGCGCCTCGCCACATCGTGCACAAGGCGCTGTTCCAGCGCCGCGAGCAGATGGTCGGTGACGCGCTGCAGCTGACGTTCGATGCCATGCACTGGAACCGCGTCAACGAGGACCAGCCGCCCATCGAGATGCCGCTGGACCTCACCGACGACGTGCAGTGGCGCCTGAACGCGCCCGACGAAGACGAAGGCGAGCGCGCCGCCTAAGGCTTCTTCCAACGCGCCTGCCCGGCGCGCCGGGCGATCTCCGAGCGCTGCTCCGCCGACAGCGCTGCAGCACGGGCCGCGCCGCCCCGCAGGCCGCCCTGGCGGCCGCTCTCCTGCTTCTTGGTCGTCGCGGGCGCGGGCGTTTCCCCCGTCACGCGCTTCACGACGTCGAGGGCAATCTGCGTGAAGTCCCTGCGGTTGTTCGTGGCCATGACGATAGCTTAGCGCCAAGCGCCGGATGTCGATGCAGCCGTTCGAAGTCGCCGTTAAGCTGGGGCATGCCGCGCTGGCCCACGGACCGTTCCCACTCATGACCCGACCCGCTCCACGTCCCCATCCCTTGCACGGTGCCGGCGTGCCGGGCGCTGCTGTGGACGCCCGCGTGGCGGCGCCAGCGTGAGCGGCCTTGCTCCCGCGGTTGCGGACCTGACCCTCGTCGATATTCCCGCCGCGCCGGACGACGATCTGTCGACACTGAGCCCAGCGCAGAAGCTCAACGAAACGCTGCAGGCCCAGCTCAAGAACGCCGTCGATGCAGTGGGCTCCGGCCTGCTTACCTACGAGAGCCTGCGCAACGTCAGCGAAGCCATCGGCGGGGAGTATGGCGATCGCGTGATCTTCGAGCTCGTGCAGAACGCGCATGACGCCCACGAGGAAGGCGATCAGGGCTCCATCTTCCTCAAGCTGGTCATCCACGGCCCTGACCGCGGTGACCTCTATATCGCCAACAAGGGCCAGGGCTTCGCCTGGAAGAACGTCAACGCCATCCGCAACATCGGCGTGTCCAGCAAGACGATCGGCCAAAGCATCGGCAACAAGGGCTTCGGTTTTCGCAGCGTGGAGACGCTGACCGACGACCCCAGGATCTACTCGCAGGCGGGGTCGGTGGCGGCCGAGCGGTTCACGGGCTACTGCTTTCGCTTCGCTGACTTTGACGAGGTCAAGACGGCCACCCTGGCTTTTGCGGACGAACCCATCGCCGACCACGTTGCCAGGGTGCTGCCCCGCTATCTGGCCGCCGTGCCCGTCGACGAGCAGCCGGAGGAGATCCGCCAGTTCGCACGGGAAGGCTATGCGACGGTCGTCCATCTGCCGCTCACCGCGGCCGACACGATCGCCGTGGCTCGCGAGCAGGTCGCTGCGCTGGTCGACCTGGACGTGCCGCTGCTGCTGTTCCTCGACCGGCTGGCGCGCGTGTCGATTGAAGTCGACAACCTCGGCGTGGTCACCCGCCGCGCGCTGTCACGCCACATCATTGACCGGCCGGCGCCGAAGTCGGACTCCACGCTGCGCTACGAGATCGTCTCGGTCGGCGCCGGCGGTGGCGGCCGCTACCTGGTGGCCCGCCGCGCGGTTGATCGCAACGGGCTGCTCGCCGCGGTCGAGGCCAGCATCGCCAAGGAGCCGCAGCTGGCGCGTTGGCGCGACTGGCAGGGCGAGCCGAGCGTGGGCGTGGCCGTCCCGCTTTCGTCGGGCGACGCGGAGAAGGGACGCACCTACAACTTCCTGCCCATGGCGGCCGAGGTGCCGTCCAAGATTCGCGGGCATGTCGACGCGCCGTTCTATGCGTCGATCGACCGGAGGCGCGCGAATTTCGATCTGCCGCTCAACGCGTTCCTGCTGGATGAACTGGCCGTCACCGCGCTTCTTGCCGCGACCGAGCTGAAGGCGCTGGCTGCGAAGCTCGGCCGCAACACCATCTTCGATCTCGCCGCGTGGGCGCCCGACGACCTGCCGCGGTTCGCCCGTGCGTCCAAGCGCGTCGGCGTCGACTGGCGCGACTGCGAGGTCGTTCCGGCTGCCGGCGGTGATGAGAGCTGGACCAAGTTCCGCAACGCGCGCATCTGGCAGGAACAGGGCTTCAAGCTGCTGCGCGTGCGCCGCCTGGTGAAGGCGGGTGTGCCTCATCTGGCGGACCCGGGACTGCAGCCCCGCCGGCTCGAGCGGCTGCGCCTGATGATGGTCGCGGTGTACGGTCAACCGACCCCGGACGAGCGTGTCGCTGCCGCCTGGATCGAGGCGGTCGCGCTTTCGCTGGAACAGGACCAGTCGGGCGCGCGGACCTGGGCGAGCCTTTACGAGGATGCACGCAAGGCCCTGGCATCGCCAGACGGCCTGCGCCAGCTCGGCGGCAAGCGGGTGCTGAAGACGCAGGATGGCACCCTCCAGCCGGCCGGTGCCGCCGCCGGCAGCCCGCCCGTATTTGTGCGGCGTCTGGGTGTGCGTGACGATGAACGCGCGCCGCTGCCGCCGGCCAATGTCGCCAGTCGGTTCTCGCTGCTCGACGACACCATTCCGATGGCCGCCGAAGTGGTCGCGGATTTCATCAAGGCGGATCTGCTGCGTCCGTATGACGCCTTGCAGGCCCTGGCGGCCGTGCAGGAGTCATTCAGCGACAAGCCGGCACCCAAGCGCCGCGAATCGACGTTGAAGTGGGCATTCGACGTCTGGCGCGCCGAGGGCGCCAAATCGGAAAAGATCCTTCGCAAGATCGACCTGCATGTCGAGACGAACGGCGGCTGGCGGCCCGCGAGCAAGGCGCGCTTCTCCGACGGGTGGACGCCCGGCGGCAGGCGACTGACCACCTACCTGGCGGAAGCCGCGCCCCTGTCTGCCGACTGCCAGCGCGCGGCTGAAATGCTGCTCTTGACGGAGCCCGGTTGGGCGCCCCAGCCGGACAGCGCTAATCGGAAGACGTGGACGGAGTTTCTTCGAGCGGCAGGCGTTCGCGACGGCCTGCCTCTCATCGACGATCCAGCGGTTCCAGTTAGCGGCACCCCATCCTGGACGTGGGAGACCTTCCGTCGGCGGACCGAGCCCGCCAAGGGGCGCTCCCAGGCCTGGAGCAAGGCGTGCCTGGCGATCGCGCTGCCGAATCCTCAGACCATCTACAGCCGTCGAGGCGCGCTGTGGCGCTTTCCCGGGCAGGTTGAGCACCGCGCCTTGCCCGTTGCGACGCGTCACCGACTCGCCGAACTCATCCTGCTGCAGCTCGCCAACGAGGATCAGCGCTGGCTGAAATGGCGTCTTGGGCGATACGAACGTTTTGGCACCGAACAGAACGAGCGCGAGCTGCCCACGCCGGCGGCCGTGTTCATTGCCACGCAGCCCTGGATGTCCGTCGAGGGCGACGCCGATCGCTTCGAAAAGCCCGGTGACCTCTGGGCATCGAAAGACCGCAAGCAACAGCCGCCCCGCTACGTGGATCGGCCTCGCGAGGCGCTCGTCGATCTGATCGAAGCGGAGAAGCGAGTGTCGGCCGTGCTTTTCGACCGCAGCGTCGGCCTGCGCGACTGGTTGGACCCCGCTGAAGTGATCCGCAAGCTGGAGAGCCTGGCTCTGGGGTCTGTCGGGCTGGAGCCGCGAGAGCGTGTGAACTTTCGAAGGACCTACCAGCGCGTGTGGACCGACGCCTGCAAGGCCGAGATTGAGTTGCCGCCCGACATGCCGATTGCCACCGTCACCGCCGTCGGCTATGCCGTGCTGGCGGGGAACCCGGACGGACCTGCGCGTGTGTTCGTCACCGGCGACGCCCTGCGCCCCGAAACCAAGGCTGTGATCGCAGCTGGGCAGCCCATCCTCGAGCTCAGTGATGAAGGACTCGTCGGCGCTGCGCTTGAGCGGCTGCAGGCGTGCGAGGGCTTCGAGCCGCTGGGCATCGACCGCAACCACGTCGACGTGCTGGTCGACGGCGTCAGCATGGTGCCCAACCTCAATGATCCGCTGATTGCCAGCGATGGTCTTGAATGGCTGCCTGAAGCCGCGGTGCTTGCGAACGAGGTGCTCGGTCGTGAACTCGAGCGACAGATCTCCAGCGCCACGATCGAGCAGCGTCTTCGGC
This sequence comes from Roseateles sp., assembly GCA_046289335.1. Taxonomy (GTDB): domain Bacteria; phylum Pseudomonadota; class Gammaproteobacteria; order Burkholderiales; family Burkholderiaceae_C; genus Pelomonas. Next base: position 64,757 of record JBKBVY010000001.1, on the reverse strand, counting down.
GCGTGCGTCTGCGACATTGCGAGGAGATCCGGCTGGCCGTCGGCGGGATCCCGGTGGACGAGGCGCTGCCATTCTTTGCCTTCCCCGACGACGACAACCCGACGCTGGTCGTCGGCAATGGACAGAAGATGACATGGCCGGTGCTGGCCGACGCGGCGCCCTACCTGTCGGTACTGCTGGACGGACGCATGCGATCGCTGGAGACGCTGCTGCTGCGAATGGCGGCGCATCGCACCGTGATGCCCGACCCTCGCCAGCGTCCCACGGAAGAGGAGCTCGCGCGGGCGCTGAACTGCAAGGTCGATCTGGTGCGCGACCACGCGCTGGCGCTGCGTGCCGACGGCGGTCTGCTCGTGGGCAGGTTGCTGCCGATCGTCGCGTGCGCGACCGACCTGGAAACGGCGCGCTCGCTGGGACAGCAGCTCGGCGACAGCCCCTTGCGCAGCAAGGTGCTGGAGGCGTTGCGGCCGTTGGCCGACCGGCTGCCCATGGCGCCCGAGGCGCTGCTCGACGAGATTGCCAAGCCAGATCTGGCGCAGATCCGGCGCGCCCTGGGCTTGGAATACGGACGGTTCAATCACATGCTGGACGCGCTGGGGCAGCCGATGCTTTCCAACGAGTCCGAACTGCAGCGTCTTTTTGAGACGTGGAAGTTGCAGCTCGCGCCGGACGCTTTGGAGCGGCTGCGGCGCCACTTCTGGCCAACGTACCAAGCCGGCAACGACCTGCAGCGCTATGTGGCGTTGCGCACGCTCAGCTTCCTCGAGTTCCAGCCGGCGTGGATCGCGGACCGCGAAGAGCTTTTTCGGGAGGACGTGGCCACGCTGCTGGACAGCCGGTTGGCGGAACTGATCGGGGATGACGTGCCCCTCGACCTCGAGCCGCTCGCGGAGGTTCGCGAGCGCTCAGCCCAAACGCTGCAGCGCTTCATTGACGCCGCCGCACCCACCGTCGGCGCTTGGTGCCACCTGCATCAGTGCGCCAATCCTTGGTCGGCGGGTGCCATGGGCGTGCTCAGGACGGTCAGCCAGCAGGGATTGCTGGATTTCGTCACCATCGACGCCGGCCAGGAGATCGCGACGCTGTTGCGCGCCGGTGCCTGGCCGGAAGGCATGCCCCATTCCGTCGATGCGTTCGCGCTTGGCCTCGATCCGAGCGACCTGCTGGGGCAGAAGAAGCGCGAGCAGGCGCAGCGCGAGCAGGCTGAGATCGCGCGACGCAGCATCGACTTCGGGGACAACCAGCTCGACACGCGCGCTCCGCACTTCGCACAGGGCCTCGTGGCGATCGCGCAGGCGCAGATGGCCGATGGGGAATGGCTGACGCGCTCCCGGCGTCGCTTCAAGCTTGTCGAGCAGGCCCAGCCTGACGGGCGCGGCGGCGGAGGGGGAGGAGGCGGGCGCGGTGGGCAGGGGCGTCGAAATGAAGGGCTGCCCGACGATGTCCGCCGGGCCATGGGTTTCGCCAGTGAATATCTGGCGAGCTGCTACCTGCGCGACAAGCACAAGGAGCGCTACGACCCCAAATGCTGGGTGTCGAGCAACCGCGGCAAGTTGGAGATCGACTGGGACGGCGATGACGACCTCGGCTATGACTTCAAGGTGCTGACGGCCGATACCGAGTGGCGCTACGAGGTGAAGTCCAACCTCGGCGACGCGTTCGAGTTCGAGTTCACGCACAACGAGATGCGCAAAGCCGCGGAATGCGCGTCAGACGTCAGCCGCAAGTACAGGATCCTGTATGTGCCGTTCGTCTTCCAGCCTGACCGCTGGCGCGTGATGGAACTGCCCAACCCGATGAGCGAGCAGGGGCGCCGCATGTTCGAAACGATTGGCGCCAGCGCCACGCGGCTCAGGTTCGGCATCGCGTCCCCTTGAGACCGCCCTCATCGCCGCAGCACCGCGCTTGTCCTCCGAAATGGTGGGCAAAGCTGTGGATAAGCGCTGCAACCGCGTCCTAACCCGTTGTCACTCGGTCGATTGAACGTCGTGCCCGCAAAAGTGGCAGGGCCGCCGGCATCGCCCGGTGCTGTCTCCGGATCAGGGCAGCGTGCGAGTTGTCTGTGCGTCGACAGCTAGCGGGGATTGGCCTGCAGATTCGCCAGGCAGTGGGCCAGGTACTGCTGGGCACCGACGTCGTGGAGCACGCCGGCGTGCAGCATGGACTCCCAGTTGTTGGGCGTCTTGCGGGCGCTGTCGAAGGAATCCAGCGTGTCCTGCACGGCCTGCGCCACGGGCGCGCCGTACTTCAGTCCGACGTAGTGGGTCGCCGGGTTTCGACAGGCACCTGCCGCGTCGCCCGACGCGTTCGAGCGAACCGCCATCCCGCAACACTATGCACGCCGACTGCTCGGGACGCAGCGCAGCGCCGACGTCGATGCCCACCTGGGCCTGATCCTCGCCTTTGTTGCGGGTGCGACCAACGCGGGCGGGTTTCTGGCCGTCCACCAGTACACGTCGCACATGACCGGCATGGTGTCTGCGGCTGCCGACGGGCTGGTGCTGGGCAGTACCCAGGCGCTCGCCACCGCGGCCACCGCGCTGGGGGCCTTTGTCGCCCGGGCCTCCTGCACTTCGGTGCTCGTGAACCTGGGCCGGGTCACCCGTTCGGCCAGCATCTTCGCGCTGCCGCTGCTGGTCGAGGCCGTGTGCCTGATCACTTTCGGCTTGCTGGGCGCGCTGATGACGCAGGTCGACGTTGTCGCGCTGGTGGCCGGCCTGCTGTGCTTCACGATGGGCCTGCAGAACGCGCTGATCACCAAGGTGTCGAGGTCCGAGATCCGCACGACGCATGTCACGGGCATCGTGACCGACATCGGCGTCGAGCTCGGCAGGCTGCTGTTCGGCCAAGCCGACGTCTCCAAGCTGCGGCTACTGGGTGGACTGCTGGCGTCGTTCGCGATCGGCGGTCTGCTGGGTGCAGGCGCGTTCAAAGCGATCGGCTACGGCGCGACCTTGCCGCTGGCTGCCGTGCTGGGGTTCCTGGGTAGCGTGCTGGCGTTCGACGATCTCCGAAGCTGACCCGCCGCAGCCCGCATGGTCGCAGCGGCGCCGGTCGTTGCCTGCAGACCTCAGGGCTTGTCCGAGCGTCGATTTCCTAACGGCAGAAGAAAGCGGCCATCAACCTGGACAAGAATCCGTGCAAGGGAGAACCACGGATGGCAAAAGCCAGCGCGCGTCAACGCGCCACGACACCCGCCACATCGGCCGCCCGGCGCGAAGCGCTTGCCGCGCTGCAGCTGTGGCAGACCTTCGAATACCTCAGCCAGCAGAAGCCGCCGCGGCCCAAGGTCGACAAGGACGTGTGCATCTGGCAACTGGACCCGCAGGCTGAAGGCGATGGCCAGATGTCCTGGGTGGCCCCCGACAAGATCCATGCGCTGAACAAGTTCTTCAAGCGCAAGCGCCGCTTCCTAGTGTTCGCAGGCGTCATCGACGGGCGGGAAATGGTCGAGACTGTGAGGGAACTGCTGGACGCGCCCGCGCTGGACTTCAGTGAGCAGCGCGCGCCGACCGGCGCTGCATCCTTCGTGGTCCCGGTCGACGAGCAGGGCCACGTCAGTGGTGAGGTGTTCATCAGCACGGTGCCGTGGGCGATCGCCTGTATCAAGTCTGCACGGGAGCGGGGCGGGCTGTTCGACTTCTCAGGCTTCTTCGGCGAGGGTGGGGTGCAGCAGCGCGTCAAGCAGGCCGTCGCGGAACTGCTGGTGCTGCGCCAGAATGTCGAGTTCGACGCTAAGTGCCTATCGCATCACAAAGTTTTCTAGCCCTACCATCAGGAACCCCACAAAAACCCCACAGGTGGACGCTGCTCGATGTGGGTTTCGGCGGCCAGCAAGAAGACTGTACAGCTGTTGGCCCGGCGCGGCACTGAACCTCGAGGCGATTCGGTTTCGCTCGAACGGTCGGCACCATCGGCATGGGCATCTTCCACGCTCTGCGCTCGGCGATCTGGGTTTGCTTTGGCGTTGGCATGTCCCGGACTTTCTTCGGGCTGCGGCGTCACCGGCGCATCCAACGGCCTGTCTGGCTCAGTCGGCAGTTTCACCGGGGATTTCTCGTGATCACCCGGCGCAGGGCCCGGGGTTGCTGCTAGGTTGTACATGGATGGCTCCACGTGTGATGAAGACGCTTGGATCCTGTCGCCCGAACGGGCCCTCTGCGGTTGAAGGCGCCAGATTGCGATAGAGGCTTCACGCGTTCGCAGAGCGCTCCTGACAAAGACGCGTTCATCCTGCACTCGCCCCCGTGTCTCCACGATTCAGGTAGGCATCCTTGATGGTAGCGATGCCGCCGTAGACCGCTATTGCCGCGATGATCACGGCCAGCATCAGATCCGGCCAGTTGGTGCCGAGCCATGCGACGGCCGCGCCTGCGGCAATGATGCCCAGATTCGAAGCGAAATCGTTGAGGCTCATCGTCCATGCCGCGCGGAGGTTCACGTCCTCGCTCCGCCTGGGGCGCAGGATGCGGATGCACCAAGCATTCAGCAGCACCGCCAGGATGGCCATGATGACCATGACCCATCCCATAGGTTCTGAACCGTCCTCATAACGCTGCCATGCTTCAACCAAAACGCCCGCAGCGAGCACGAGCAACATCACACCAGTGATCGCGGCTGCGGCTGCTTTCCATCTCTGTGCCCTATTAACAGCGAAGTAACTGACGGCGTAGGTGAGGGCGTCGGACAGGTTGTCCAGCGCATTGGCAATCAACGCAGTCGAGTCTGCGATGAGTCCAGCGACGAACAGGCCAGCAGCCAGCAGACTGTTGATTGCGAATACCTTGATCAGCGCTGTGCGCTGCTCGCCTTCCTTTCGCTCGTGTCCCATGGGGCCTCCAGTGCTCGAAGCTGGTCGTAGCGGCAATTACTGTTCCTGAGCCAGAACGAGCTGAGGATCTCCGGCACGTCAAGTCTTGCCGGTAGATGCACTGGCCGCGAATCTCTACCTGAGCCCTGCCAAACGTGTCAGCGAGATCGCCTGGATGCTTCGACTTCGCTCTTGACCAGGTCGTGCAGGGTCTGGGGATCAACTTGCGTCAGTGGCTTGCCGTTGACAAAGAAGGTGGGCGTTGCGCGGACGCCCACTTGCTTGAGGTCGGCCACGTCTTGCTCCAACAACTTCGAGGTGACTCCCGTATCAACGAATGCCTTCGCCTGCTCCAGGTCAAGACCGGCCGCCTTTGCAGAGTCCCACGCGCGGCTGGGCGATGGTGACTGGTGGCTTGCCCACACGGGCTGATCCCGCAGGAGCGCCTCGAGCACTGCTTCGAACTTGTCTTGCCTGCGCGCAGCTTCAAGGATCTGCACGCCCACGACTGATGGCTCCTGATGGAAGGGGACGTACCGCATGACCAGCCGAACATCTCGAGGGAAGGCCGCCAGAGTTTGCTTGACGAACGGATAGAAGGCGCGGCAGGCCTCGCAGGCGGGATCGAAGAACTCGACGATGGTGACGGGAGCGTCGGACGGCCCCATCACTGGTGAATGCTCGCGCACCATGACGTCGAAACTCGCCGAAGCCTGCCGGCTGGCTTGCTGTTGCTCGCCTCGCTGGTAGAAGACGGCCCCTGTTGCAAAAGCGGCAACTGCGCCCGCAGCGGTGAGACCAACAAACAAGGCACGTCGATTCATGAAGTCTTTCTGGACGCTGCGGCAAGCAGCAGAACGGTGATCGCACCGAACGCAAAAAACGCGAGCAGCGGCAAGGGGAGGCCGCCGAAAATTGTCATGTCGCTCCCGGTGCAAGACGTGCCGCCGGTGCAGGGTGTGATCCGCTGAGGAATCAATCCGACGTAGAGCAAGCTATGAAAGCCGGCCACCAGCAGGCCACCCGCCGCAAGTGGGACGGCATACCGCCATACCTGCACGTCCGAGCGCAAGCAGGCCACCCCCAGCACGATGACGAGAGGGAACATGAAGGCGCGCTGGAACCAGCACAGGTTGCATGGAGCCTGCCCCATCACCTCGCCGACGAAGAGGACGCCTAGCGAGGACATCAGCGCTATTACCCAGGCGCCGCAGAGTGAAAACCAAGCCCGCTGGTGCAGACGCGCAAGCTCAGTCATGGAGGGAACAGGCGTTGGTCTTCGGGGGCATGCGGTTCGGGAACGTGCGGGACTAGGATGGGCGCTCAGTATCCAGGACGCAGATCAGACTGACCAACCCGAGGAGACCCTCCGACGACGTGCATGGGAGTTCCTCAGGTCGGATTCAACAGCAAACAGCCTGTGTCAAGCACCCTCGGCTTCGCTGCGCGAGACATAGACCGTCAGCTTTTGGTCCGTGAAGCCGGCCGGGGCAATGGTGCGAAGGTCCACAGCGCCATGCCTGACGCTGTCGAACTTCCACGTGAACGACTGGCCCGACTTCTTGAAGGTCACGACGTCGCCGCAGTCCACATTGATCGACTTCTGAGCATCGACGTTCACGACGCGGTCATGCTGACTCTGTGCCACCACTTGCCCGTGGACGGATTTGCCGTTTGCCATCGTTTCGTTGCGTGCGACATTCGCGCTCGACGCGATGGAGACCACGGCCAAGCTGAGGATGAGGGACGACTTGGTGATGAGACGCTTCATACAAAACTCCTTGTTGCATCGAACGGGCGGCTCGATCAAGCTGCCTTGGCGTTCAACATGGAAGAACTGTAGAAATCCGTCCCCAACAGCGGACCTATCGATGAGATTACAAGTTTGTCATCGCAGCGGCACCGGCTATCGCTCGGTTCGATCACCGATGCTTGCAGTCATGGCCTCGTGTCGATGGCCCGCTAGTCCTCCCTGCAGCCAAGGTTGACATGACCCGAAGAGCTACAACCCACATCGTGATCGCAGTGGCGTACTCGGCGGCCACGCTGGTTGCTGGTCAAGCCGCGCTGGGTTTCCTGGCGATGCTGGTATTCACGGCGGGGTTCTTCGGTGGGCTGCTGCTGTGGCTTGTCTTGCCATCTCGGGCCACCTGGCCAGCATTGCGTTTGCCGTTCTGGACGACGATGGCTATGTTCGTGTTGCATCGCATCGAAGAGAAGGTGTGCGGGTTCTTCGCCATGCTGTCGCGTGTAACGGGTGTGCCAACGCTGGAGGTGGCGTCGCCTGCCGTCATCGCGATGGTCGTGCTGTCGGTGGGTGGGTGGCTGGCGGTCCCGCTACTGTTGCGTCGCGGACATCCATTGGGCCACTACTTCGCGTGGACCTTCTTTGCTTCCATGGGCCTCACGGAGTTGGCGCACTGGGTGCTGTTCCCGTTCCTGCAAGGCCCGGGATTCGCCATGACACCGGGCATGTGGAGCGTGCTGGTGCTGGCGCCTACCGCTTGGTGGGGCATGGTGCGCCTCGTGCGCGGTTCAACGTGGATGCACGCCGCGCAGGTGCTCGCGTTTGGTCGGGGCCGGCGCTGTCACCTTGGCGGCGGAAACCATCCCTTGCAGGATGCCGCATTCGCCGGCACCTTGCACCGCGCAGCAGCGCTGCCGTAGTTCCTTGAGCTGCTGCTCCAGCAGCCGCAGTTCCTTGATGCGCGTAGATACGTGGCGGATGTGGCCGTCGAGCAGCGCGTTGACGTCGCCGCAGTCGTCCGCCGCGTCGTCCTTGACGCGCAGCAGCACGCGCACCTCGTCCAGCGACATGTCCAGCCCGCGGCAGTAGCGGATGAACTGCAATCGCTCGAGGTGCTGGCCCTCATAGAGCCGGAAATTTCCCTCAGAGCGCGCCGGAGCGGGCAGAAGGCCTTCACGCTCGTAGAACCGGATGGTTTCGATGGGCGTGGACGAGGCGGTCGATAGTTCACCGATCTTCATGGGCAGGGCCTGAGGCAGTTGTCCGACCGGAGTGTAGGGGCTTGACTCTGTAGTGACTACAGGGATTCCAATTCAATCCGCAACGGGAAATCACGCCATGACTCAGCCCCAACCCATCCAGTTCGTGAAGCGCCGCGAGCCGCTCAAGTCGGCCCTGCCGCAGGCTCCCGCCGCGGATGGCTGCTGCGACCACGACCACCATGCCCCGGCGCCGGTCAGCGCGCCGGTTGTCGACTGCTGTGCATCCGGCGCCTGCGAATCGACGGCCAAGCCAATGGCGCCGCCACCTGCAGGCGCGCTGCTGCTGCGTATCCCGGCGATGGACTGCCCGGTCGAGGAAGGCCAGATCCGCCGCGCGCTGGAGCGCTTCAACGGCGTGCGTCTGCAGTTCAACTTGCCGGCGCGCACGTTGGCCATCACAGCCGCGGCGGCACGGGTCGAGCCGGTCGTTGCTGCCATCCAGGCCGCCGGCTTCAAGACCGAGACGCTGCAGGCGCCGCCGGCCGAAGCGGATGTCAGCCACGCACGCCGCCGTGAATTGATGCAGCTCATCGCCGCGCTGGGCGTGGCCTTCATCGCCGAACTCATCAGTCTGCTCGCCCCCGAGACGCTGCCCTGGAAGATCGCCGGCATGGCGACGGCCGGCGTCGCCATCGCGCTGGCGGGGCTGGCGGTGTTCAAGAAGGGCCTGTCTGCGCTGTTCCATGGCCAGCTCAACATCAACGCGTTGATGAGCGTGGCCGTCATCGGCGCCTTCCTGATCGGTGAGTGGCCGGAGGCGGCCATGGTCATGGCGTTGTACTCGCTGGCCGAGCTGATCGAAGCGCGCTCGGTGGAGCGCGCCCGTAATGCCATCGCCAGCCTGCTCGCGCTGACGCCGCAACAGGCCGAGGTGCGCCAGGCCGACGGCCGCTGGGTGCTGCAGGACGCCAAGGCCGTTGCCGTGGGCGCGACGGTGCGAGTGAAGCCGGGCGAGCGGTTGGCGCTGGATGGCCGCGTGACGGCGGGCCAGGGTGCCATCGACCAGTCGCCCGTCACCGGCGAGAGCATCCCGGTCGACAAGGCAGCGGGCGACGACGTGTTCGCCGGCACCATCAACCAGAGCGGCTCGCTGGAGTTCGAGGTCACGCGCCCGGCGACGGACACGGTGCTCGCGCGCATCATCCATGCGGTCGAGGAAGCCCAGGGCCAGCGTGCGCCGACGCAGCGCTTCGTCGACAAGTTCTCGGCCGTCTACACGCCGGCCGTCTTCGTGCTGGCCTTCGCGCTGGCCATCGGCGCACCGCTGCTGGCCGGCTGGCCCTGGCTGACGGCCATCTACAAGGCGCTGGTGCTGCTGGTCATCGCCTGCCCGTGCGCGCTGGTGATCTCCACGCCGGTCACGATCGTCAGCGGCCTGGCGGCAGCGGCGCGGCGCGGGATCCTCATCAAGGGCGGCGCCTATCTGGAAGAAGCACGCCGCCTGAAGGCCATCGCGCTGGACAAGACCGGCACGCTGACCGAAGGCCACCCCAAGCTCGTGGCGCACGAGGTGTTGTCGTCGACGAAGGCTGAAGACGACGTGCTGCGCATCGCCGCCAGCTTGGCCGGGCGTTCCGACCATCCGGTGTCCAAGGCCGTCGCCCAGGGGCTGGCCCGCGAGCCGCTGGACGTGCAGGATTTCGCCGCCGAACTGGGCCGCGGCGTGCAGGGCGTCATCGATGGCGAGACCTACACGCTCGGCAACCACCGCTGGCTGCGCGAGCGCGGCCTGTGCTCCGCCGAGTTGGAAGCGCAGATGCAGCAGCACGAGGCCCAGGGCCGCACGCTGTCCGTGCTGGCCGACAGCCGTGGCGCGCTGGCGCTGTTCGCCGTGGCCGACACCACGAAGGCGACCAGCCAACAGGCCATCGCCGAGCTGAAGGCGCTGGGCGTGCGCCCCGTGATGCTGACCGGCGACAACCCGTCGACCGCGCAGGCCATCGCCGCCGAGGTCGGCATCGACGACGTCCGCGCCAACCTGCTGCCGCAGGACAAGCAGGCCGTCATCGCCGAGCTGGGCCAGGCCGGCCCGACAGGCATGGTGGGCGACGGCATCAACGACTCGCCCAGCCTCGCCGCCGCCGCGGTCGGCTTCTCGATGGGCGCCGCCGGCACCGACACCGCCAAGGAGGCGGCCGACGTGCTCATCATGAACGACGACCTGCGCCGCGTGCCCGAGACCATCCGCCTGTCGCGCCGCACGCATGCGGTGCTGTGGCAGAACATCGCGCTGGCACTGGGCATCAAGTCCGTGTTCTTCGTGCTCGCGGTGTTCGGCAGCGCGACGATGTGGATGGCCGTGTTCGCGGACATGGGCGCCAGCCTGCTGGTGGTCTTCAACGGCCTGCGCCTGCTGCGCGGTGCCAACACAAAGTGAGAACGACATGACAAGTTTTGGACAACGGATTCGCCCCGAAGTTGACCTTGAGGTTCAGGCCGCTGTGCGAGCTGACGCCGCGCAACATGCAGCCCAAGCGTTTCGTCACCTTGAGCGCGCCCATGTACTCGGCCAGGCGTCTACCGTCCAGCACGTGCGCGTGCATGTGCTGATGTTGCTCTGGGCCGTGCGCCAGCGCGCGCCGCGCGAGCTGGCAGGTCAGTTGCTGCGCATTGCCGGTGCGGCAACGAAGACGGCGCTCGGTTGGGTGCCGAGCGGCAACACGGGTGGAGCGAATGTCAGCCCGTTCAAGTCCTTGCCGATCCCGACCGATCTCGCGCGCATCCTTGCGCGCGCGAAACGCCGTTGACCTCCATGCGGCTGTAAGCCGCTTTGGTTGAGCTGCCCCGCTTAAGTGTTCCTTAAGCGTCGAACTCAAACACTGCGCGCCGATTTCCCTCGGTGCCGCCCGTGTTTGTCATAGATCTTCGCAACTCAAGTTCTCGCGACGCCTCGTCCGCAGCCTTTCCGCCAATATCGCCGCGAAGCGTCCGCAGTAGCGTTGATCGTGCCAGGCAGGATGTGCTGGTCTTGTTTGGTGGCCTTGTGTTTCTGGCCCTCTGGGAGTGGTCGCGCCTGGACCTGCCGCTCACAAGCCTTTACGGAACAACCACCGGCTTCGTCTGGCGTGACCATTGGATGATGTCCAAGGTGCTGCACGACGGCGCCCGTTTGGTGGGTTGGGCCTTCTTCGTGCTGCTGCTGATGAGTCTCTGGCGACCGCAGCTGCTGGCGAGCAATCTCTCAAGGCGGGAGCGCCTGTGGTGGATCTGCACGACGCTGGTTTGCGTTGCTGTTATTCCGAGCTTGAAGCGTGCAAGTTCCACCAGTTGCCCGTGGTCGCTGTTGCAGTTCGGGGGCGACGTTGCGCGCTACGTGCCGCACTGGGTTCTGGGCCTGACTGACCGCGGTCCTGGTGGATGTTTTCCCTCGGGTCACGCGTCCACAGCGTTTGCCTTGCTGCCGGGGTGGTTTGCATTGCGCGATCGAATACCGAGTGGTGCACGCCGCTATTTGGCGGTCGTCGCGCTTTGTGGCTGTGTCCTGGCTTGGGTTCAGATGATGCGAGGTGCCCACTTTCTGAGCCACTCAATGTGGACCGCGTGGATCTGCTGGGGCATTAGCGTTCTGAGCTGGTACAGCCTGCAGGTCTGGCGCGATGGGCCGATGGCGAGGAGACAGTTGGCTCTAGAAGGGGCCCAACGGTGAGCCGCGTCATCAGTTGGTTCTATCCCGATCCGGCGCGTCCACTCACCCAAGTCTGGATGTGCTCCTTGTGGATGGCGCTGGTGGCGAATTGGCCACTGTGGCGCCAGCTACTGTCGCTGCCAGAGCTCGACGGCGTCCGAGGACTAATGTTCATCGCAGCGTTTGCGGGCATGGTGACGGCAGCAACGGGAGCTGTACTGAGCCTGGTGGCTTGGCCGCGATTGATCAAGCCTGTGCTGGTCGGCTTGCTCACTGCGTCGGCGGCATTGGCGTACTTCATCGATAGCTACGGCATCGTGTTCGATCCAACCATGGTGATCAACATGATGCAGACTGACACTCGCGAGACCCGTGATTTGCTGAGTGTCAGACTGCTGCTCACCATCCTGATGGTGGGCGGTGCGCCAGCTCTGTGGCTGCTGATCCAACCACGGGCGCCAACGCAAGGCATTGGTCGGCGGGTTGCCGGCAACGTAGCCAGTTTCCTGATTGCCCTCGCCCTGATGGTCGGGTTGGCACTTGCGGTGTTCGCTGACCTGTCGTCGACCATGCGCAACCACAAGGCATTGCGTTACATGGTGACCCCGCTCAATGCGGTGTACTCGGTGACTGCGGCCGCCGTCCGAAGTCAGGCGACGCCCAGTGGTCCGCCGGCTGTCATCGGGGCAGATGCCCAGCTGTTGCAACGGGCTCCTGGCGCTAAGCCTCCACTGTTGCTGCTGGTGGTCGGAGAGACGGCCCGAGCGATGAACTTCAACCTCAATGGCTACGGGCGGCAGACCAATCCCGAATTGTCCAAACTGCCGGTCGTCAGCCTCCGGGACGTGACATCGTGCGGAACCGCGACGGCCGCGTCGCTTCCGTGTATGTTCTCGCCGCTGGGACGCGATGATTTCGTAGACCTGAAGGGCAAGCAAGAGAACCTGCTCGACGTTCTGCATCGCGCGGGGCTGGCCGTGCTGTGGTTAGATAACCAAAGCGGCTGCAAGGGACTTTGCGACCGTGTGCCCAACAGCACGACGGCGCGCCTTCCTGAAGGCGCTGCGCCCCTTCCGCCGACGTTGTGCCGCAAGGACGAGTTGGGCCAAGCGGAATGCTACGACGAGGCGCTGCTGCATGAGCTTGACCGACGAGTTGCGCAGCTGGATCCGAGACGGCTTGAGCGTGGTCTGGTACTGGTCATGCACCAGATGGGCAGCCATGGACCTGCCTACTTCAAACGGTCGCCGCCAGATCTGGAACTCTTTAAGCCAGAGTGCATGAGCAATGCCTTGCAGCAATGCGAGAGGCAGCAGGTGGTCAATGGATATGACAACACCATCGCGACAACAGATCGCCTGTTGGCGCGGTCGATCGCATGGCTTCAGACACAGTCATCGAGGTTCGATCCAGGCATGCTGTACGTGTCGGATCACGGGGAGTCGCTGGGCGAGAACGGGTTGTATCTGCATGGCATGCCCTATGCCATGGCTCCGCGCGAGCAAACCCATGTGCCGATGATCTTCTGGCTCCCTGAGGGTAGCGCTGGTTCTCCGCGCCTGAAGCCCGGTTGCGTGGACGGGCTGCGCGACAAGCCGGCGTCGCATGACAACCTGTTCCACACGGTGATGGGGTGGGTCGGGGTGCGTGCCGACGTCTACCGATCGGACCGCGACTTGTTGTCCAGCTGTCGATGAACGACGGTCATAACTCGGCGCTGGAGCCGAGGGGAAACACGATGCTGATCGCCAAGCCGTGGCTGATGCCTTCGGAGTCCAGTTCGACCACCGCACTGTGCCGTTCGGCAATGGCGCGCACAATGGCCAGCCCCAGCCCGCTCCCGCCCGCATAGGTGCCGCCGGACACGCCCCGGAAGAAGCGATCAAAGATGCGTCCGCGCTCCGCTTCCGGAATGCCCGGTCCATGGTCGATGACGCGCAGAACCGGTTGTTCCGACTCCTCCAGCACCTCGATGTCCACAGCGCCGCCTGGCGCGTAGCGCACGGCGTTGTCGACAAGGTTGTTGAGCAGTACAGTCAACTGCAGCGGATCGCCCTTGACCGTCGCCTGGCTGAGGATCCGAACGCCGAGGTCGACGTCCCTCGCGTCCGCCTGCGCGGCGAAAGCGCTGGCTACGCTTCGCGCCAGAGCAGCCAGGTCGACGGATTCAGTGTGCAATGCCTCGACGTCAGGCTCACTTCGGGCGACTTGCAGCAGCTGCTCGACGAGATGCTGAGATCGATCAATGCCCGCCTGCAGGTCTTCCAGCGCGACCTGCCTGGATGCGTCGTCGGCGCTGCGTTGCAGGATCTGCAGCTGAAGTCGCAGTGCGGTAATAGGCGTTCGGAGTTCGTGCGCGGCGTCCGCCAGGAATCGGCGTTGCGCGGAGAAGGCTTCGCCCAATCTGCGCAGCAACTCATTGGTGGATTCAATGACCGGCATCAACTCCCGCGGCGTGTTCCCGATGCGGATCGGCGACAGCGCTCCGGCACTGCGGGCAGCGATGTCCTGGGCTGCGGCATCCAAGGGCGCCAGACCGCGGCGCAAGCTGAACACCAGCAGAGTTCCTACGCCGGCCACCAGAGCGACCATCAACGTGGAGATCTGAACTGCGGACTCGCCGGCCATCTGCTGGCGCTGCGACTGTCGCTGCGCAGCCTGGGCCACGTAGCCACCTCGTGAAACGGTGTGCACAAACCAACGCTCGCCGCGGACGATGGGTTCGCTGTGGCCTTCAGCGGCCGAGAAGGGTAAAGCCACACGCGGGTCGGAGATGAACAGACGCCTTCCACCAGTGGTCCAGCTTTGCGTGACGATCTCGGAGTCATCGGGAACATCGGTTCGCATGGGGAGATCCGCGCTGCTTTGCCAATCGCGATTGGCTTGGTGCATGCGGACTACCCCTTCGGCAATGGTCTTGAGCTCGTCGTCGAAGACTTCATGCATCTCCGTGAGGGTCACCCAATAGGCCACGACGGTGAGCAGCACAGTGCCCAGCGCCAGCGTGCCGACAATCCACTTCAGAAGGTCGCGTTCAAGGGAGCGCATCATTCAGCCTCCGCCACGCGGTAGCCTACGCCGCGGACGTTGCGAATCCGTTCCGCGCCAAGCTTGCGTCTGAGGTTGTGCACGTGCACCTCGACCGCGTTGCTCGCGATCTCCTCACCCCAGCCATACAACGACTCTTCCAGCTTCTCCTTGGATATGACGGTGCCCGGCCGAAGCATCAACGCCTCCAGAAGCCCGAACTCTCGTGCCGACAGCTCGACCGGCTGATCGTCGAGCGTCACGACGCGCCGGGCAGGATCGAGTACGAGTGGTCCGCAGCGCAACAAGGGAGACCCGCTGCCGGCGTGTCGGCGAAGCAGCGCGCGCACGCGCGCAATCAGCTCATCCAGGTCGAATGGCTTGAGAACATAGTCATCGGCGCCTGCTTCGAGCCCGGCAATCTTGTCACGTACCGTGTCGCGCGCCGAGGCAATCAGGACGGGCATGCCATTGCCGTGATCTCGAAGTGTCTTCAACAGCTTCATGCCGTCCACTTGCGGCAGCCCAAGGTCCAGAATGGCCAGATCGTGCATGCGGTGACCGAACGCAAGCTCCGCCTGACGGCCGTCGCGCACCCAATCGACGCTGAATCCGGCCTGCAGCAGCCCCTTCTGCAGGGATTTGCCGACCATCACATCGTCCTCGATCAATAGCAGGCGCATGTCGTTCTTCTTGCCGCAACGGGCTCATCCTAAGTTCTGAGCGGCATGGTCAGGAGTGAACCCTTAAGTGCCACTTAAGCCTCATGCGCCGACCATGGCGCATGAGCCCAGTTGATCGCCCCCTCCCGCATACGAACCCCTACAAGGGCAGAACTGGCGTAGAGCGCCTCGTCTACGCGTTTGGATACTCCGTCGACGGTCTGGTCGCTGCGTTCAAAGGCGAAAGTGCCTTCCGGCAGGAGGTCGTGCTCGGATTGCTGCTGCTGCCGCTGGCAGCATGGCTTGCCGCGGACACGGGCCAGTTGGTGCTGATGATCGGGTCGCTGCTTGTTGTTCTCATTGCCGAGTTGCTCAACTCGGCGGTCGAAGCGACCGTTGATCGCATCTCGTTCGAGAACCATCCCTTGTCGAAGCGGGCGAAGGACATGGGTAGCGCCGCCGTTCTGCTCGCGTTGCTGCTTGCTGCGCTGGCGTGGGGGTCGGTGTTGTGGATGAACTTCGGCCCCGCAACGTGATCGACGTGCTACGACGAAACATCGGGAGCACGGGAGCTCCTTGGCAGCCGTGACCTTGGTGGATGTTTTAAGCGGTGCTTAAGCCTCAGGCTTTGACCATCAGGCATGACCTCGCTTGATCGACGCTGGCTTCACCTCATCTCTTGTGCATTCGGGCTCACGCTAGCGTCAGCCAGCCAAGCCGAAGAGGAGGATCGCATGGCGTCGCAACAGAACTATCTGGTTGGCGCCATGGCACTGTCCCAACCCGAGTATGAAGGCTCGGGGCGACGCATCCTCAAGGTCCGTCCGCTGTGGGCCTACCAGTGGGGGCGGTTCCGCATCAGCACATCGCGGTCGGCAGCGGCGATGAACTTCGCATCGGATCCTCAGGGGCCCGGGGCGAGTGCGCTGCTCGTTGATGGCAAGCGTGTGAGGTTTGGAGCGGCACTGCGCCTGGACAGCGGAAGAAACTCGGGCGCTTCGGGGCGACTGAAGGGCTTGCCGGACATCGAGCGCACGGTGCGTGGGCGAGTCTTCGTGGGTTACCGGCTGAGCGACCGCTGGGATATCAGCGCCAACGTCTCGCAGGATCTGCTGGGACGGCAGGGCGGAGCCGTGGGCAGCTTCGATATCGGATATCACAAGCGGCTGTCTGCCACGGTGCAGTGGTCGGCCGGCGTGGGCATTTCGATGGCAAACCGGCAGAACATGCAGACCTACTTCGGAATCACGCGAGAGCAGGCCGCGACATCCGGACTGCCGGTCTACCTGCCTGGCAGCGGGTTGAGGAATGCCTATGCGGGAACGGGTTTCATCACGGCGCTCACGCCTCGCTGGATCCTGTTCGGCAACTTGGGTGCGTCACGCATCCTGGGCAATGCGGCGAGCAGCCCTTTGACCCTGGAACGTGGGTCCGTCTCCGCAGGTATTGGCCTGGCCTATCGGTGCTGCAGATGGTGAAGCTTGTGAACCCCTCCGTCGCTGAGTGCCTTGGAAATGGCCTGCACGGCGTAACCCCTTGGCGTATGGCCATCCTGCCGTCAGGCCGGTCGGCATTGCGGCGGTGCGTTGGTCGGCGTCGCCGCCAATGCTTGCGGCATTGCCAAGAATCAGGAGCAACATCGTGGATAGACGTGTCTTTGTCACCGGATCTGCAATCCTTTGCGTGCCGATGCTGTCGAGTTGTGCAAGTTCTTCGCCGACCTTCGCGAATGATGGCTATTGCTATCGTGCCCATGCGCGGCCCCCAGCGAAACCGATCTGCTTGACGGACTCCATGCCGTCAGCGAACGCGGACGAGGAGGCCAAACGGTTCGCCCCGGTACCCAGTAGGGTGGTCATCTATGTCGTGCGGCATCAGATCGGTGACACCGCGAATACGGTGAACGTCGGCATCTTGGGAAGCCGCTTCGTACCGACCATTCCTGAGTCCTTGGTGCGAATAGTCGTGCCGCCGGGTGTCCACCGCCTGGGATTCGAGTGGAAGAAGGGGAGTGGCGAGCTGAGTGTCCTGGGATCAGCCGGGCAGGTTTTGTTCGTCGAGCTGCGTGGTGACCTCTGGCTCTGGATGGAACGGTATCGCCTAAGGATGGCCGAAACGTCTATCCGGCATCGAGCGCGCGCGAGTCGCCTGGTGGCAGACCTTGCAACCGGTGAGGGGGCATGAGCGTCAAACGACGAGCGGAACACGAGTCGGCGGACCTCCAGGTGGAACTCCCCGCGGAATCGGCGGCCGCACACCTGGACGCCCTTGCCAAGGGCATCAACGATGTTGACGTCATCGTGCAGGGGCTGCTGGAGCGAGTGCCGAGCTCCAAACCGTGGCAACGTCAGCTGCGCGCCCGTCTTGCCGATGCGGATCGACATGTCGAGGTTCTTCGGCTGGCCATCTCTCTTGGGCGCGATGGTCCAGAAATCCTCGAAGCCGCCGGCAAGCTCAAGCAGGGGCTTCAGATCGCCAATGTGCAGATCCTTGGTGGGAGGGCGGACGGATGGACGAAGAACGCCCTGCTTGTGGCGTATCGCAGTGCATGCCTGGTTAATGCGTTGCTTGCACCCTGAGGCGTCGGTGCAACGCCTGTGGTCAACCCTTCCGTCATCGCGAAGCCGTACCGATGGCTTCTTGTCGAGAGTCGATGGCATGCTCAGCTCCCGGGGTGCTGCTTCGAGCGCGGGTCAACATGACAAATTTGTAATGAGGCGGGCAGGGCTCTTGTCGAGGTCGGATTTCTACAGTGATGCCCATGGTGAACGCTTCAGGTTGCTCAAGCGAGCGACCCGTCCACCACCATGGAGTACCTATGACCCGCGCCGCCTTCCCCGCCATCGTTGCCAGCCTGCTTCTCGCCGTTGGTGCAGCCCATGCCGCACCCTTGAGCGGTGAGGCCATGATCAACGGCAAGTCCGTCCACGGCGAAGCTGTAGCTGCGGCGCAAGGCGCGCGTGTCGTGAATGTGGATGCGGGCAAGGCCGTGAACGTGAATTGCGGCGACGTCGTGACGTTCCAGAGTTCCGGCAAGTCCTTCACATGGAAGTTCAGCTCGGTGGCCCACCGCGCCGTCGATCTGCGTGCCATCGCGCCCGCTGGCTTCACCGACAAGGCGCTGAAGGTGTACATCTCGCGCAGCGAAGCTGAGCGCACCTGAGCAGCTGCCTACCTGCGATCCGTAGCCTTCTCGGCTGCGGAACGTCTGGGAACAGGTTCCTGTAAGGCGGAGGAACCCCTTGCCGGGAACGATTTCACTGCGTAGGCTTGGGGCACTGCACACGCCTACCGACAATAACGACACAATCCGCGCATGCGTCGCTGGCTGACCATACTGTTGCTGTTCGTCCTGCCCGTCCAGTTCGCCTGGTCGGCCGCGGCAGCGTATTGCCAGCACGAAGAGGTGACGGGGACGGCGCATTTCGGGCACCACGCCCATGACCATGCGGCATCCTCCGGGACCGGTGCGAAAGCGTCTGGCGAAAAGTCGGGCGATGCATCGACCGCTAAGCTCATCAAGCTGGCCGGTGACAACGATTGCGGCTTCTGCCACCTGAGCTTCGCCAAGCCGATGGTGCCTGTCGAACTTCACTTCGACCAGGTTTCGGCGTGCCTACCTGACTTCGCGTCAAACCAGGCGTTCCGGTCTCGCGGCCCTGATCTCCTCGAACGCCCCAATTGGCGCGCCGCCTGATTCGGCGAGCGCAGTCCCTCCCTACTTTTTTCCCCGATGCGGCCCTGACCGCAACGCTGCCCTCGCCGAAACCCTCGTGTTGTTCCTGCAACCCCGGAGTTTTCGATGCGCAGAACCTTTGTGCCGCTGGCTTGTGCGGCGCTCCTCTCGTCCATTGTCCAGGCGCAGACGCCTGGAACCCCCAACCCTGTCTCCGCCGACGGCCGCGCTGCACCGACCATCGCCGCTCAAGCATCCGCGCCGCAGCAGATTGCGCCGTTGACGCTGCGCAGCGCCGTCGACACGGCGCTGGCTCAGAACCCCCAGCTGCGCGCGGCCACGGCTGAACTTGACGCCAATGACGGCACGGTCCGCCAGGCCGGCCTGATCCCGAACCCTGTGCTGGGTGTCGACCAGGAAGACCTGAAGTCCGGTACTCGCGTTACGACGATGCAGCTCAGCCAGACGCTGGAAACCGGTGGCAAGCGTGCGGCGCGTGTCGAAGTGGCTCAGCGCGGCAAGGACATTGCGGCGCTGGAACTGACGGCCCGCCGCGCCGATGTGCGTGCCACGGCCATCCAGGCATTCTTTGATGCGCTGACCGCTCAGGAGCGTGTGAAGGTCGTCGAGGAGTCCTTGCGTATTGCCAACAGCGGTGCTGATGCGGCAGCGCGTCGGGTGACCGCCGGCAAGGTGTCTCCGACCGAGGAGACGCGAGCGCGAGTTGCAGCCTCCACGGCGCGCATTGATCTGCGTCAGGCCCAGGCGGAAGCGTCCGCCGCCCTGCGCGCGCTGTCGGCCGTCATGGGCGTCCCCGAGGGCAGCATCCAGCGCCTGGACGGCAATGTAGAGACCTTGCCGGTCGCGCCTTCAGCGCCAGACATCATGGCGCGTCTGCCTGATGCGCCGGCCGTTCGCAGGGCCCAGCTTGAGGTGCAGCGCGCTGACGCCACCTACGGCCTGGCGCGTGCGAATGGGGTGCCGGATGTGACGGTGGGCGTCGGCGCCCGGCGTGCACAGGACCTGGGTCGTACGCAGGCAGTCTTCAGCGTGTCGGTGCCTCTTCCATTCTTCGACCGCAACCAGGGCACACAACTGGAAGCGCTGCGGCGGCGCGATGCGGCTCAGGCAACCGCCCAGGCCGAGGAGCTGCGCATTCGTTCCGAGGTGCTGCAGATGGCAGACCTGCTGCAGGCGCGCAAGGACGAGGTGGAGGCTCTGCGCAAAGAGGTTCTCCCTGGTGCTCAGAGTGCCTACGAGGCCGCCAAGACGGGCTTCGAGCTGGGCAAGTTCAGCTTCCTTGATGCCCTCGACGCGCAGCGCACCTGGCTCCAGGTCCGCAGCCAGTACTACACCGCAGTGGCTCAGGTCCACCGCACTGCTGCAGAGATCGACCGCCAGCTCGGCACCACGACTGACCGCCCATAACGGGCACACCAACACTGAGATCGACGATGAACAACAAGCAAAGCACGATAGAGCGCCTGCGTGGCTCGCTGGGCAAGAAGCAGCTGATCGCCATCGCGGTGATCCTGGCGCTGGGCGCTGTGGGGACCGTCTCCATCCTTCGCATGGGCGGCAGCGCCCCGGCCGGCGAGGAAGAGCATGGCCATGGGCATGAAGAGGCCAAAGGACATGGCGACGATGAGCACCATGGCGAAGCCAAGGGTGGCAAGGACCACAAGGACGCTGACGGCCACGGTGACGGCGAGCACCATGAAGAGCCGAAGAAGGGCCCCAACGGTGGCATGGCCCTCGGAACACAGAAGGGCGTCTCTGTGGAGATGCTTCTCGCCGAGGAAGGCGGCGCGCCGAGGATGAAGCTATGGCTCACCGGCGCTGGCAAGCCACTCAAGATCGCCGCGCAGCAAGTCTCCGTGCTCCTGGAGCGGCCTGGGCAAGATGCCGAGAAAGTTGCGTTCGCGGTGCAGGCCGGTGCGCTCGTGAGTTCGCAGGCCATCGGTGAACCGCACCTGTTCAAGGGCACGGTCAATGTGCAGACCAGCGACGGCGCGCTGAGCTTCCCGTTTTCTCAGGATGAAGGCGCCGTCACGATGACGGCGGAGCAGATCAAGACGGCAGGCATCTCCATAGAGAAGGCTGCGCCGGCCACCATCCGTTCGGCGCTGCAACTTCCCGGCGAAATCGCGTTCAATGAAGACAAGACGGCTCACGTGGTGCCCCGCGTTGGCGGTGTCGTCGAGTCGGTCGCCGTTTCATTGGGCCAGCAGGTCACCAAAGGACAGGTGCTGGCGGTCATCAGCAGTTCGAGCGTGTCGGACCAGCGAGCCGAGTTGCAGGCTGCACAAAAGCGCCTTCAGCTCGCGCGAACGACTTATGAACGCGAGAAGCAGCTGTTCGAACAGCGAATCTCGCCGCAGCAGGATGTCCAGCAAGCCGAGCAGGCGATGCGCGAAGCGGAGATATCGGTCGCCAACGCGCGCCAGAAGCTGAACGCCATTGGCGCCTCCGCGGACTCCTCGGCGCTGAACCGCTTCGAGCTTCGGGCGCCATTCAACGGCGTGATCGTCGAGAAGCACATCGCGCTGGGCGAGCAGGTGCGAGAGGACGTCAACGTTTTCACCATCTCTGACCTGCGCTCGGTCTGGGCTCAGATCAACGTGCCGGCCAGCAGCCTGCCGCAAGTGCGCATCGGCGAGAACGTCACCATCCGCTCGACGGCCTTCGAGCAGACCGCCGTCGGCAAGGTCGCCTACGTTGGCGCGCTGATCGGCGAGCAGACGCGCACCGCGCAGGCGCGAGTCGTCGTCGACAACCCGAAGACCGCCTGGCGTCCGGGTCTCTTCGTGAACGTCGAGGTTTCCGCCGGCGAATCCGCCGCCCCGGTGACGGTCACTTCCGACGCCATCCAGACGATGGAAGGCAAGTCGGTGGTGTTCGTCCGTACATCGGGCGGCTTCGCGCCGGTTCCGGTAGAGCTGGGCCGCAGCGACGGCAAGCGCACCGAGATCACGTCCGGCCTGAAGGCTGGTGCGGACTACGCCACCTCCGGCGCCTTCGTCATCAAGTCCGAGGCCGGCAAGGCCTCGGCCACGCACGCGCACTGAGAGAGGCGTCGACATGTTTGAACGCATCATCCGATTCGCCATCGAGCACCGATGGCTTGTGATGTTGGCCGTCTTCGGGATGGCTGCGCTGGGCGTCTTCAGCTACCAGAAGCTGCCCATCGACGCAGTACCCGACATCACCAACGTCCAGGTCCAGATCAACACCAAGGCGCCGGGCTACTCGCCGCTGGAAACCGAGCAGCGCGTGACCTATCCGATCGAGACGGTCATGGCCGGCCTGCCCGGGCTGGAGCAGACCCGCTCGCTGTCGCGCTACGGCCTGTCCCAGGTCACCGTGATCTTCAAGGACGGCACCGACATCTACTTCGCACGCCAGCTCGTGAACGAGCGCATCCAGAGCGCGCGCGGCCAGATGCCGCCAGGTGTCGATCCCGACATCGGTCCGATCTCCACCGGCCTCGGGGAAATCTATCTCTGGACGGTGGAGAGCAAGCCCGGCGCCAAGAAGGCCAACGGCGAGCCGTACACGCCGACGGACCTGCGCGAGATTCAGGACTGGGTCATCAAGCCGCAATTGCGCAACGTGCCCGGCGTCACCGAGATCAACACCATCGGTGGCTTCGCAAAGGAGTACCACGTCGCGCCGGACCCGAGCCGCCTGGCTTCCTACGGCATCACGCTGGCCGACGTCGTCAACGCGCTTGAGCGCAACAACGCCAACGTCGGGGCGGGCTACATCGAGCGTCGTGGTGAGCAATACCTCATCCGAGCACCAGGTCAGGTCCGCTCCATCGCCGACATCGGCAACGTCGTATTGCGCAACGAAGGCAGCGTGCCGATCCGCATCAAGGATGTGGCTTCTGTCGAGCTGGGGCGCGAGCTGCGCACGGGCGCGGCGACCGACAACGGCAAGGAAGTGGTGCTGGGCACCGTTTTCATGCTGATTGGCGAGAACAGCCGCACCGTGTCGCAGGCCGTCGACAAGAAGATGACGGAGATCAACAAGAACCTGCCTGCCGGCGTTCACGCGGTAACGGTCTACGACCGCACCACGTTGGTCGACAAGGCGATCAACACGGTCAAGAAGAACCTGCTGGAAGGAGCGATCCTCGTGATCGTCATCCTCTTCCTGTTCCTCGGCAACATCCGCGCGGCCGTGCTGACGGCCATGGTGATCCCGCTGTCCATGCTGTTCACCTTCACGGGGATGGTGCAGCAGAAGGTCAGTGCGAACCTGATGAGCCTCGGGGCATTGGACTTCGGCATCATCATCGACGGCGCCGTCGTAATCGTGGAAAACTGCGTGCGGCGCCTGGCGCATGCGCAGGAGCACAAGGGCAGGCCGCTGACGCAGTCCGAGCGCTTCCACGAGGTCTTCGCCGCGTCCCAGGAGGCGCGTCGACCCCTGCTGTTCGGGCAGCTGATCATCATGATCGTTTACCTGCCGATCTTCGCGCTGGCGGGCGTGGAAGGGAAGATGTTCCACCCGATGGCGTTCACCGTCGTCATCGCGCTGGTGGGCGCCATGATCCTGTCGATGACCTTCGTGCCGGCGGCTGTTGCGCTCTTCATCGGCGAAAAGGTCTCCGAGAAGGAGAACTTCTTGATGGGCTGGGCCCGTCGTGCCTATGAGCCGGCGCTGCATCACGTGATGAACGCCAAGCCGCTGGTGATCACCTTCGCGGTCGTCACTGTCTTCTTGTCCGGGCTGCTTGCCACCCGCATGGGCAGTGAGTTCGTCCCGAGCCTGAATGAAGGGGACTTCGCTGTCCAGACGTTGCGCATCCCAGGCACCAGCCTGTCCCAGTCGGTCGCGATGCAGCAGCAGCTGGAATCCACGCTGAAGGCCAAGTTTCCTGAGATTGAGCGGGTCTTTGCCCGCACTGGTACGGCCGAGATTGCGGCGGACCCGATGCCGCCGAACATCTCGGATGCCTATGTCATGCTCAAGCCGCCTTCCGAGTGGCCGGAACCGCGCAAGACACGTGATGAACTGGTGGCCGCCGTGAAGGCGGAGGTGGGCAAGCTGCCGGGCCAGAACTACGAGTTCTCACAACCGATTCAGCTTCGCTTCAACGAGCTGATCTCGGGCGTGCGTTCAGACGTGGCGGTCAAGGTGTTCGGCGACGACATGGACGTAATGAACGAGGCCGCAGGCAAGATTGCCGGCGTGCTGCAGGGCATCTCCGGATCCGCCGAGGTCAACATCGAGCAGACCACCGGTCTACCGATGCTGAGCGTGCAGATCGACCGTGAAAAGACCGCGCGGTACGGGCTGAATGTTCAGGACGTCCAAGAAACGCTGGCGACCGCTGTGGGCGGGAAAGAAGGCGGCACGATGTTCGAAGGGGACCGTCGTTTCGACATCATCGTGCGGGTCCCGGAGACCGTGCGTTCAGACCTGGAAGCAATCAAGCGTCTTCCTGTTCCGCTTCCGGCCAGCGGCAGCAGCGCTTCGCGCAAGTTCATTCCCCTGAGCGAAGTCGCCGAGCTTTCGTTGGCGCCTGGGCCGAACCAGGTCAGCCGCGAGAACGGGAAGCGCCGCGTTGTGGTCAGCGCCAACGTGCGCGGCCGGGACATCGGTTCGTTCGTGGCGGAGGCTGAACAGGCGATCCAGCAACAGGTCAAGCTTCCCACCGGCTACTGGATGGTGTGGGGCGGCCAGTTCGAGAACCTGCAGTCCGCCACCAACCGGCTGAAGATCGTCGTGCCGGTCTCGCTGGCGCTGGTCTTCACGCTGCTGTTCGTGATGTTCGGGAATGCCAAGGACGGCTTCCTGGTGTTCACGGGGATTCCGTTTGCATTGACCGGCGGCATCGTGGCGCTGTGGCTGCGGGACATTCCGATGTCCATCTCGGCGGCGGTCGGGTTCATCGCGCTCTCGGGTGTGGCGGTGCTCAACGGGCTCGTGATGATCTCGTTCATCAGAAGCCTGCGAGAGTCGGGCAAGCGTCTTGACGAGGCTATCTTCGAAGGTGCAGTTACCCGGCTCCGGCCGGTGTTGATGACCGCACTTGTCGCATCGTTGGGCTTCGTGCCGATGGCGATCGCGACGGGCACCGGTGCCGAGGTGCAGCGCCCCCTGGCCACGGTCGTCATCGGCGGCATCCTGTCGTCGACGGCGCTGACCCTGCTCGTATTGCCGGTCCTGTATCGGATTGCCCATCGCAAGGATGAGGAGGAAGAAGGGCCCGCACCGCGTCCGACGCCGGATCAGGAGGCTCACGCATGAACGCAGCGCCGATGAACGCGGCGCACGGGCCGCAAGGCCGGTGTGCCGTAGGACACAGCCTCTCGCGCGGAGGGCGGCCGCAAGGCCGCAGGGCCTCATGAAGATCCTGGTCGTCGAAGACGAAGTGAAGGCTGCCGGCTACCTGCGCAAGGGGCTCACCGAGGAGGGCTACCAGGTCGAGGTGGCCCACACGGGTGTGGACGGACTCCACATGGCTTCCGTGAACGAATACGACCTCGTCATTCTTGACTGGATGCTGCCAGGTATTGATGGCATGGCGGTTCTGTCGGCATTGCGACATACGCGTTCCGTTCCCGTCCTGATGCTGACCGCCCGAGGCCAGATCGAGGATCGGGTTCGCGGACTGCAGGGGGGCGCTGATGACTATCTGGTCAAGCCATTCGCCTTCTCTGAGCTGGTCGCAAGAGTCCAGGTGTTGTTGCGCCGGGCAGGTGGGGGTCGCGGCGATGCAGAGACACTCGTCTTGCGTGCGGCGGATCTTGAGGTGGATACGGTGCGGCGCAAGGCGACGCGCGGTGGCCATCGGCTGGAGCTGACGCCCAAGGAGTTCAGCTTGCTGATCCTGCTGCTCCGCCGCAAGGGCCATGTGCTATCCCGGACGGAGATTGCGTCGCAGGTCTGGGACATGAACTTCGACAGCGAGACAAATGTCGTCGAAGTGGCGATCCGTCGCCTGCGCTCGAAGCTGGATCAACCGTTCGATCGGCACCTGCTGCACACCGTCCGAGGTGTCGGATATGTGCTTGAGGAACGTCCATGATCGCGCAGCTGTTCCATGCGCCGAGCCTGCGTGCACGGCTGTCCCGGCAGTTCGCCGTGCAGACGATGCTTGGCCTGGGCCTCGTGTGCGGCGCGGTCTACCTTGTCATCGTGCTGACACTCGCAGCTCGCCAGGACGAGACGCTCGTCATGAAACGTGCTGCTGTGGAACGCCTTCTCACCGAGGGTGAAGAGCTTCACGACATTCCCAGCATCAAGCATCTGCTCAGCGACTTTCTAGCCGGACATGACGACGTGTCGCTGGTCGTCCGGCAACGCGACGGCACGGCGGTTTTCGACAAGGACGATCGCAGCCGGCCGGAGGCGAAGACCAAGAGACTGGGCTTTGACGTCAAGCTTCCGCAGGAGCTGGGCGGGGCCGGCCGCGCCGAGTTGATCTACGACACCCGCAAGGACGAGTCCCTGCTCAGCCGCCTTTGGTGGACCTTGCTCACGGCGTCCATCGTCGGAACCTTTGCGGTATCGGCAACGGGATTTCTTCTGGTGAGGAATGGATTGGCGCCGCTGAATGCGCTGGCAAGACGGACGTCCGAACTGGATGCCAGCCAGCTGGACCAGCGCCTGGACGGTGCGGGGCAACCGGAAGAGGTGCAACCACTTCTGGCCCAGTTCAATGCGCTGCTGGATCGACTGCAGGGGACCTACGCGCAGATGGAGGCGTTCAACGCTGACGTCGCACATGAGCTCAACAACCCGCTGTCCATCCTCATTGGATCCTGCGAGGTCGCCTTGCGACGTCCCCGATCACAGGCGGAGCTGCATGACACCCTGGCTTCGAATCTCGAGGAGCTGCGAAGGATTGCGGGGATCGTGGCCGACATGCTGTTTCTCTCGCACGCCGAGCGCGGCGTGGAGGCACGTCGCACGCTGCCGATGAGCCTGGCGGATCTGGCGGCCGAAGTCGTCGAGTACCACGAGGCAGCATTGGAAGATGCCGACCTTCGGGTGGAAGTTCGAGGTGATGTGCGCGTCGCCGTGGATGTCGGCCTGGTGCGGCGGGCGCTGTCCAACCTGCTCAGCAATGCCACACGGTATGCAGCCAAAGGCTCGCTTGTCGAGGTTCGCATCGCGAGGGTGAGCGAGGACCACGTGTCGATCGGCGTGCACAACCAGGGAGAGACTATTCCCGCGCGGCACCTCCCGCGACTTTTTGATCGCTTCTACCGGATCGACCCATCGCGGACCAACGCCGACCGCAACCATGGCCTTGGGCTGTCCATCGTCGCGGCCATTGCGAAGATGCACGGCGGAGCTGCTGAGGCGGACTCGAACCAGCAAGGCACCTACATAGGGTTCACGTTGCTGAACCCGCCGCGCGACGCAAACGCTGGCGAGTTTCTTCAGCAATCGTCCGCCAATGCGCCTAGTGATGGAGGCAGGCCGTGCTGAGCGTTTTCGAGCACCTGCGCGAGAAGCACCACGCGCTTGCCGTCTACATCTTCGGCAGCTCGGTGGCAGTCATCGTCATCTCGCTGCTGCTGCTTATCTACTTCCTTCGTCAGGACCGGATCAAGAAACAGCAGCGCAGGGAAGATCGTCGCGACCAACGCCGCCGGGCGCGTCAAAAGCGGTGACCTCCTACATGTGCCGCTGCTAGGATCATTCGGTGCGAAAAGCTCTCGTGATCTTCCTGCTCGCGGTGCTCCCTTTCCAGTTTGCGTGGGGGGCTGCTGCTGGTTACTGCCAGCATGAGCAGGATGGCGGCATCAGCCACTTTGGCCATCACGTGCACAAGCATCAAACAAAGGCCAATGAACCTGCGGAGGTTCCCGGTGACGCTGATTCAGGCAACGGCCTGGACGCGGATTGCCTGATGTGCCATCTCTGCTTTGCAGTCCCTGTGGCTGCCGTGCCCGACAGCGCCGAGAACGAACGAGCCTCTCAGGCCGCGCAGTCCGCCCAGAGCGGCTACGCGAGGCTGCTCGTGGCGGCCATCTATCGCCCCAACTGGCCGAGCTCCTGGACCTGAGTCTGCCTTCGCCCGGTGTTGCAGCCGGCGAACATCGGTGGGCTTGCCGACTCGGCGGCTTCTCAAGGCTGCCGGTTGAGGTTTTCAAGCAGTTGCCACGAATCGATGTGTTCTGGCAGCGCGCTTTCAGGAACGAGAAGCTGGCTATGAACGAAACCCAGAAGTTGCGGCTGGACCTTTCGCTGGTGCTGCCGGAGATCCATGGCATCGACGATCCTTGCGCCAAGCGTCTGCTGGACAAGCTCGCCGGGCGGCCCGGCATTGAAGAGGCTCACGTCAACGGCGTCGATGACGGCCAGCCCCAGCTGTGCGTTCACTACGACGCCAACACGATTTCGCTAAGCCGGTTGCGAGAGCTGGTCACGTCCGAAGGGCTTGCGCTGACTGATCGATTCGCGCATGTGCTGGGACGTCTGAGCCAGCCGATTCATGCACGGCAGGCCCAACGTGTCGCCGACGAGTTGCGCTCACTGGCGGGTGTCATCGAGGCGGACGTCTCGCCCAGCGGGGTTGTGCGGCTGGAGTACGACCGCACGCTGGCGGACAAGGCCAAGCTCGATCAACGCTTGTCTTCACTTGGCGTTGGGTTCGGGGCCCTGTCAGCACCCGCCGACATGTCCACGGCCCCGCATGGAGCGCAGGATGACCATGCCGGACACGATCACGCGCATGAAGCCGACGGCAGTCACGCGCCTGCACACGGAGCGAAGGGCCACGTCCACGGCAAGGACGAGGAGGGCGGGGACGGCCACGAGCACGGCGGCGTCTTCGGTGAGCGAACCGAGCTGATCTTTGCGTGTCTGTCCGGCGTGTTCCTGTTGGCGGGATGGCTGGTGGGGCGCAGTGGCACAGGCCCCGAGTGGCTGCCGACGGCCTGCTACGTTGCCTCTTACTTCTTCGGCGGCTTCTACACGGTCCGCGAGGCCATCGAGAACTTGCGCGCGAAGCGCTTCGAGATCGACACGCTGATGCTGGTCGCGGCCGCTGGCGCTGCAGCGCTGGGATCGTGGGGCGAGGGCGCCTTGTTGCTGTTCCTGTTCAGCCTGGGTCACTCGCTGGAGCACTACGCCATGGGACGCGCCCGGCGCGCCATCGAGGCCTTGGCCAAGCTGGCGCCGGAGACGGCGCAGGTGCGGCGCGGCGCCGGCACCGAGGTCGTGCCGCTGGAAAAGCTCGAGGTGGGCGATGTCGTCGTCGTGAAGCCCAACGAGCGCCTGCCGGCGGATGGCGTGGTCGTCGTCGGCACCTCCAGCGTCAACCAAGCGCCGGTGACGGGCGAGAGCGTGCCGGTGGACAAGCGGCCGGTGGAGGATGGCAAGGCGGCGGTCGGCAACTTCGAGCGGGTCGCTGCCGAGAACCGGGTCTTCGCCGGCACGATCAACGGCTCCGGTGCCATGGACATCATGGTCGCCCGCAAGGCCGACCAGTCGACGATGGCGCGGGTCGTCAAGATGGTGACCGAGGCGGAGGCGCAGCGGTCGCCGACGCAGCAGTTCACCGAGAAGTTCGAGCGCATCTTCGTGCCGTCCGTCCTCGCGCTGGTTGCCGTGCTGCTGGGTGCCGGCCTGGTCATCGACGAGCCGTTCTCCGAGACCTTCTATCGTGCGATGGCCGTGCTGGTCGCCGCAAGCCCGTGTGCGCTGGCGATCTCGGTGCCGAGCGCGGTGCTCAGCGGCGTGGCCCGGGCAGCCCGTGGCGGCGTGCTGGTCAAGGGCGGCGGGCCGCTGGAGAACCTGGGCACGCTGACGTCCATCGCCTTCGACAAGACGGGTACGCTGACTGAGGGCAAGCCCAGGCTCACCGACGTGGCGCCGGCCCAGGGCGTGCCGGAGCAGGAACTGCTGGCGGTGGCGCTGGCGGTGGAGGAACACAGCGACCATCCGCTGGCCACGGCCATCGTGACTGGCGCGAAGGAACGGCTGGGCGACAACGCAGATCTGTTGCGGGCCACCGACGTGAAGAGCATCACCGGCCGCGGCGTGCAGGCGCAACTGGGCGGAGAAACCGTCCACATCGGCAAGCCGGTGTTGTTCACCGAGTTGCCGGATTCGACGGTGCCTTCCGACGTTGACGAGGCCAACCGGAAGCTGGTGTCGGACGGCCGCACCACCATGATCGTGCGCAAGGGCAGCCGCTTCCTGGGCGTCATCGGCGTCATGGACACGCCGCGCCCGGTGGCGGGCCAGGTGATGGCCGATCTCCGCAAGCTGGGCATCGAACGGCTCATCATGATTTCCGGTGACAACCAGAAGGTCGCCGAGGCCGTGGCTCAGACAGTGGGCCTGACCGAAGCGCGCGGCGACCTGATGCCCGAGCAGAAGGTGGAGGAGATCAAGAAGTTGCGCACCGAGCATGGCAAGGTGGCGATGGTGGGCGATGGCGTCAACGATGCGCCCGCGATGGCCAACGCCACAGTGGGCATCGCGATGGGCGCTGCCGGGTCCGACGTTGCGCTGGAGACGGCCGATGTGGCCCTGATGGCCGACGACCTAGCGCAGCTCCCGTTCGCCGTGGGCTTGTCCCGCAGCACCAGCCGCGTCATCAAGCAGAACCTCTGGGTGAGCCTGGGCGTCGTGGCCGTGCTGATCCCTTCGACCATCATGGGCCTGAGCATCGGTACCGCCGTCATCTTCCATGAAGGGTCGACGCTGTTGGTGGTCTTCAATGCGTTGAGGTTGCTGGCCTACAAGCCTTTCGACAAGGGGGCCATGTCGGGCGAGTCAGGCGCGGCGGCCGAGAAGAAGGCGTGAGGCGATCATGGCTGCTCAAGACCACGCGCATCGGTTGGCGACGGAAGACGAGGACGGGGACCTGAGCGACATGCTGGGTGAGCTGCGCGTGCTGCTGCCGACGGCGCAGTTGCTGTCGGCCTTTTTGATCGCCGTGCCGTTCGCGCCGGGCTTCCGGACCATCGTCCTGGCCGAGAAGCACGTGTTCCTGGCGACGTTCATGCTGTCGGTGTCCAGCCTCGTGTTGTTCACGGCCCCGGCGGTGCAGCACCGGCTGATTCGACCGCTGCGTCAGCGCGCCAGTTTTAAGGCGAGGGCCAGCCGGCAGATGCTTGTGTGCGGCGCTGTTGGCGGCTGCGCTGGTGTTGGCGACGCAGTTCGTGCTGTCGGAGGTGCTGGGGCACACGGTGGGCAACATCGCTGCTGGCGTGATTGCGCTGCTGATTGCGGCGATGTGGCTCGTCATCCCGGTGTCCTGGCGTCGCAGCCACTCCGCCTGACGCCTTGGCGGCTTCGCTCGTGGCTTGAAGTGACGCCAGCGTGGGCGGTCAGACGCGCGCTGGCGACACCGCCATCTTGAACTCCTTCAGTTCGTCATCCAGCGACGCGACAGCTAGCTGATGCAGGATCGAGTTCTGCGCGAAGGAGGCCCGTTCGCGGTCGAGGTCGACAGTGTTGCCATCCAAGCTGGTTTGGGAGGGCAGCGCGTACTGGGCCAACTCGAATGTGCTGCGTGGAGCCACCAGGTCAGGGGCGAGGTGGCCCGGGGTCGTCTTCGTCAACGGCGCAGCGGGGCGAAGGCGGTTGGCAGCAGACAGGGCGTCCGAGAAACTGATGTCGCGCGCTTGATAGCGGCGCGTATCGGCATTTGCAATGTTGCTGGCTAGCAGCGCCTGTCGCTGGCCCCTGAAAATCAGGGCCGTGGCCTTCCACTCGTCATCCGCTGTGTTGACAGGGGTGGTGCTGCTGGGTGTGGGTCGAAGCGGACTAGACATGGAAGCCTCCTCCGGAAAAAGGGTGCGCCGAGGCGCACCCTTCAGACCTGACTGCCGATCAGAAGCTGTGGCGCACGCCCACCTCCAGGCCGGACGACTTCTCGCCGCCCCGCATGGCGGTCGGCGTCGTGTACAGGACGGAGCTGCGAGCGGCGCCCTTGTTGCTGATGTTGGCGTAAGTGCCGTAGAGCGCCGTCCGCTTGGACAGGTCGTGCACGTAGCCGATCGCCACGCGGGTGCTGTCGTCCGCATCCGCGTAGCCGGAGCCGGCCGCGCCGCCCGAGCGATTGACGCTCGTGTAGCCGAGGCGGATGGAGCCCGACGGTTGCACCGGGATGGTGGCGCCGACCGACAGCTCCTGGGCCTTGCGCGGGCCCCATTTCTTCACGTCGAACAGCGTGTGCAGCGTGCCCCAGGGCGACTTGTAGTTGAACAGCAGGTTGTAGTTCTTGAACTTGGGCTGCGTGCTGCCCACGTCGGTCTGGCCGATGGCACCGCCGACTAGGAACGTGCTGTTCTCGAAGCCCACGCGGCCGCCCGTGTACTTGTTGCCGACCACGCCTTCGCCCGCGGCGACATGCACCTGGCCGAACCAGCCGCCGAGGTTTTTTGGCAGGAAGTAGCTGACGCCGTTGTCGGTGCGCTGCGCGGTCGTCGCACCGCTGCCCAGCACGGCGCTGGAGCCATAGACGAACACGCCGCGCGAGCCGATGCCCACGATGCCGAACTCGTCGTTGACAGCGTTGTTGTAGGTCGGCGTGGTGTCGCGGCCGAGGCGGATTTCGCCGAATTCACCCATCAGGCTGACGGTGGAGCGACGGTTCCAGAACTTGCTGGCGTTGGTCGTGCCCGTGTCGACATCGAAGCCGGATTCGAGATTGAAGCCGGCGGAGAGACCGCCGCCCAGTTGCTCGACGCCACGAACGCCCAGACGGCTGGACGCGTTGGAGCCGGAAGCAACGCCCTTGACCGTGCCGGCGCTGCCGTTCTTCACTTGGCGAACGGCGGCATCTGCGACGCCGTACAGCGTGACGGAAGACGATTGCGCGAAAGCAGAACCTGCCGCCGCGCTGCATGCCAGGGCCAAGAGGACTGACTTCTTCATGTACTTCTCCTATTTCATTGGTCAATGCCGGAGGGCGTGGATCGCCTCAAGCGCCTGGAAGGCTAGAGACGAAGACTAGGGAAATCCATGACAGCGATAGATTCGATGGGGGTTGGTTCGCAGTGGGGTAGCCGAAACCTCCTCTGATGTGCCGTCGAATCGACACGGCTGACCTCGGCGAAAAATCTTGTTTCGATTCACACCGTTGTCACGTCTTGGATCGGCCGCGTCTCGTGCCTGGGAATCTGACAAAACCGTAATCTGGTTGACCGGCTCTGGTCACCCGTGGATTCATAAGCTGCCGTTGGTTTGGCGCTGCGTGCGCCTCGATGAACGACAGATGCTTTGGCAATGCGCCAGTGCGATGAAGGCGCAGGATGAGGAAGCCAGATGCCCAGATGATCTCGAAGGCCCGGCGAGGCGACATCGCGGCGTGCTTCGAGGCGGGCCGGAAGTATCTGCAGGGCACCTCGGGTTTTCCTCGGCATGTGGCGCTCGGACTCGAGTATTTGCAGCAAACCGAAGCGATCCGATCCGCCGATGCGCAGGAGCTGATCGTCGAATCGCTTGATCTGTACGAGATCGCAGCGCATGGGCGCATTCGAGCGCTGCAGCAAGTAGCAGAGGCCGGCCGCGCCACCGCACAGGTGAAGCTTGCGGTCTGGCTGTCGTTGACGGCGACGGACGCCGAAGAGGGCATGCGCTGGTTCCGCAGCGCTGCTGCCCGTGGTGACGCTTCTGCCAAACGTGTGCTCATGCGCCACTCATCAGATGACCAGTCGGAAGAGAGGCTGATCGATGCGCTGCGTTCTCTGAAGCAGCTGCCTGGCATCGGTTGGCCCGATCTGGTGACGTTGGCGATGGAGCGAGCTCGGATGCACCAGACGCCGCACCTGCTTTTCCGCGCACTCGCAGTCGGGCTTGAGCCTGGAGCGCTGCCAGACGCTGACCTTGCGGACAAGGTGCTCGAAGCGCTGTCTTATGCCAGCGCACTTGATGCGGCAAAGATCGCGGTCGATCGCAGGGCGATCGAAGCGATGCTGGACGACTGTGTCGCGCGTGGAAGCGCGGCTGCGGCCTTGATGCTGGGACAGGCGCTCAGTGGTCGCAACGTTGGCGCCCTTGCATGGGAGTCGATCGTGGCCTGCCAGAACTATCGGAAGGCGGCGGCCCTGTTGATGCGCGCGGCGGATGGAGGGCACCGTGATGCTTGGACTCGCCTCTATGAGATGCACTCCAACCACAACGGCTCGGTTGCCAATCCGCCGATGGCGAGGTTCTGCCTGGAGAAGGCAGCAGCAGGCGGTGTAGTGGCCGCTCAGCGGCGACTGGGTGCAAGCCTCATCAAGGCTTCTGGCACCCTGCGTGAAGTTGAGCAGGGCATGCATTGGTTGTTCCTGGCCGCACAGGCAGGTGACAAGCATGCACAAGGTCTGCTTCGCACCTTCGTTCTGCCAGTTGACGGGCGCGAGGAGGAAGCCGACCGGGCTCTCGAAGTGTTGAAACAGGCCCATCCTGGGATCGCAGTGCGCTTGCGCGTGGCCAGGGATTTCGGCCTGACGAAGCTTGAGGCCATGTCAATCGACCTGGTTGCGGGCCAACGTGATTGGGGCTTGTTGGTTGGAAAGAACCCGCACATTCGCCACATTAAGTTGTCTGCTCCCAGGGCGATACCGGCGATCTCGGCGGCGGTTCAGTCACGTCTTAGGGAGATCGTTGTCCAGGTGGCGAGCGGTGGCGTTCGATGGGCTGACTTCCAAGACATGGAGCTGCGCTATCGAGCCGTTCGGATAAAGCAGGTGCTAGATGCCCATGGCTTCCCGGAATCCATGTTCTTCTCCAAGGCCCGGTCCAATGACCTGGAGGTTCTGCGCAATGGCGGGCGGTGGGCACACATGGTCAGAGTGGAGTGGGAAGCGGCCATGTCGGCATCAGACGGAAGCTGAGCCACCAGCGGGGCATCGCCGGTCGTCATGCAGCGATTGAGGCACCTAGCCGGATCGGGCCTGCGCGACCAGGAGGTTCTAAGAACCAGAACTCTACGGTGGCGAGTCAGCCTTCCGATTCGTAGCGTCGCATGCTCAACCGTGCCGACCCTCGCTCGTCGAAAGGAACGGGTACACCAACTGTTCGCCATAGCCATGAGGCACTGGGTCACCTTCTATTCCGATAGCGCCCAAGGGGGATCGGGGCTGATAGAACGTCCCGAAGCAGTGATCCCAGAGCAGCCAGAACTCGCCAAAGTTCACCTGTGCATCTTCGAAGCGTTCACGATGGTGCCAACGGTGGACCTCGGCCACTCCTAGAAGGTAGCGCAAAGGCCCGGTGCGGTAGTCCAGGTTGGCATGCTGGAACGCTAGGTGGACTGCGAGGATGGTGAACCAGCCAGCAACGACCTCCGCTGGCGCGCCGAGCACTGCGACAAGCAGCAGTCCAGGCCCAGCCGCACCAGCGTGCAGCTGCGCTACGGCTCCTCGCCCGTAAGCGAGCGGGCATGTCATGTTGACTTCCCTGGCAGGGCCTTTGTACGGCTAATCAGCGCCCAAACCGCTTGAGGTAGTCGGCGAGCGGCTCAAGGTCCATAGACTCGCGCAACGATTCAACATTCTCTGCTGACTCCAACGGATAGAGCGCCAGCTTTCCATCTGGCCCTGGTTGCAGTTGGCTTCCGAAGCGCTGGGGTTGTCCAGCATGCATGCGCGCCCGATCTTCGCTCAGAGCAAGGTCGCTACGGGGCAGCTCGCCGACCTGGGCAGCCGCACGCAGTTGCGGCAAAAGATCAGCAATCAACGGCGAATGCTGAATCAACAACCATGCATTGCCAACCCCCTCGTAGCCGACGTCGTGTGCGCGGGGAAAGCCGGCGTCGGCGACCCAACGTCGCAACTGAGACGTGTTGTCCGCGTCGACAAGCTCCATCGCGCGCTCGAGCTGACTTACTTCATCAGTGTCGCCCCGGCGCTGAGCATCAGCGAATGCGTTGCGAACCTGTTGGTCACGCTGCACCATCGCGCGGAGGGCCTCCTGCTTGGCTTGGTCCCTCCCGTTCATTGGAATCAAAACGAGCATTCGATGGAGGGACTGCGCGGGCCAGCGGACGAGAATCGGTACTGAGCGCCAGCCAGGGCTCTGCGCCTTGATCCAGTACATCCCTGGTTCAAGCGCGACCCTACACCTACCGCCACTTGCGGCGGTCTTGATGGGCGGCAGCCCCCTCTCCAAGTCTGTTGTCCTGATCGCGAACATCTCGGTGTCGGAGCGTGGTGAACCGTCCGCCCCGTAACACGGCAAGGTAAGCATGCTCGGAGTAGCACTAGCGCTGGCAATGACACTACAGAGCCAGCCAATCATGCCCAAACGTATTGCTCTCATTCGGATGTGCTGGTAACGCGTGAAGCCCTAGCCTACCGGATAGCTGTCGCGTACAAACTGGGGGTTATGGTGGCTATGCGACGCTTTGGGCGCTGACACAGCACGAAAGTCGCTATGCCTGCGGCGTGGACATCGTGGGACCGGCCAACTTGGAGACGCTGGTGGCGTCGATCCCCGCCTACTGGGAGAGCTTCAAGGCCAAGTTGTACGCGTCGGTCGGTGATCCGCGCACTGACGAGGGCAGGGCGCTGCTGAAAGAGCGCTCACCGCTGACCTACGCACACCAGGTGCGCCGACCGCTGCTTGTCGCTCAGGGGGCGAACGATCCTCGCGTGACGCAAGCCGAGTCGGACCAGATGGTCTGCGCGATGAAGGCACGTGGGATTCCGTACACCTACGTGCTCTTCCCGGACGAAGGCCATGGCTTCGCCCGTCCGGTGAACATGATCAAGTTCAACATCGTGACCGAGGAATTTCTTGCGAATCACCTTGGAGGACGCGTTCAGCCTGAGGTCGCGGGCGAATGCGACGGCAACACTGCAACCATTGTGCGGTCGGTCTAGTTGCCTCAGTACGCATTGCGGATGGGTGCGTGCAGCGCCGCCCGCGAGACGATCCTGCGGCCCGTCCGGTGAACGACGTGTGGAGGTTGCTGCCAGAGCCGCGGCAGCACCTCACATTCCAAGGACCAGTGACAACTGGTGGACTCAGTCAGATATGGGGAGTGGGCTCTCTGGACGGTGGGTGCGCCCCGCCCGTGGTCGGGGAATGCAGGCCTTGCTCCTTCCCGCTGCGCGTGAACGGGCCTGCTTGGCGAACTGCCGGTCTCCAGCCCTTGCGCTTCGCGCGGGTTCCGGCAGATCGCCACCCCTCCCACCCGCCACGCCCGAAGCCGGGGCGCTGAACTTCTGACCGCTGCGCGGGTCGCGTGACGAGCTGTCGCTCGTGGGTTGACTGAAGCGGTGACGCGAACGGCTGGCGTCTGTTCCGCCGCTTTGCGTCGCTTCATGTTGTCTTGCGCGACCGCTGGTGGGAGCGCATGCCCGGATCTTCCGCCGTCGTTGGTCGGGGCGGCGCGTGAGGGCCTGGCGGTGTTGTCGGCGACGGTCTCGAGGACGTAATTGAACAGCAGCTCAGATGCAACTGCCAGCTTGAGGCATCCGCAGTACTTGCAGTTTCCCGATTTCCCTTGCTCGGTGATCAGCTGTTTCAAAGCGGCGGGCTTCACGCAGTCGATGCAAATCATGGTCGTACCCTGTGCTTATTCAATGCGGCCGCGCGATCACGGACCCGGGCTAATCCGAGAGCCCTGTCTGCCGGCGGCGAGCCGCCGGTCGACGTGGCTTCGGTCTCCTTCACACCACGGACTCTCACCGTCGTCATGCCGGCGCGAGGTTTCTGCTCACCGGCCGTGGCTCAGGACGTACCGACGGCGGCCTGACTCCAATATATTTCGCACCCATCGATCCGGCCGAAGACTAAAAGTCAATCCCACCTTCGGCAGGGGCCCGCTGACAAGGAGGAAGCTGGTGACGATCCTGCAGGACATCCATGCGTGGTCCAAGAACCTCGCAGCCTGGCAACAAGACGCTATCTCTCGGCTCTACGCCGACCGGACGCTCGGCGATGGCGATCTGGACGACCTATATGCGCTAGCCAAGGCTGAAGCGGGCATTCCCGATCCCGATAAGCGCCAGCCCCAGAAGCTCGGCGATGCCCAAGTGGCGCCTCAAGCCGACTCGGTGCGCCTGGTGTTGTTGACCGGCATCAAGGATCTGGCCAACGTCAACGCTCTCGCCAACGGTGCCAGCCTTCCGATCGCACGAGCGGGCTTGACGATCATCTATGGCGAGAACGGTGCAGGCAAGTCCGGCTATTCCCGCGTCTTCAAACATGCCTGCCGGGCTCGGGACCGACGCGAACCGATTCTTCCCGACGCAAAGCTCGAACCCGGCAAATGCGGTCCTGCGCAGGCCGTGTTCCAGGTGGAGGTCGATGGCGCCGCAGCCGATCTGTCGTGGCAGGACGGCCAAGTGCCGCCAGCGCCACTGGCGGACATCTCGATCTTCGACTCGCACTGCGCCCGGGCCTACATCGACAACCAAGGCGACTTCGCCTACGCCCCATACGGACTGGACATCCTGGAAGGGTTGGTCGGGGCATGCAACAAGCTGAGGGCGCGCGCCGCGAAGGAGATGAGCGCCCATGCGCCCAGCGACACGGCGTACGCGGCACTGACACGCGAACAGACCGCGGTCGCGCGGGCGCTGCTCGGCATCCCGGCGAAGACGAAGACGGACGAGATCGAAGCGCTGGCGGCGCTCACGCAAGCTGAACTGGATCGCCTCGCGTTACTGAACAAAATCCTGTCCGAAGCCGACCCGAAACAGAAGGCGCTGGCCGTGCGGCAAAAGTCGAGTCGCTTGACCGCGCTGAAAGACCGCGCTGGGGCCGCCATGCAGCTTTTGAGCGATGACAAGGTCGCGTCGCTGCAAGCGTTGGTCCAAGAATCGAACCTGGCCAAGGCGACCGCTGACTTGGCGGCGAAGCAGTTCGGCGCCACGCCGGGCCAGTTGCCTGGCACCGGAGGCGAAGAGTGGAAGACCCTCTTCGAGGCCGCGCGTTCATTCTCGGCGCAGAGCCATGCGCAACACGAGTTCCCGGGCCTGCCGGCGGATGCCCCGTGCCCGCTGTGCCAGAACGTCCTCGGCGAGGAGGGCGCCGCGCGCTTGAAGCGCTTTGACGGCTTCGTCAAGGCGGCCGCTGAGAAGGCCGCCAAGGAAGCGCGCGAGGCCGCTGCAGTTCCGTTCCTGGCAATTCATCAGGGCAACGTGGATCTGGCATTTCGCGACGCGCTTGCCGAGGAGCTCGCGGAAATCTCTGCACCGGCGGCCGAAGCCTGCGTCACTCTGCAGGAGGCCTTGAAAACCCGGCAGAGCGGCGTCTTTCAAGCTGCATCTGGCAAGTTGCCGTGGGAGGATCTGCCGAAGCTAACGCTTGATCCACAGCCTGCCCTGACCGAGATCGTTGAAGGGCTGGCAGTGCAGGCAAAGGCCCTGGATGCGACTGCAGATGAAAAGCTACGTGCGGCCATGGTGGCCGAACGTGCTGAGCTCGACGCTCGGCGCAGGCTTGCCGAAGTCAAGGCCGCCGTGCTCGAGGCGATGGGTAAGCATGACTACCGTCGCAAGCTGCAGATCTGCATCGATGGCGCGGAAGCGCGGAGCATCTCGCGGAAGTCGACGGAACTGTCCAGCACGACGGCCAAGCAGGAACTGGCGGACGCGCTCAACGAGGAACTTCAGTTTCTGAAGGTGCATCACTTACGCGTCGTCATGAAGCCGGAGTCGCCAGGCGGACGCACTCAGTTCAAGCTGACCCTACAACTGCCCGGTGGCGGTTCGCCGGCCGCCATCCTGAGCGAGGGAGAACAGCGCGCAATCGCCATCGCATCCTTCCTGGCGGAGATCCGCCTGGGCAAGGGGCGGGGCGGTGTCGTCTTCGACGATCCGGTCTCGTCGCTGGACCATCGCCGACGCTGGGAGGTGGCCGAGCGGCTCGCGCGCGAATCGCTTGACCGTCAGGTCATCGTCTTCACTCACGACATCTACTTCATGCTGATCCTGGAGCAGAAGGTCGAAGCGGTGGGGGCGACTTTGACCAAGAACTACATCCGCAGGACCAAGGACGGCTTCGGTGTCCATTCCGAGAACCTGCCATTCGACGTGCTGGGCACAAAGGACCGGCTGGGTCGCCTTCGGCAGATGCTCGTCGGCGTGCGCAAAGCGGAGAAGGAAGGCGAGGAGGACGCCCAGCGCCACCTGACAGCCAAGTGCTACGGCCAGCTCCGCCTGGCCTGGGAACGCTGCGTCGAAGAGGTTCTGCTCAACGGCGCCGTGCAGCGCTTCGGCGAGGGCGTGTCGACGCAGCGCCTGAAGGGTGTGATGGTCACAGACGACGACTATCGAGAAATCGATGCTGGCATGACCAAGGCATCGAAGTTCGAACACGACGCTGCGTCGCCGGTGGGCCGTCTCCCGATTCCCGCCCCTGACGAGCTCAGCGCCGACATCGAGGCGCTCGCCAAGTGGCGCGAGGTGGTGGACAAGCGGGTGAAGGACACGTCCAAAGCGCGCGGATGAGCCCAGCCATGCGCTGGGCCTGTCGCACCCGTTCTATGAATCCAGCAGGCGAGCCGATTTCGCAGCGCCACCACCAGTTCTGAAGTATCCCACGAGGCTTGCCGTCGACCGGTGTCCGGTCATGGCCATCGTCTCGCCGAGGGGCACTCCTTGGCGTCCAGCCTCGGTGACGAACCCTGACCGCAGCGAGTGCGCGCTGAATTTCGCTTCTACACCGGCGAGGACACAGCGCTTCTTCACGATGTCCCGCACGGCAGCCGCTGACAGCGGCTCACCCACCACGCCGCCGCGACGCACGCGCCGAAACAGCGGCCCGGACTGGATGTCGGCGGCGCGCAGCCATGCCCCCAGGGCCAGCGCCGCCTTGCCGGCGACGCGCTTGTCGTTTTCCGCGAGATCGGCGCCGGCTTGGTTGGTCTTGGAGTGCTGCAGCTCGAAGACGAAGTCGGTGCCGTCCCGGCGGGTGTTTTCCATGCTGGCCACCGCGACTTCGGACCGCCGGCGCCCGCCGCTGGCGAACGCGAACAACAGCAATGCGCGGTCGCGCAGGCCGGTGAGGCTCTCGTCGCAGGTGTCCAGCAGCGCTTCGAGCGGCTCGCGCGTCAGGGCCGGCTTCTTGCGGGGCAGGGCGCCGCGCTTGGCGTAGCCGCGCCGGGTCTTGGCCAGCAGATCGCGCACCCGCGGTTGCTCGCAAGGGTTGGCGGCCTCCTCGAGCTGGTGCACCTTGGACAGCACCGCCAGGCGGTGCACCAGCGTCGCCAGCGCCGGACTGCCCAGCTTGCCCTTGAAGCCTTCGGCGACCAGCGCCCGGTCGATGGCCGGCGGCAGCTCGCTGACGAGCCGGCCATCCCCGTCCAGCCGCTCGGCATGGTCGACGATGAACTGGATGACGGCCGCCTCGGGCACGGGGAGGGCGATGGGCTGGCCGTAGCGCAGCGCGAACCAGGCCGCCCAGTAGCGCAGTGCCGAACGGTAGCTGCGCAGCGTGTTTTCGCTCTCGCCCTGACGCAGCAGTGCGGCCTCGGCGGCTTCCGCCAGGTCTCCCAGGTTTTGCGGGTCCAACTTGGGCAGACGGGCGAGCACCGGCGCCAAAACCACGACAGGCAATGCTGTTTTGGTTGCTTTCATATGTTGTATGTATGATGTACTACATAAACCTTGAACTACTCTTGATAACCATCCCTTATCGTGAGTAATTAGGCCAGAACACTTGGCACCGAGCAAGGAGAGCGATCCATGGCACGCGGCATCACCGAATCGGACGTCTTCAAGGCCTGCGACGCACTGCTGTTGGAGGGCGCCCGGCCGACGATCGAACGGGTGCGACAGACGTTGGGCCGCGGCTCGCCCAACACGATCAGTCCGATGCTGGAAACCTGGTTCAAGCACCTGGGCGCCCGCATCAAGGACCCGGGCGCGTTCTCGGCGCCAGCCGGGCTGTCGGACCCGGTTTTCCAGGCCGCGCAGCACCTCTGGGAGGTCGCGCAGGCCGAGGCACGCCGCGACGTCGATGACCGAGTGAAGGAGGGCCTGGCCACGGCCGTCGCCAACGTCGAGGAAGAGAAGGAGAGGGCGGCCGTTGCGGAAGCGGCAGCGTTCTCGGCCAATGCCAAGGCGGCTCACCTGCAGACCCAGGTCGACCAGCTGCTCGCCGCCCTTGAGGCCGAGCGCATTCAGCATGCAACCACCGCGACGCGCGCCGGCGCCGCGGAGCAGCGGGTCCAAGCCCTGCTGGCAGAGGTCCAGGCGGCGACCGAGGCTGCGGCGCAGGAACGCCAACGCGCCGATCGCGCGATCGCCCAGGCCGACGAACGCGCGGCCGCCGCGGACCGCCGCGCCGCGCTGGAAATCGACCGCGAGCGCACGCTCAGGACCAAGGCAGAGAAGGCGACGGAGGGCGTGGCCAAGCGCTTCGAGGCGGCGCTGAAGGCCGAGCTCAGTGCGACCGGTCAGCTCACCGCTACGGAGGGGCGCCTGGCGCAACTGCAGGTTGATGCCGGCCGCCGCGAGCAGGAACTACAAGCCGGCACCGCGCGACTTGAAGCGCGTGTTCGTGACCTGGAGTCCGCGTTGTCGGACGCTCAGCAGGCGCTGTCACGCGCCGCGGCGCCTGAGGCGCTGGTTGAGCAGATCATGGCCAAGCTCGGC
Source organism: Roseateles sp. (assembly GCA_046289335.1). Lineage (GTDB taxonomy): Bacteria > Pseudomonadota > Gammaproteobacteria > Burkholderiales > Burkholderiaceae_C > Pelomonas. The sequence goes on along the minus strand of JBKBVY010000001.1, from coordinate 22,426 downwards.
GCCGCGGCTGTTCAGCACGGAGGGGCGGCCAGCGGGACAGGTCAGCGTGCCAGGAAAAAGAAGGCGGCGACCTGACGCCAGCAGGCGAACCCGGTCGCACGGCCGACGGCAACCGCATCCCCATGGTTGACGTGGCGGGCGTCCCGACCTTGCCTTACTTCCAGCGTGTCGCCGCGCAATTCACGACACACCCTCCGCGACAAGGAAAGCAGCGATGTGCTTGAGGTGCCGCTCGACACGCTTGCACCCCCCGGGCTTGGTCAACGCATCGATCGGCAACTCGCCCTTCCTGAAGGCGGGCTCGATCAGCCACTGCGCCAGCCAGGCGTCTGCGTCACCCTCTGAAATGGGCGCGGCCGCAATCAACAGGCGTTGAAATTCCGGCGTTTGCGCGAACCGCTCCAGGCGGGCCAGCAACTCGCGCTGACCTGCCACGAAGCCGGTGACACCGGCGGAAATGGTCATCGCGTCTCCTGTGGAAGTCGCAACTTCACGCTGAAGTCGCAACTGCATTCAGCGGATCTCGACCTGGTCCCAGGCGAGCACGCTGACGTCTACCGAGTCCGCCATGCCCAGCCTGACCGCGCCGCGGTGCAGCAGATCCACCTCGAAATCCTGCGTCTCGAACGGCCCCAACAACACATACTGTCGCCCCGTCGACGTCGTCACGATCCCGGCGGCCGCGTCAACCGCCGTGATGGCCGACGTCACCCGCACCGTGGCGCCTTGCTCGCTCCGGTCTCTCAGCGTCACCAGATGCAGCGTGCCGGACGGTGCCTTGAGCAGCCGCCAGCAATGCACCTCCACCCGCGGCTGCGCTTCCACCTGCGGCGCGTCCCCTTCGTTGACGAAGGAGAGGCCGCCTGCACCTGGTTCGTGGCTGGTCACGTGCCAGCCCTGCGGGCGCGAACCCGGTCGGTGGGACGATCGCCCGCGGTCGGCATTGGATGCTGGCTGGAACAGATCATGGGCAAATGGCCGTGCACCTGGCGGTCAAGCGGCCCGGATGTTGAACATGCGGTCCATTGTTTTGACCCCCTGTCCATATCAAAATTCCTGATATGGCGCCGAGTTGGATACGGTGCGAGGCTGAGAACCAACGCGTCCATGGCCAAAGCACTGCACAGCCGTCACAACAAGATCTTTCTGGACAAGCTTCGCAAGCTGCGAGAGTCCCGGCTACTGCGGCAAGCCGACCTTTGCAAACTGCTCGGCCGCAGCCAGGGCTGGGTCAGCTACGTCGAATGCGGCCAGACGACCCTGCACATCATCGAGCTGCGCGAATGGCTAGAAGCCTTGGGCGTCGACTTTCTGGCGTTTCTCAACGAGCTGGATGCAGAGCTGCGCGTGTATGAAGCCATGCGCGTCCGCACCAAGCCACGGCCGCACGTCGCTCGCGGCGCACTGGGCCACGTCGTCCAGATGGGCTTGTCCATCGAGCATTCATCCGCAGCGCCGATGACGGACGCCAAGCCGCCCAAGCGGCGGGTGAGGCGCTGACGGCCGGCTCGGCAAGTTCGGTCACTCTCTGCCGGACAGCCGGGGACCTTGCGTCTTCCTACTGAAGCGTGCGGGCTTGCAGCCGCCGCCCGAACTCTTCTAGTGTCGAGCCGCAGGCGGCCGTCCAGCGCTGCAGCTCCACCACGCCCACGCTGCGCGTGCCGGCTTCGCCGCGCGTCACGTCGCTTTCCTGGACGCCCAGGCGCTGCGCCAGTTCCAGGGGCGTCAGTCCCGCATGCGTGCGCAAACGGATAAGCTCTTCAAGGAAGGCGATGTGGGCCGGGCCCTGGCGCGCCAGGGCGGACATCAGGCGCGCCGGCGCCGGTCGCGTCGGCCCAGCCGCAGGTCCTCGAAGGAGGCAATTTCCTCCTTCACGCTCGCCAGCAGACGCTCGACCTCGGCGGTTGACCCCTTGCTGCAGAACGCCAGCGTGAGCAGCGTCAGCGGATGGGTGCCCATGACCTGGGCCAGCTGAACGACCTTCGACAGCGAGGGATCGGCGCCGTTGTTCTCGAGACGGCTGACGTAGGTCCGGCCGGAAACCTCGTAGAAGTCTTCCTGTGAAAGGTCGCGTTCCAGCCTCACGGCGCGCAGCGCCTTGCCGAAGTTGGGAGCGGGAACCTTGGTACTCATTGCGGGCGTCAATCGGCCCGCATTGGCTCATCACGTACCTTAAAGGACTACACCTTATAAGGTGCGTTCACGGCGCAGGACGCCCTACCCTCAAGGTGCATCGCCGGGGCAGGGCGGGGCCCCTGGGCGAAGCGGCCGGACCGGGCGCGGTCAGGGGCGGTTGCCGCGCAACTTCGAGGTCCTGAGCCAGTCTCCGTTCACGGGAATGCGGGTCAGGGCCACGTCATAGTTCAGCGCGCGCAAGGTCCGTGTCGCGTTCTTGAGCGTCACCTTGGAGAAGAAGGGCAGCTCGGCGGGCAGGGTCTTGTTGGTCGCGATGGCGTAAATCACGCTGTACTGCCGGGCGTCGGGCCGCACCTGTGGATTGGCCAGCCGGCTCGCCGCGGGTAGCTTCGCGTTCAGGCGCTCGCGGAACTGCTCGTCCTTCACGAAGGTCTCTGCCGCCACATGCCCCTGCGCAAACAGATGGCTGAGCGTGCTTGAGCTCCGATAGAACTTCACATGGATCAGCGTCCGGTGGTCCTTGAGCAGGTCGCAGAACTCGATCTTGTCGTAGGAGCCACCGAGCCGGATGGTGTTCGCATCCAGGTTGTAGTAGCTGGCGTCCGTCGTGGCCACGTGGTCGTTGTACTCGCCCTCGCTGGCGTGCTGGAACTCGGGCAGCGCCAGATCCCGAATCGAGAGCGTGCGGAGTGATTCATCGACCTGAGCAGCGAAGGAGGGCTTCACCTTGAACCAGTTGCCGTTTCTGAGCACGTAGGTGGCATCGTCCTCACTGATCTCGGCGTTCAGGCACCGGTACGCATGCCACACTTTCAGCGGCTGGTGGTTGGCGTCGACCAGGTGGACCCAGTGCCTGCGCAGGCTGTCGACACATAGCGATTCGCCCGCGGCATGCAGGTGGGCCGTCAGGTGCTCCAGGTCTAGGGTGGGATGCATCGGCGTTCTGGCGCGCAGGTCGAATTGGTAGCCGGCCACCTGCTCCCAGTCCACGATTTCCGGTTCACCCATCCACAGCAGGGCGCCATTGGGCTGGGCGAGCATGTCGTCGAGCACCATGTCGAGCAGTTGCAGGAAATCCGGGTCGCGTACGCGCTGAACGTTGTCCACCCAGTCGAATGCAGCCGGCAACTGCGCCCGATAGCGGGTCAGGACGTGCGCCAGCAGTGCGGGAAGGGCGTCGGCCTGGACCGCCAGTTGGATGGTCAACGCGTCCCGCCCCGTGACCCGAGGTCCGAGCTGCGGGTCCTGAGACAGGCCCGTGATGGCGTACAGCATCTCGGACTCGCCATCGACATCCAAGTCGAAGATGTCCACGCCACGGGAGCTCTGGTTCCTGGAGACGAGCGGCCTATGCGTGTAGGTGGCCTTGTCCAGCGCGCGCAGCTCGTTCGGGTTAACCGAGTTCAGCGTGACGCGCAGACCGAAGTCGCGCTCCACGGCGTCCTGCTGGACAAGGTGTTGTCCCATGCCGAACGACAGCAGGAACGTCGCATCGGCGGCGCGGTAGATCAGCACGGCGCCGACGCTGTTGGGCCTGCCGAAGGTGTCGTCGGGAACCTCGGGGAGGGCGGTGAACAACCGCGTCCAGGGCGGCTGCTGCCGCACGACATCGGTCTTCACGTAGAGCCGCGCCTGGCCATCCCCGATGTCCAGATCGATGGGCGCGTCGGCCTTGTCCAGCTTGACCAGTTCAGGATCCGGCAGGTCCTTGTTCTTGATCAGGTAGATGGACAGGCTCAGCGCTTTGGGCCTCGTTGCCACGCTTCCTCCCCGGCGGGTTGATCCCGCTCATGGGAGCAATTTGATGGTGCCCTTCACGTTCGTCAACCGCGGTGACGCGCAGCGACAGGCGGAAGTCGCGCTGGCGAGACGGCTCCTCTAACGCCGCGCAAACGACCACTGGCATCGAATCGATACAGGCGACGTGCACACCCATATCGTAACCCGTTGATTTTAAAGGGTATTCTGTAACTTTCGCGCCGGTACCGTTCAGAATCGGAGCGACCGTTTCGAACCGGTAGCAGGGTTTTTACGGCGTGACCGGCGGGAGCAGGGTGCTGATGGATTCTGGAGACGCAACAGCAAGGTTCGTCGCCGCGCAGCGAGCGGCGCTGGATCGGCTGGAGGTTTTTCGGCGCACGCCCGGCTATGCAAGCCTGCTGGCCAAGCTGCGGCGGTCCCCGGGCGGTGACGTCGAAGCTTGGTTGGCGGCTTGGTTGATCGAGCCGGAATCCAGCTTGGGTGGACGGCCGCTGGACATTGCCGCTGAGACCGGCGGCCTGGTGGTCCTGCTGGACCACCTTGAGGCCCTTGGCAGCGGCACAGGTGCCTGACACAGCCGCATTTCGATTTGCACTCGCAGAGAGCCGGACATGCTGAATGATCAACTCACGCAAAACACGAAGTCGGACCGGACCGCCAGCATGTTCATTGCCGAACAGCGCATCGCGCTGCAGCTGTTGGAACATTTCATGGGCACCCCAGGCTACCGGGCTGACGAAGTGGCGTTACCGCCGCACTTGGACCTGACCATGGCCCTGACCAATGTCATCGTGACGTACCGCGCGCTGCTTCAGAAATTGGAAGCTTTCGTGGGCACCCCCGGGTACTTGGAGCTCGAAGCTGCCTTGCAGACACGCATTGCCGAAGGCGCCGGGTACTGGCTGGCGTGGTGGCTGATTGAGAGCCGGCCAGAACTTGCGGATGAGCCCCTTTACCTCGTTTCCCGGCCGGGAGGCATCGCCCAAGTCGCCGCTGCGCTTGAGCAGGCGGCCGGCGATGGCTTCTTCCGTGTGGACCGGGCAGCCCCTGGCGTCTTGACGCCGTTTGCTGGGTTATCGGATCCGCAGGGGTTGGCCCACTGACCAGAGGAATCGCGGCTCTTGGCAAGGAAACATGATCCGCTGGCAGCCAAATGCAGGCTACCTATTCATCCGGCAACCACTTGGGAAGGAAAGGTGCGCCGATCACAGCCAACGCCGCCGTTTCGAGAAGCGCAGCACGTCCTTGCGATCCAGTGGCGCGGAGATGCGGAAGCGAAGTTGTGCCGGCTGCAGCCAAGTGAAGGAAAGATTGCCTGTGGTCTGGTCGGGCTCGGACTTGCCGAAAGCCAGTCAAAAACTGGATGTAGAGCTGGGTCCGGCTTAGCCAGGTGGAAGGCCAGTTGCGTCGACGACAGCCAGTGGCGGTCGATTCGAGGCGGTGGAGCACCGTTACTTCACAACATGGGAAGACCTACACATCCGGCAGCCAGCTGCGTTGGCGGCGACGACGACCTGCAGAGGCTGGCAGATATGGTCGCCCAGGGCTTGGACAGGCTCCTCCTGCAGCCGCTGCTTCTTAATATTTTACATAATGCACATTGTCGGCAATTTGTGCCGGGCCGTTCGACGGGTCTCCTGCAATGCGTTTCGCTGATGCGTATCGCTGCCTGGCCGGCGCGGTGCTCCTGCACGAAGTCCAGCGTCACGCTGCCGGCGACGATCACCGCGATGACGGCGAAGCTGGCCACGTCGCCCAGCAGCGCCGACAGCGCGCTGGCGCCCAGCAGCAACAGCACCAGCGGATCGTGCACCGCGCGCCGCTCGGCCGCGGCCGCCGTCGTCAAGCCCTGGGCGGATGTGCCCAGCTCGGCCAGCAGCGCGGGCAGGGGGCGGGTCGAGAACGGCGAGGCCGGCGTCTGTTGCGGTTGCACCCCGCCAGCCTGCCGGCGCTGCCCTGCCCGACCTTGATCTTTCGCAAGGGGCCGTCGCGCCGCGCGCCCATGCTGGCTGCATGCCTACCCGCAGCCAACCGACCTGCCCTCGCCGCTGAACCGCCATGGTCGAGCCCGACTACATCCAGCCGACGCTGCGCCAGGGGCACCGCGCCGTGCTGTCGCGCAAGCGGGGCGGCAAGGCGATCAGGATGGTCTACGCCAGCGGCGCCGAGACCACGGCCAGCCAGCCCACCAGTGCCGAGGAGCGGGCGCGCTACTGCCTGAGCGACGACGAGGTGCTGGCGCTGGCCGATGCGGCCCTGGTCAGCCGGCAGACTGCTTCGTGCAGCACCTGTCCGAGAGCGTGGGCCTGATCACCGCAGCCTTCCATCCCGCGCCGGTCATCGTGCGGCTGTCCGACTTCAAGACCAACGAGTACGCCCGGCTGCTGGGCGGGCCGGACTTCGAGCCCGCAGAGGAGAACCCCATGCTGGGCTTTCGCGGCGCGGCCCGCTACACCCACCCGGTCTATGCCGACGGCTTTGCGCTGGAGTGCGCGGCGCTCAAGCGCGTGCGCGACGACATGGGGCTGACCAACCTGCGCGTGATGATCCCCTTCTGCCGCCGCGTGGCCGAGGCCGAGCGCGTGCTGCAGGCGCTGGCAGCGCACGGTCTGCAGCGCGGCGTCAACGGGCTGGAGGTCTACATGATGCGAGGAGTTCGGCCTCAAGCCCGGCACCGTCAGCACCGGCCGGCTGATCAACGCGCTGCGCGCGCTGGGCTTCGACCATGTGTTCGACAGCAACTTCGCGGCCGACCTGACGGATGTGGTCAGCGTCATGCCCTGCACGGCCAAGAAGGACGAGGCCGTACGCCCCAGCATGACGGGCGATGTGGACCATGTGCTGACCACCCGCGAGCTGGCGCGCATGATCCGCGCGCGCGGCATCGCCTTCGGCGCGCTGCCCGAGGAGGCCCGCTTCGACGACCCGCTGGGCGAAAGCACCGGCGCGGGCCAGATCTTCGGCGCGTCCGGCGGCGTCATGGAGGCGCTGCTGCGCACCGCGGCGCTCCGGCTGGGGCTGCCGGCCGCGGCGACGCTGGAGTGGCAGCCGCTGCGCGGCGTGCACCAGGACGTCAAGCGCGCCGAGCTGCCCGGCATCGGCGCCGTGGCCGTGTGCAACGGCATCGCCGCGGCCCAGCGCCTGCTGCAGACCGAGGACTGGCGGCAGGACTTCGTCGCCATCGAGGTGATGGCCTGCGTGGGCGGCAGCCTGGGCGGCGGCGGCGAGCCCAAGTCGCTGGACCCGCTGATCCTGGACAAGCGCATGCACGCCATCTACGACATCGACCGCCAGGCGCCGCGCCGCCGCTCCAGCGAGAACCAGGGCGTGCAGGCGCTGTACGCCACGACGCTGGGCGAGCCCGGCTGCTGCTGATGCAGTTCCTCGACGCGGGACCGCCGCGACGGCGCGGCGGCGAGCCTGTTCCATGCCGATGGCCGGTGGCACACCGCCTCGCCGCTGGGCGAGCTGCAGGGCCGGGCCGCGATCGCGGCCGCCGTGCAGCAGCTGCCGCCGCGCCATTTCGGCCCGGCGCTGGCCCGGCACCGCATGGCCGCGCCGGCCGATGCCGACGACCTGACCGTCCTCATGCCCGGCGGCGGCCGCTGCCGCTTCAGCCTGGACTGCGGCATGGCGGTGGAGGCGGGGCGCGAGTCGCTGCTGATCCGCCGGCTGGAGCGCCATCCGCTGCCCTGACACCGTGGTCGGGGCGGCTAGGATGAGGCCATGAAGAAGTTCGCCACCTGGAACGTCAACTCCCTCGCCGTCCGACTGCCGCAGTTGCTGGACTGGCTGTCCGCCCATCCCGTCGACGCGCTGGTGCTTCAGGAGACCAAGCTCACCGACGACAAGTTCCCCACGCTGGAGATCGGCGAGGCGGGCTACCAGGTGCAGTGGTTCGGCCAGAAGACCTACAACGGCGTGGCGCTGCTGAGCCGCGAGCCGGCCACCGACGTGGTCAAGAACATCCCCGGCTTTGCCGACGAGCAGGCGCGCGTCATCGCCGGCACGGTGGGCGGCGTGCGCGTCATCGGCGGCTACTTCCCCAACGGCCAGGCGCCGGACAGCGACAAGTTCGTCTACAAGATGGGCTGGCTGGATGCGCTGCGCGGCTGGGTCGGCGAGCAGATGAAGACGCACGAGCACCTGGTGCTGATGGGCGACTTCAACATCGCCCCCGAGGACCGCGATGTCTACGATCCCGTGGCCTGGGCCGGCCAGATCCACTGCACGCCGGAGGAGCGCGAGCAGTTCCGGCAGCTGCTGGCGCTGGGCCTGAGCGATGCGTTCCGGCTGTTCGAGCAGCCGCCCAAGAGCTGGAGCTGGTGGGACTACCGCAACCTGGCCTTCCGCAAGAACCAGGGGCTGCGCATCGACCACATCCTGGTCAGCCAGGCGCTGCAAGCCCGCGTGACCGCCTGCGAGATCGACAAGCAGCCGCGCAGGAACGAGCGGCCCAGCGACCATGCGCCGGTCATCGTGACGCTGGACCTGTAGCGCTCAGATCGCGTCCAGGTTGGCCTGCAGCCGCTCGAAGAAGCGGCCCACATGCACGCCGTCGCACAGCGCGTGGTGCACGTCGATGCACACCGGCATCAGCAGCCGGCCGCCCTCTTCCTTGAACCGGCCGAAGGCGATCTTGGGCCGGTCGTCGCCGCGGCCGCGGGCATGGGTGAAGGCGGTGAAGGCCAGCCAGGGCAGCGCGGTCATGTGCACCAGCGAGGCCTCGTCCACCAGGCCCGGCTCGTTGGCCGCGAACAGGTCGCCGCTGGCCTCGCGCACGCGCTGCAGCCGGGGCCGCGCATGGGCGGCGAAGGCCGCCAGCGAGGGCTCGCGCGGCAGCGTCAGGAAGCCGAAGCTGCCGTCGTCGCGCAGCACCGTGGTGCTGGCGTGGACGCTGGCGAACTCGCGCACGCCGTCGCCCTCTGTCTTGAGCGTCTGGCGCATCGCGTCGACCGCGTTGGCGGCCTCCAGCGCCGCATGGTGGTAGGCCAGCCAGGGCGTCGCGCCGTGGCGCGCGGCGCGTTCGCTCAGGCCGGTCACGTCCACCGGCACGGTGACGCTGAAGGCGGGCTGGGCCATGTCGCGGAAATGCGCCAGCGCCGCGCGGCGTGGCCAGGCTTCGAGAGGAATGTCACGGTCTTGCATGGAGAGCGGGGCGGGGCCGGGGTGGCCTTGCGCCAGGTCAAATCTTGGTCGGTGGCAGCCCCGCATGCTCGCATGCAAAGGATCTTTTTCATGCGACTCCAGGCCGTCACCCGACGCGAGCACCCCTTCCCCACCGGCCAGACGCTGGTCTCCACCACCGACCTCAAGGGCCGCATCCTGCATGCCAACGCGGTCTTCGTCGAAACCAGCGGCTACGCGTTGAACGAGTTGCTGGGCCAGCCCCACAACCTGTTGCGCCACCCCGATGTGCCGCAGGAAGCCTTCCGCGACATGTGGGCCACCATCCAGTCCGGGCGGCCCTGGTCGGGCGTCGTGAAAAACCGGCGCAAGAACGGCGACCACTACTGGGTGCTGGCCAACGTGACGCCGCTGCTGGACGGCGATCGGCCGGTGGGCTATCTGTCGGTGCGCTCGGAGCCCACGCGGGCGCAGATCGAGGCGGCCGAACAGCTGTTTGCCGTGATGTGCGAGGAGCAGGCCCGCGGCCGGCTGCGTCACCGGCTGGAAGGCGGCGAGCTGTTGCGGCCGGGTCTGGCCGGCGCGCTGCAGCGCTTGCGCCGGCGCCTGCCCTGGCTGGGCGACAGCGTGGCGCCGCTGCTCGTGGCGGCGGCCACCGCGCTGGCCTTGGCGCAGGTCGGCCCCTGGACGGCCGGCCTGGTGGCCGTGGCCGGGGCCGCCGCGGGCGCGCTGCTGCAGCACCGCCGCTGCCGGGCCGCGCTGGCCGAAGCGCAGCGCTTTGCCCATGCGCTGGCGGCGGGCGACCTCAGCGCCCGCCCCGGCGTGGGCCGCAGCGCGCTGACGCGCGAGCTGGAATCGGCGCTGGCCCAGGTGGCGGTGAACCTGCGCGCCATGGTGGTGGACACGCGCCGCGAGATCGACCGCATCCGCGGCGTCAGCGACGAGATCGCCCAGGGCAACCGCGAGCTGGCGCAGCGCACCCAGGCGCAGGCCGTCAACCTGCAGCAGACCGCCGCCAGCATGGCCCAGATCGCGACCACCGTGCAGGGCACCAGCGCCGATGTGGAGGCCGCCAGCGGCGTGGCCGGCGAGCTGCGCGAAGTGTCGCGGCGCAGCGCCGAGGTCGTGCACTCGGTTACCGACACCATGGGCGGCATCGCCGGCTCGTCCGGCCGCATCGCTGAGATTGTCCAGCTCATCGACAGCATCGCCTTCCAGACCAATCTGCTGGCGCTGAACGCGGCCGTCGAGGCGGCACGCGCCGGCGAGCACGGCAAGGGATTCGCGGTCGTGGCGGGCGAGGTGCGGGCGCTGGCCCAGCGCAGTTCCACCGCGGCGCGCGAGATCAAGACGCTCATCGACGACTCGACTCAGCGTGTCGAGGCCGGTGAAGTGCAGACACGGGCGGCCCGCGAGCGCATCGACGCGATGCTGTCGCAGGTGCAGGCCTTCGTTGGCCTCATCGACCACATCGACGAGGGGGCTCACGCCCAGCTCAAGGGCGTGGCCGAGGTGCATGACGCAATGCGCCAGCTGGACGACATCACGCAGCAGAACGCCAGCATGGTCGCGCAGCTGGCAGGCGCAGCCGCACAGATGCAGGCCGACACCGAACAGGTCAGTGCCGCCCTGCGCATCTTCAGGTTGACGCCCGGCGAGGCGCGCGGCCTGCCGGATGCCGTCGAGCTGCGCCGTGCCGCCAAGGCGGCCTGACGCTCAGGCGGCCGCGCCGCGCTGGCGCATGCCGAAGTCGTACAGCGCCTGCTGCAACTCTTCGGCCCGCTCGCGCCCCAGGTCGGCCAGCAGCCGGTGTGGGGGCGTGTTGCGGATCTGGCCGATGCGGGTGTAGCCCAGCGTCTTGGCGCTGGACAGCGTGCGCTCGGTCAGCGGCAGGCTGTCGAGGGGAGCCTGGTCGGCCAGGCTCAACAGCCGGTCATAGGTTTCTGCGGAGATGGACATCGAGACTCCGCGTCGTTCGGGATGGGAAGGCACGGGTTGCTCGCAGAGTGTGGCCAGAACCCTGGCGCCGAGGGCCGCACGCGGGCGGCGGTCGTCGCCAAGGTCCTGACCGGCACGCATCACTGCGGCACTCCCTGAGTCGGTGGCGTCAGCCGCCCAGTCGAGGCAGGCCGAGCAGTTCGTAGATGACGTCGATCAGTTTCATGGTGGGCTCCGGGGTGGTCAAATTCGATGACCCGAACTGTCCCTGTTTTCGCCCCCCTAGAAACCTAGCAAGTCTTCCAGGGTGCCCCATGTCCTCATAGCAGCCCGGCAGCAACGCACTTCAGCACCGCCTGGTGCTTGGAGCTCACGCCCAGCTTGCGCATCGCGTTGCCCAGGTGGAAGTTCACCGTCTTCTCGCTCATGCCCAGGATGACGCTGACCTCCCAGGCCGTCTTGCCCTGCGAGGTCCAGCTCAGCACGTCCAACTCGCGCTTGGTCAGCTTGGGCAGATCGTTCTTGTCGATCTTGGGGCCCAGCAGCCGGTCGGCCGCCGTCAGCGCATGCGCTGCAAGAAGCTGCAGCCCGCCGATCATCTGCATCAGCTCGGGGCCGGGCGATGGCAACGCTTCCTCGCGGTCCACGCCCAGCAGGAAATGCTTGTTGCCCGGCAGGTGCAGCTTGACCGCGATGCCGGTCTTGTAGCCATAAGGCGCCTGCATTTCCCAGAGCTCACCAACGCCCGCGGCAACGTAGGTGCTCTGGTCGTACACGACGGGAATCGGCTGGGCCATCAGCTGCCCCATGACGGGGTCGCGACGTGCATCGCCAAGATCCTTGGCGGCCTGAAGATAGGCCTGTGGCGTGTTGCCCAGCGACGTGATCTGCACGTCCGCATCCTGCAGCAGACCGCGCATCAGCACGCCGGAGATGATGGGAAAACCCATCGCCTCCGCCGTCGCGACCAGCCGGCGCTCGAAGCTGGCGAAATCCTCGCTCAGCCCCACGTCGATCAGCTGTTGATAGTCCATCCCGGGCTTGCCCATACCTGCCAAGTCTGCCAGCTTGTCCGGGGTCGTCGGCGCTCGGAGACTGCCGCCTCGTTCGAATCACACGACCACGAGGTGTTGTCCATGTCGACCTTGATCCGTCTGCCCGAGGGCAGCGTCTGCTGGCCCGTTGCCGCGCTGGACAGCGCCGCCCAGGATGTCCGTCACGCCCAGACCCGCGTCAACCACGCACGGGCCGCCGACCGCCCGGTCAGTGGCAGCACCCGCTGGGAGCGCCGCTACGCCGACATCCAGGCCTGGGTGGAGTGGGACTGGGTGCAGATCGGTCACGGCACCGTGGTGCAGGCCGACCCGCTCAACGTGCGCTCCAACGTGCTGCTGCTGGACGACCTGGGGCGGCCGCTGCTGTCGTCGCGGCGCAAGGCGTCGCTGGCCACGCTGGTCTACCTGCTGCCGTGGCAGGGCCCGGTGCTGGACCAGTTGCGGCTGGACGCGCCCGCCGGCCGCCGTGCCGCGCCCTTGCAGCATCAGCTGGCGGCTTGAACCTGTGCGACATCGCCGTCGGCGGAATTGAGCAGAATCGGCGGCTCCACGACGAGTCGCCATCATGACCTCCGCCTCCCCCGACGACATCCTGGCCCGCTGGCGGGCCGACGAAGCAGCCGTGCGCGGCCGTCTGCAACCCGGCACCGGCCTGGCCTCGCACGCGATGCTGGCCGGCAAGACCGGTCTGCAGCAGATGCAGGCCATGCTGGAGGGGCTGGCACCGCCACCGCCCATCAGCGAGACGCTGGACTTCGTGCTGATCTCGGTGGCCGACGGCGAGGCCACATTCCAGGGGCGGCCGCAGTTCAAGCACTACAACCCGCTGGGCAGCGTGCATGGCGGCTGGTTCGCCACGCTGCTGGACTCGGCGCTGGGCTGCTCGGTGCACACCACGCTGCCGGTCGGCCGGGCCTACACGACGCTGGAGTTCAAGGTCAACCTGGTGCGCGCGCTGACCGACCAGGTGCCGCTGGTGCGCGCCATCGGACATGTGGTGCACCGCGGCCGCCAGGTGACGACGGCCGAGGCCGATCTGGTGGGGCACGACGGCAGGCTCTACGCCCACGCGTCGACGACCTGCCTGCTGTTTGACCTATCGCAGCGCTGAGGCCTCGGCGGCGAGCCGGGTGATGCGCGCCCAGTCCTTGGCGTCCACCGCATCCTGCGGCGTGAGCCAGGAGCCGCCGCAGACCTTGACGTTGGGCAGCTTCAGGAAATCGGGCGCGGTCTGCAGCGAGATGCCGCCGGTGGGGCAGAAGGCCACGTCCGGGAAGGGACCGGCCAGCGCCTTCAGCAGGTTCACGCCGCCCACGGCCGTGGCGGGGAACAGCTTCAGGAAGCCGAAGCCGGCGGAATTGGCCTGCATCACTTCAGACGCAGTGGACACGCCCGGCAGCAGCGGCAGGCCTTCGGCCTTGCAGGCGGCGGCCAGCGCATCGGTGTAGCCGGGGCTGACGCCGAACTGGCAGCCGGCGTTCTTCGCGTTCGTGACGTCCTGCGGCGTGCGCAGCGTGCCGGCGCCGACGATGGCGCCCGGCACCTTGGCCATGGCTTCCATGGCCTGCAGCGCAACGGGGGTGCGCAGCGTCACCTCCAGCACCTTGACGCCACCGGCCACCAGGGCCTCGGCAAGCGGCACGGCGTCTTCCAGGCGCTGGATGACGATGACGGGAATGACGGGGCCGTGGCTGGCCAGGCTCAGGGTTTCAAGCATTCTCAAATTCTCACAGCCAGGTGATGGCGCCCTCTTCGGCACTCAGCACATTGCGTCGCAGACCCGCGAAGAGTTCGCGGCCCAGGCCATGGGCGTTGACGTCGGCTTCCGCCGGGTCGAGCGTGGCGTTCCCGCGCGCCGCCCATTCGGCCTCGTCGACCAAGGCCGTCAGCACGCCGTTGACGGCGCAGACGCGCACCACATCGCCGTCGCGCAGCTTGGCCAGCGGGCCGCCGGCCAGCGCCTCGGGGCTGACGTGGATGGCTGCCGGCACCTTGCCCGACGCGCCGCTCATGCGGCCATCGGTGACCAGCGCAACGCGGAAGCCCTTGCCCTGCAGCACGGCCAGCGGCGGCGTGAGCTTGTGCAGCTCGGGCATGCCGTTGGCGTGCGGCCCCTGGAAGCGCACGACGACGACGACATCCTTCTCCAGCTCGCCGTTCTTGAACGCGGCGAGCATGGACTCCTGGGTCGTGAAGATGCGGCAGGGTGCCTCGATGGTGTGGCGGTCCTCCGGCACGGCCGAGGACTTGATGACGGCGCGGCCCAGGTTGCCGGCCAGCAGCTTCAGGCCGCCGGTGGCGCTGAAGGGCGCGGCTGCGGTGCGCACGACGCTGTCGTCGCCGCTGGCGGCCGGCAGCGCCTCGCGCACCACTTCGCCGCCCTGCCCTACCGCACGCGGCACGAAGGTATAGGGCCGCAGGCCGTCGCCGCCCACGCTGATGACGTCCTCGTGCATGAGGCCGGCATCCAGCAGCTCGCGGATGACGAAGCCCGGGCCGCCGGCGGCCTGGAACTGGTTCACGTCGGCGCTGCCGTTGGGGTAGACGCGGGCCAGCAGCGGCACCACCGCCGACAGATCGGAGAAGTCGGTCCAGTCGATCAGGATGCCGGCCGAACGCGCGACGGCGACCCAGTGGATCAGGTGGTTGGTGGAGCCGCCGGTGGCCAGCAGCGCGACCATGGCGTTGACGATGCAGCGCTCGTCCACGACATGGCCGATGGGCTTGGCCGCCTGGCCCGCGATGCGGCCGCTGATCTGCAGCGCCGTTGCCACCGCCTCGCGCGTCAGCGCAGTGCGCAGGTCGTCGTGCGGATGGACGAAGGCGCTGCCCGGCACATGCAGGCCCATGGCCTCCAGCAGCATCTGGTTGCTGTTGGCCGTGCCGTAGAAGGTGCAGGTGCCGGCGCCGTGGTAGGCGGCGGACTCGCTCTTCAGCAGCTCGTCGCGGCCCACCTTGCCCTGCGCGTAGAGCTCGCGCACCTTGGCCTTCTCGCTGTTGCTGATGCCCGAGCTCATCGGGCCGGCCGGCACGAACACGCAGGGCAGATGGCCGAAATGCAGCGCGCCGATCAGCAGGCCCGGCACGATCTTGTCGCAGATGCCCAGCAGCAGCGCGGCGTCGAACACGTCGTGGGTCAGCGCCACGGCGGTGGACATCGCGATGGTGTCGCGCGAGAACAGGCTGAGCTCCATGCCCGGCAGGCCTTGCGTGACGCCGTCGCACATGGCCGGCACACCGCCGGCCACCTGTACCGTGGCGCCCAGGCGGGCGGCCTCGGCGCGGATCAGCGCGGGATAGCCCTCGTAGGGCTGGTGGGCCGACAGCATGTCGTTGTAGGCCGTGACGACGCCGAGGTGCGGCGCCTTTTCGGCGACGATGCGCAGCTTGTCGTTGGCCGGCAGCGCCGCGACGGCGTGAGCCACGTTGGCGCAGCCCATGCGCTCGAAACCGCGCTGGCGGTTGCTCAGCTGGGCGATGCGGGCCAGGTAGTCACCGCGCGGCTTGGCGCTGCGCTCGCGGATGCGCTGGGTGACTTCGTTCAGGGTGGAATTCATCTGGGACGTCTCCGGGGGTGCCGGCTTCGTAACCGGACCTTGAGAATTTAAGTAACCATATTACTTGCCCAAGCGCCCGCGCGGGTTACGACCTGGGTACCGCCATGACAACATCACGGCCATGGCGTCACAGGCAATCCACATTCCGCACGGTCCGGTCCGCAGCGCCCAGCTGCTGCAGCGCACGCTGGCCGAATGGCAGGATGGCGGCGACGACCTGCTGCTGTTCGCCTACGGCTCGCTGATCTGGCGGCCTGAGTTCCAGTATGCCCAGGCCTTGCCGGCGCGGGTGCTGGGTTTCCACCGCGTGCTGCGCATGCGCTCGCGGGTGAACCGCGGCTCGCCGCAGCAGCCTGGCCTGGTGCTGGCGCTGGTCTCGGGCGGCAGCTGCCGCGGCCTGGTCTATCGCATCCCGCGCGAGGCCGGCGAGGCGGTGCTGCACCGGCTGTGGGTGCGGGAAATGCCCAACGGCGTGTACGAGCCGCGCTGGCTGAACTGCGACACGCCTGCCGGCCGGCTGCGCGCGCTGGCCTTCACGCTGTCTCGCCACAGCCCCAACTGGACCGGCCCGCTGCAGGAGCCCGAGTTGCTGCACATCTTCCGGCACGCGCGCGGCCGCTACGGCACGACGCTGGACTACCTGCTGCGCACCGTCCAGGGCTTGCGCGAGCATGGCATCCGGGACAGGGAACTGGAGCGCCAGGCGCGGCTGGCGGCACAGCACGGCCTGTGCGCGCCGTTGTAGCAGCAGCGTCAGCCGCGCACGCGCGCCAGGTCGTCGACCGTGTCGACGTCGATGTGAACGCCGGGGTCGTCGACCGGGATGGGCTGGCCCGCATAGCGCGCGACGATGCGCCGCGCGCCCTCGTCGCCCTGCAAGGCCATCAGCTCCGAGTACAGCTCGGTGCCGAAGCCCACCGGGTGGCCCTGCATGCCGCGGTACTGGGCATAGCAGACCGGGTAGCGCTCCAGCCCCTGGGCCACGGCCAGGATGGTGGACGGCTGCACCAGCGGCATGTCCGCCGGCAGGATGAGCCAGCCGGCGGCATCGCCCGTGGCGCTGACGCCCGCCGCGATGGAATGTCCCATGCCGATGGGCAGCGGCCGACCCTGCTCGTCGCGCTCCGGCAGCGTGACGACGTCGCGCGCAGCCACCAGCTTGTGCGCCGCGGCGGTCAGTGCGGGCATGGTCACGACGACCACCGGCAAGCGGGTCGCGATGGCCTGCCTGAGGGTGCGCGCAAGCACGGTGTCAGCGCCGGGCGACTCACCCAGCCGCTGCTCCAGCTTGTGGCCCGGCCCTAGAAACCGCGTGCCGCGCCCTGCGGCCAATACCACGACGGCAGGGCGTCGCTTCATCATGTCTGGGGCCTGTTCAACATTTGCTGCGGTGCCACAAGCATGCCCAGTGCCCCTGGCGTTGAAACTGGGACGTTCACTTAAGGGAAGGTCTGCATACTTGAGGGCATGAGCAAGCTGAGTGATTTCCGAAAGAGCTACGAACTGGGGGAGCTGGACGAGGCTCAGGCCGCCGACGGTCCCCTGGCGCTGTTCAACCGCTGGATGGACGAGGCCATTGCCCACGACGTGTCCGAGCCCACCGCGATGACGCTGGCCACCGTCGGCGAGAACGGCCGGCCGTCCACGCGCGTCGTGCTGCTCAAGGGCTGCGACGAGCGCGGCTTCGTCTGGTTCACGAACTACGACAGCCGCAAGGGCCGCGAGCTGGCCCATCTGCCTTTCGCGGCGCTGCAGTTCCACTGGGTGGAGATGGAGCGCGTGGTGCGCATCGAGGGCCGCGTCGAGAAGACCTCGGCGCAAGAGTCCGACGACTACTTCAAGAGCCGGCCGCTGGACTCGCGCCTGGGCGCCTGGGCCTCGCCGCAGAGCCAGGTCATCAGCTCGCGCGCGGTGCTGGTGGCCAATGCGGCCAAGGCGGCCGCCCAGCATGGCCTGAACCCGGATCGCCCGCCGCACTGGGGCGGCTACCGGCTGGTGCCGGATCGCTACGAGTTCTGGCAGGGCCGCCGCTCGCGGCTGCACGACCGGCTGGTCTTCACGCCCGATGGCGGCGCCTGGCGGCGCGACCGGCTTGCGCCTTAGGGCCTCTTCACATCACGGGAGCAGGCCCTAGTTGACCGCCACGCCGTCCACGACGCGGTAGTACAGGCCGTAGGGATCGTCCGTCAGCACGGCCAGCTGACCTTCGACGATGACCGGCTCCAGCGTGTAGCGCACCGGCTTGGTGGTGCGCACCTCCACCAGCCCCTCGGGGCCCGCGGGCACGCAGAAGGAACAGGTCGTGGGCACCGACGACAGCAGGAAGTGCTGCTGCTTGTCGCCCGCCTCCAGCGGCACCATGAAGCCCTGCACCTTGACCGTCTTGCGGTCCAGCGCCTGCACGGCGGCCGGGAAGGTCGGCACCAGCTTCTTCTTCTCAGCCTTGGCCGTGACCTGGGACAGCAGCTTCCAGGACAGGACGTCGGCCCGCTCCTCCAGCGGCTTGAAGGGGCTGCGCGGGTCGTGATAGCCGGGGCCCTGGCCCATGGGCGGCGGGGTCTGGGCGATCGCGGCCGCGGCGGCCAGGCAAAGGGCGAGGACGGGTCTGAACTTCATGGCGGCGATTGTCCTCGCTCAGCGCGGCGCCTGCAGCAGCGTGGTCACGTCCAGCCGGTAGGCGCGCCAGGCCGGCCAGGCGGCGGCCAGCAGCGCCATGCCGCCGGCCAGCAGCGGCACCCACCATTCGGCCTCGCCCAAGCCCAGCGGTGCGAGCCGCAGCGACTGCCGCTCGGCCAGCAGCCGCTCCAGCACGCCCACCAGCCCATGGCCGGCCGCCAGCCCGAGCGCCGTGGCCAGGCCGGCCAGCAGCAGGGCTTCCAGCGCGATCAGCGCGGCCACGCGGCGGGCCGGCGCGCCCAGCATGCGCAGCATGGCCAGGTCGGCCTGGCGGGCGCGCACCGCATGCAGCAGCGCCACCCAGACCGACAGGCCCGCAGCCAGCAGCAGCACGGCGCCGAAGCCACGCAACACCTCGGTACCCGCTCCCACCAGCCGCATCAGCCGCGCGGTCTCCAGCGCCGGTGCGGCGGCCTGCAGGCCGGGCTGTGCATTGACCCAGCGCGGCAGCAGCGCGGCGCCCAGCGGGCTGCGGTAACGCACCAGGATGAGCGTGGTCTCGCGCTTGTCGTCGTCGTGATGCTCGTGGGCATGGTCGGCGTGGTGTTCTTCGTGCATTTCCCAGACGGAGGCCAGGTCGGTCAGCACCAGGCGGTCCAGCACGCTGCCGGAGGTCGCCAGCACGCCGACGACCTCGAACGGGTGCTCGCCATGCGCGCCGCCGCCGTCGGCGAGGCCATGGCTGCCCGCGAAGCGGTCGCCGATCTTCAACCCCGTGGCCTGCGCGACCTCCGCCCCCAGCACGGCCTGCATGGGCCGAGTCCACAAGGCGCCCTGCCCCAGCCTGGCGCCGTAGAGGTCCAGGTAGGCCGGCGTGGTGCCGACGATGCGATGCCCGCGGAACGAGTCGCCCAGCGACAGCGGCACGGCCTGCGCCACCAGCGGCTGCCGTTGCAGCAGATCCAGCGTGGCCATGGGGATGTTGCCGGTGGGCGCATCGAGGTGGAAGACGCCGGCCAGCATGATCTGCATGGGACTGCCCTTGGCGCCCACGACCAGGTCGATGCCGGCGAGATCGCGCTTGAGCGCCGCCTCCACCTGGGCGCTGGCGCGCAGCACGAAGGTCACGGCCGCCAGCCCCAGCGTCAGCAGCAGCAGGTTGAGCGCCGTCGTCAGCGGGCTGGACCACAGATAGCGCCAGGCCAGCCGGATCACAGCCGCACCTCGACCACGTCGTCCCGACCGCCCAGCGCCTCCACGACCCGCGCGTCGTGGCTGGCGATGACCAGCGTGCAGCCCTCACGCTCGGTGGCGTCCAGCAGCAGGGCCAGCATGTGCAAGGTGTGCTCGTCGTCCAGGCTGGCGCTGGGCTCGTCGGCCAGCAGCAGGCGCGGCCGGCGCATCAGCGCGCGCGCCAGCGCCACGCGCTGAGCCTGGCCCACGCTGAGCTGGTGGGGCCGCCGCCCGGCCAGCTCGGCAATGCCCAGCGCCGCCAGCAACTCGGTCGCGCGCGCGGCGTCGCCGCCCTGCCCCGCTGCCAGCGCCGGCAGCGCGAGGTTGCCGGCCACGGTCAGCGCATCGCTCAGGTGCAGCCGCTGCGGCACGAAGCCCAGCGTCGCGCCGCGCCAGGCATCCAGCGCGCGTGGCCCCAGGGCTGTCAGGTCGGTGCCCGCCACCTCCAGCGCGCCCTGCTGCACGCGCAGCAGGCCGGCCAGCAGCGCCAGCAGCGTGGACTTGCCCGAGCCCGACGCGCCGCGCAGCAGCAGGTGGCAGCCGGGCCGCAGCGCGAAGTCCGCATAGGCGATCTCGGCGCCGCCGGCATAACGGTGCCGCAGCCCGCTCCAGGCCAGCATCACTTGACCAGGCGCTTGAAGGTGGACAGGAACTTGTCCACCTTGCCGGCCACGACGAAGGCGCAATAGCCCTGGTCGGGGTTGCGGGCGTAGTAGTGCTGGTGGTAGGCCTCGGCCGGGTGGTAGTTGGTCTCGGGCTGCAGCTCGGTGACGACGCGGCCGCCGTGGTGCTCGTTGACCTGCTGGAGCACCTCGGCGGCCAGTGCGCGCTGCGCCTCGCTGTGCCAGTAAATGCCCGAGCGGTACTGCGTGCCCACGTCGGCGCCCTGGCGGTTCAGCGTGGTCGGGTCGTGGATGGTGAAGAACACCTCCAGCAGCTCGCGCAGCGAGACCTCGGCGGGATCGAAGTCCAGCCGCACCACCTCCGCATGACCGGTGCTGCCGCTGCAGACCTGCTCGTAGTTGGGCTGGGCGGCATGGCCGTTGCTGTAGCCGCTCTCGACCCGGTGCACGCCGCGCACGCGCTCGTAGACGGCCTCCAGGCACCAGAAGCAGCCGCCGGCCAGGGTGATGCGTTTAAGATTCGTTGCGGACATGGGTGACCTTCAATGGGCGGCGAGGGACATCTCGACATGGGGTTGCCAGCCGGCCTCGCAAGCCCCGTCGCAGAGCTTGGGCGCGGCCAGGAAGACGCGGGCATTGGGCGCGCCGCGGGCCAGCAATGCGTCGCGCACGGCCACGGCCCGGGCAACGGCCAGCTGGCGCAGCGTCTCGTCGTCGACCGCGTAGCTGCCCATCAGCAGGCCGCGCATCTGCTCGGGCGGCAAATCCTTGACCAGACCCAGCAGGTTGCGCGGCTTGTTGGGCAGCTTGCTGGCCTGGTAAAGCCGCTTGAGGGCGGCTTCTGGCGTCGGTGCGGCCTCGGCCTTCAGCGCCGCCTGCAGCCGCCGCTCGCGCAGCGCCACGGTCTCGGTCGCCGGATCGGCCCAGCCGGTCAGCGTGAGCTGCACGCCGGGCTTGTCGATCAGCAGCCGGGCGATGCGGTCCATCTTGTCCGCACCGGCCAGCTCGGCGCTGCCCGGCGCGAAGGCGATCTGCGCGGCCTCGGGCTCGTCGCTGCCGCTGAACAGCGAGAACGGCGAGGTCAGCGCCTTGCCGATGAGGTTGAGGACGAGTTTCCACACCACGCCGCCGACGCTGAACTCGGGGTCGTTCAGCGAACCCCGGACCGGCAGGTTGACGTCGATGACGCCGTCACGGTCCTTCAGCAGCGCCACGGCCAGCCGCACGGGCAGCGAGGTCGCGTCCGGGCTGTCGACGCGTTCGCCCAGCGTCAGCTGGTTCAGGATGATCTGGTTGCTGGCCACCAGCTGGCCGCCGGGCTCGACCTGGTAGCGCAGCCGGGCCGACAGCTTGCCACGCTCGATGGCATAGCCGGCGTACTTGCCGGCGTAGACGGACAGCGGCGCCAGCTCGATGTCGCTGGCATTGGCCTGCACATCCATGGCCAGGGGCGCGCCGGGCTTGAGCTGGCCGTCGACCTCCAGCAGGCCGGTGCCCGCGATCTTGCCGCGCAGCGTCAGCGGGGCCATCTGCGTGCCGCTGGACGAGAAAGCGCCCAGCGACCCTTGCAGCTCGCTCAGCCGGGCGCTGTAGCTGGGGCGCACGAAGCGGTCGTTGAAATCCACCAGGCCCCGGTTCACGCGCAGGTTGTCCACGGCGAACTCGGGCGGCGGGCCGGCCGGCGCCGGGGCCGAGGCCGCCTCGGCCGGGCGGATGTCGCGCAGGTTGAACTGCCCCTGTTCGTCGACGATGAGGCGGGCGTAGGCATCGTCCAGCTGGGCATCGCGGATGCTCAGCCGCGGCGCGCCCCCGGGGACCAGCGCGAGCTTGAGGCCATCCAGCTGCAGCGCCTGCCAGCTCAACAGGTCTTCGCCGACGACGCGCCGGCCGTCGACCAGCCGGGTCTGCAACAGCGCCAGCGGGCCCAGGCGCAGGTTGCCGTCCAGGTTGGCTGTCCAGCCACCGTCCGGCCGCTGCGCGGCGCTCAGCGCGGCCTTCAGGCCCAGCTCGCCGCGCTGCAGGTGCAAGCCCCAGGCCGGGTCCAGGTAGGCGCCCAGCAGGTGCAGCGGCAGGCCCTCGGTCTGCAGCTCGCCGCTGGCCGTCCAGGGTGCCAGGCCCACCCGCCCGCGCCATTGCAGACCGCCGCCGCTGGCCACCACGGGCTGTTCGTTGGGCCCCAGTGCCGCCAGCCGTGCGCTCAGCTGAGTGGCCACCGGGGCCAGCGCGGGCCAGGCCAGCGGGCCCAGCTGCAGCCGCAGCGGCTCCACGGCCAGCGCGACGGGCGTCAGGCCCGCGACGACGGCCGCATCGCGCCAGCGCAGGCCGCCGCGCTCGACCGTCAGGCCGGCCAGCTGCAGCGTCCAGCCCGGGCCGCCCTTCG